>NZ_CP090974.1:2815157-3134552 GCF_021513195.1 Shewanella sp. OMA3-2 | reverse complement strand
GCTTGCTGTATCCCTGGTGTTTTCGAACTTCGCCATGGACCTTTGCTTGTGATCCCACAACCAACAGCCACTTGGATCCTGACGCCACGCTTAAGTAAGTTTTGTACCTTAGTCCGTGGTTTTCGCCACTGACGCCAGTAACACATACGAACACGACGTCGGATCCAATGGTCTAAATCGACACACCCTTGATAAGCGTTAGCGATGCCAAAATAATTGATCCAGCCTTGCATGTATTGACGCACTTTAAATAGCTGATAACTCATACTCACGCCCCAATTTCGGTTCGTTAGTCGTCTCATCTTTTGTTTGAAAATGTGTAATGTTTTAGCATGCCACTGGATCTTGCCTCGGTTAAATGTAAACCCAAGAAACTTGCTTTGAGCGACCTTAACCACTTGGCTTTTCTGTTCATTTACAACCAGTTTTAACTTAGTGGCAAGGTATTGAGTAATACTCTTGAGTACCCGTTCGCCAGCGCGTTGAGATTTTACCAATATGATAAAATCGTCCGCGTAGCGGGCGAATTTGTGCTCTCGGCTTTCCAGCTCTTTATCCAGACTATCCAACATAATGTTAGAGAGTAATGGCGAGAGTGGACCGCCTTGAGGCACACCTTCAAAGCTTGCTTCAAATTGGTCATTGACCATCACCCCTGCTCGTAGGTACTTACCGATAAGCGCCAACAGACGCTTATCCTGTACCTTGCTCCTCAGCTGAGTCATCAAGAGATCATGATTAACTCGGTCAAAGAACTTAGACAGATCAACATCAACGGCAAATTTGCGTTTCTGTTTGATGATATCCCTGACTTGCAGTACCGCTTGTTTAGCATTTCTGTTCGGCCTAAAGCCAAAGCTATTAGTCGAGAAGAATGGGTCAAACAGTGGCGTGAGTATTTGTGCAATAGCTTGCTGTATCACACGGTCAATGACGTTAGGGATCCCCAATTTGCGTTTACCGCCATCGGGTTTGTCGATCTCTACGCGCCTGACCGCTGAGGGTTGGTATTCACCTCGCTCTAATTGAGATTTACACTGTTGCCAGCCGCCTTGTTGCATCCAGAGCGGGAAGGCTTCGATGGTCATGCCATCGATGCCCGCTGCACCTTTATTGGCTTTAACTTGACGCCAAGCTCGGTGTAGATTTTCAGGTTCGAGCAGTTGTTGAAATAGATCGCGGTTGAAGGCCGGTTGCATATCAATACGCTGCCGATAGTAATCGTCTGGCGACGTAGTGGGTATCGACAAGTTTGACAAGACTCCTCCTTCTTCTAAATGTTCAGGCCTTCACCATGTCCCAACCATTACGATGGGCGTTGGGCTACTATGCCGTCTGCTGACTTCTGCTTAATCACATGTCAAGTTACCTCGTCATGCGCTATCGGTTTCCATCTGATTCGCTCTTTTCAGTCGATGAAATTGAAAAGCCAAGGCACTTAATAAACCAGAGCCTTACTGGTTAATGACCAATCGCGTGTTAAGCAGATCTCCCCAGATAAGAACATGAACTTTCTTTGCACTGCTGCATCATTTACGGTGGCCATTAGATCACGTGGTTTCGTCGTCTTGTGCCAACTCACCTCTAGCCTACGCCTCATATGATGTTCTTGTTCATCAGCTCGCAAATTTGCTAGCGGCTTCCTCCGGACCTAACCTCGCGATTAAGCCCTTGCCATTCGCTAGTAGTTAACGTTTAATAACAGTATGTTATTTAAACGGTGACCTTCCTACAGAGGACTTTCACCTCATTAGTTCATGCCCATGCTGGGCGTACACAAGCCACTGCACACGGAAATTTTACTCGCTACGCTCCCAAAATTCCGGTGAGTGGGGCGTTAAATGGCAAGGAGCCAGCATGTGGGAATCATTCACATCTGAAGATTGGGAAAGCCTTCCTTCTATTTCAGGACGGGTAGCAACTGAGCAGGATGTAGAAAGTGGAATTGCGGTTTTTTACATCCCTGATGGAAGTGTGGCATGCGACGCTGTACTTCCTACCTGTGTAATACAAATTGACGAAGAAACAAATGAAAGAATACCTGCTGTCGCCATCCAAGCTGAGCAAGCAGGTGAATTAGTATATTTGGGCTTGCGCTATTTAGATGGTGGCAACGGTATGTGTGAGCTAGATGAGGTTGAGTTACTAGAATCACCCAATGAAGAGTTTGCCACTTAACAAGCTAATTAATAAGGACAAAAAACAGTTGGCTGTTTTCGTTCCTCAACATTTTAGCCAACAATTTTTTGCCCATTATTAGGGCGTTATGTTGTTTAAAGAAATCTGCGGATGTTAATCATGAGTCAAACTAAAATATGTATTCATTGTGATAAACCAGTAGAAAAGTATTCGGATGATTACGAAGTTTTTGAGCAAATGCATTGGCTGTGTTTTCATCTAGTATTTGAGCATGAAGGTGATCCGGATGTAGCTTGCAATGACCCTTCTTGTCCTTGGTGGCATATTGAAGTGTTGCGTAATAAGTTAACCGAATTGGGTGTTGACCCTCAAAGTGTAATTACAGATGCCGTAAATAAAAAATGGAAACTGTGAAGTCACAACATAACAAGGGTTTTCAAGTCGGACAAATTACAGTTGGCTTTTTGTTCGTGCCTCACTTATTTTAGCCCAATAACATGGCCACCCATAATTGTTGGCTAAATATCGAACAGTGAACTACGCTTTATTTACCCTTTGAAAACGGTAATTAAAGATGGCCAGACCCAGACAGACAATCGTTAGCCTAGAAGATACGCCTTACTATCATTGTTGTTCTCGAGTGGTACGTAAGGCATTTTTATGTGGTATTGATAATTCAACAGGTGAGAACTTTGAGCATAGGCGAGAGTGGGTTGATGCTCGTATCCTTGAGCTTGCCACCATTTTTGCTATTGATATCTGTGCTTATGCCGTCATGAGTAATCACTTACACGTAGTATTAAAAGTGGATGCTGATAAAGCCAAACGGTGGTCAGATAAAGACGTACTATTTCAATGGCACAAAGGCTTTAAAGGCACATTACTGACACAAAAGTTTGTAAAAGGTGAAGACCTAAACGAATTTGAAATGAAAACAGTGAATGATTGTATTGCCCTATACCGCCAACGCTTAGTCGATATCAGTTGGTTTATGCGCTCTTTAAGTGAGCCGATAGCGCGAATGGCCAACAAAGAAGATAAGTGCACTGGCAGGTTCTGGGAGGGTAGATTCAAATCCCAAGCGCTGCTCGACGAAGCCGCAGTATTGGCCTGTATGGCCTATGTTGATTTGAACCCCATTCGAGCCAAGATGGCCACTACACCTGAAACCTCAGATTACACCAGTATTCAACGTCGAATACATTCAGCGATAAAAGGTGAGCAACCCAAAGCGTTACTGCCTTTTGTCGGTAATGAGCGGCTAGATATGCCGAATGGACTGATGTTCAGCGTTAGAGACTATATTGTGCTGGTAGAAGATACGGGTCGTCTTATTCGAGAAGACAAATGCGGTGCCATTAGTGCCAGTAGCCAGCACATTCTAACCAGACTGAATATTCCTGCAGAGAACTGGCTAAAAATCACTAGTGAATTTGGGACATTATTCAAAGGTGCTGTAGGGGCGTTACCTGCATTAACAGAATACTGTGAGCATTTGGAGCGAAAGCGACGACAAGGCGTATCAAACTGCCAACGCTGGCTGTGCGCTTAAGTATTAACTTCCGCGCCAAATTATAATTCAACTTTAGCTTGATTAATATCAAGTCGCTAGTCCTGCTTTAAATCTGCAGTATTACTCATTATTTACCACTATACATGCTCAGTTCATTGATAAATTGGGTTTATTCTTTACATTTTTATGGCGGTAAAGACTACTGCAACCAAAGTGAAAAGGCGTTATGTTAGTTCATAATTAAAATGGGTGGCATAACAATTCTGCATAACAATTCTTTTCTAATGGGTGGCATAACCATTCTTTTCTTCAAAATGCGTTTAATTGGTGCAATGTACAAGGCGTCAAATGACAATCTTAAGCTTCAATCTTGATTGTTCTGCATTACAGATTGAATGATTTTCACTCAAATTGAATCGTGTGATTATCGTATTTCCAACGTGCACTTAATATTACGCTATTGAATTTAAATAACATTTTATTATCACAAAACGTACATAAGCAACCGCTAAAGCTCGATTTGCTTATTTAATTCAAGAAATGTGATTGACATCAATATTGAGAAGAGAGAATATGCTCAACGAGAGGGCATATGCTCACGCTAGGTGCAAAAGCTCAGTTTAGGGTAGTCATACCCTGATTACAGATGATGACGGAGCGTAATAAGCATCGAATAATGCCTAACATAGACAGTTAAGTGGGATTTTTAGCTTAAAGCCATTGTAAAATAGGATCTTATTTTCTTTATTCATTAAGGCTGGTTTATGGATACAAAGCCAAAGTTAGTCATTTTTGATTGCGACGGTGTTGTGATCGACAGTGAAGTTATCAGCGCGAATGTGTTAATCGACAAATTAGCCGTGTTGGGTGCCCAGATTGATATGGCGTTTGTGCAGCAACACTTTTTAGGCTGCCAATTTGCGACTGTCGCGGCCAAAATTAACAGTTTGTTGAATATAACGTTGCCACAAGCTTTTGAATTGCAGTACCGAGAACAGTTGTTATTGGCATTTGAGCGTGATTTAACCGTTACGAATGGCATTAAAGAGGTACTCTCAGCCTTAACTGTGCCGTTTTGCATTGCCACAAGCAGCAGTTTACCTCGCACAACAAAAGCGTTGGCGGTGGTGGGATTAAGTGATGTGTTTGCTGGGAATGTTTTTACCGGCAGCGAAGTTGAAAACGGT
The DNA here is from genome assembly GCF_021513195.1 of Shewanella sp. OMA3-2. NCBI lineage: Bacteria > Pseudomonadati > Pseudomonadota > Gammaproteobacteria > Alteromonadales > Shewanellaceae > Shewanella > Shewanella sp. OMA3-2. The sequence continues at coordinate 3,129,713 of NZ_CP090974.1, read as the reverse complement.
AAACCAGCACCCGATTTATTTTTACATGCAGCCAAGCGTATGGGTGTAGCTCCAGAACAATGCTTAGTGATAGAGGACAGCTTTTTTGGCGTATCAGCCGCTGTCGCAGCCAATATGCCTGTTATTCATTATGTAGGTGGTCGACATATTAGTTACCACAATCATCCGGTAGCTAAGACTTTTCCACAGGTTACGGCATTAACAGATTGGCAAGATTTCGCTCAGTTAATGCCCAGCATAATGCGTTAACACTGAATAATGAGGAATATCATGGACAGTAAATCAAATTCAGAATTAGCGCGATTAGAAGATGCAGCTAGAGCGGCGTGGTTGTATTACGTGGCTAAAAATACTCAAGATGAAATAGCACAGAAATTAGAGGTATCAAGGCAATCAGCACAGCGACTCGTTGCACTTGCGGTGAGTGAAGGCTTAATTAAAGTCCGTTTAGACCATCCCATTGCAAAATGCATGGAATTGGCTGAGCAACTTAAAAACAGATTTTCTTTACTTGAGTGCGAGATTGTCCCTAGTGATCCCAGTGATGACAGCTCGGTACATGGCTTAGCGCAAACCAGTGCGGCTGTGGTAGAACGCTATTTAAAGTCGGCACAACCGAAAACGCTGGCATTTGGAACGGGTCGGGCACTTAAGGCGTGTATTGATGAGTTACCGTCAATGCAATGCCCACAACATAAAATTGTGTCGTTGCTCGGTAATATGATGTCAGACGGTTCAGCTTCAGCATTTGATATTGTGGTCAGCATGGCGAACAGAGTCCAAGCTAAACATTACCCGATGCCATTGCCGGTTATTGCAAACTCAGTGACAGAGAAAAACATTTTGCATGAGTTAGCGCCGATAAAAAGTATTTTAGCGTTGGTTGAACAGGCGGATGCGATATTTGTTGGTATAGGGCAGATGGGCGAGCAATCACCCTTAATGCTCGATGGCTTTATTGACCAAGATAAATTGAATGAATTGGTGAGCGATAGCGCAGCAGGTGAAATCATTAGTTGGGTTTACGATCATCAAGGGCAGTTATTAGCACATCCCATTAATCAATTAGTGATGAGTGCGCCGTTAACACCCAATGCCAGTAAACCCGTTTATGGTATTGCCGCAGGTAAAAGTAAAGTGAATGCGATATGTGCAGCATTGCAAGGCGGGTTAATTAACTCATTAATTACTAATGAATATACCGCCGAGCAAATACTTGCAAAAGTGAAATAAATTATAGAATGCTAACAGAGTAGGCTGAGTCACTGGAATTATGGATGTTAAAGTGACTTGGCATAAATAGATTTATATTTATTTATGTTAATCAATAGAGCTTAATTAATAGAACTTAAGAAATAGAGTTTAATTAATAGATTGTAAAGTTAAACACTGACTAAAAAATAATGTCAGTCGGTTTATCTCAATATAAACCACAATACAATAAGCATCAGCAATAAAGTGTTATTTGTGCTTAAACTTTATATGCAGCAAAACGTATTAATGAAAATAGAACGTCAATGGGGTTATTATTTCAGTTAAACAGAAATAATAAATAGTCAAAAAGGTAAGTTGCTTAATTTTATCATCGCTATTGGTGAGGGATTAATTTACCTGAAAATATAGGAATATAACAATAATGACAACAAGTCACCGAGATTCTTCATTTCATCAAATGAATGAAGAGCAGCTTCCCGTCGCTAAGAATAAGTTGCACGGTTGGAAACATTTTGCAGGTTTATATGCTGGGGAGCATGTTGCTGCAACCGAATTTGTGATTGGTGCAACCTTTGTCGCCTTAGGTGCATCGACCATTGATATTCTTTTAGGGTTACTGATTGGTAACCTGTTAGCCATGTGTTCTTGGTGGCTACTGACTGCGCCTATTGCCGTTGAAACCCGTTTAAGTTTGTACAATTATTTAAATAAAATTGCTGGCGATTCAATGACCAAGCTCTATAACTGGGCTAACGTAATTATCTTTGCCGTGATTTCTGCCGCCATGATTACCGTATCTTCCACCGCCGTGCGCTTTTTGTTTGATATTCCCGCGCAGTTGAATTGGTATCCCAGCAGTTTATGGTTTGTGATGATTGTATTGGCCGTTGGTTCAATCGTTGTGGTAGTGGCCATGTATGGTTTTTCAACCGTTGCTGACTTTTCTAAAATCTGCGCGCCCTGGTTATTTGTTATCTTTATTGCCGGTTCATTCAGTTTATTCCCTGCGTTATCAAATCATGTTATAGGCACGACGACGTTAGGTGGCTGGCAAGATTTTATGACCATTGGCGACAGTTCAATTTGGACGGGCTTAAACGATAAAGGCGAGCCTGGTATTGGTTTACTTGAAGTGATTGGGTTTGCCTGGGCTGCCAACTCGATTACGCACTTTGGTTTAATCGACATGGCTATTTTTCGTTTTGCTAAACGTAAAAGTTATGGTCTGTTTTCTGGTGTGGGTATGTTCTTTGGTCATTATATTGCCTGGATCTCGGCCGGTATTATGGGCGCGGGTACTGCGGTATTGTTAAAAACCACCATCACACAGCTTGATCCTGGTGACGTGGCTTATCATGCTTTAGGCTTTTCTGGCTTTGTGATTATTATCATTGCAGGATGGACGACAGCAAACGCGAACTTGTATCGTGCTGGTCTTGCTGCACAATCTATTTTTGTTAATCAATCGCGTGAACGAACCACTGCGATTGTGGGAATGGTCACGGTAGTGATTGCCTGTTTCCCATTTGTATTTACCCAAATGCTGCCATTACTGACGTATGCCGGTTTATTAGTGGTGCCTGTGGGCGGAATTGTATTTGCTGAGCATGTGTTATTTCCTAAAATCGGCTTAACTCGCTACTGGGCTAAATATCAAAACCTGTCTAAAAGCACACCAGCCATTGCATCTTGGGCATTAGCATTAATCTTTGGCTTTGGTTTAAACAGTTTAGATGTGATTTCATTCTACTATTTGTTTATTCCTACCTGGATATTCACCATCATTATTTACACTGTATTAGCCAAAAAATACGGTGCTGATTTAGATTACAGCGACGCTATTATTGCTGATGAAAAAGAACAGCAACAAATTGCAGAATATCAAGACGCAATGGCTCAAGGTGATAAAGAAACAATCGAAGATGTAAGTAAGTTTACCAAGCTATTAAATGGTTTTGCCTTTATCTCGTTAGTGGTTATTACCGCACTTGCCGTGAATGTGATGTTTTATAGCCCAACGATGGATATATACGCAGACAATAAATCGTTATTCGAAACCGTGTGTTTTGTTTGTACGGTGATTTATTTTAGTTGTTCATACTTTGCATTAAAACGTCACAAAAACTTAAATTCATAAAACCCAATGAGTGACTCAAAGCAATGGTCATATTAATGGTTATATTAATGATCAAAGATTGCTTTGGGTCTGGCGTGTTACTGAGCTAACACAGAACCGATTATTATATTTTACGAGGCATGAGTATGCAGCACACTCAACAATCAAACGTTAAACTTAACCCGCTAAATCAACAATCGTTATCCACTTTATCTGCTGATGTTGATGTGCCGAAATACGATCGCAGTCAGTTAACGGCAGGCATCGTGCATATTGGTGTCGGTGGTTTTCATCGCGCTCACCAGGCTATGTATGTTAATGAATTACTCAAAACACCTGGCTCGGAATCGTGGGCTATTTGTGGTGTGGGGTTATTAGACGCTAATCGTGGCTTGCGTGACATATTGGTTAAGCAAGATTACTTATACAGTTTAACGGTGCGTCACCCTAATGGTCAGATAGATCATCAAGTGATTGGTTCAATGATTGATTTTCTGTTTGCGCCAGAAAACAAGCAACAGGTGATTGATAAGTTAGTTAACCCACAAACCAAAATTGTCTCTCTGACCATTACTGAAGGCGGTTACAACTTTAACCCCGCAACGGGTGAGTTTGACTTTGCGAACCCTGAGATTATCCATGATATGGCTAATCTGCATGACCCTATCACCGCCTTTGGGTATATCACTGCCGCATTAATGCAACGCAAAGCCAATGGCATGAAGCCTTTTACCATTCAGTCTTGCGACAATATTCAACATAACGGTGACATGACCCGTAAAATGTTATTAGCATTTGTGAGTAAAATTGATGCTGAGTTAGGGCAATGGATAGCGGCAAATGTTGCGTTCCCCAATGCAATGGTTGACCGTATTACCCCTGTCACCACAAAAGCAGATATTGAACATGTCGCCAATACATTACACATTAATGATGAATGGCCAATCACCTGTGAAGCGTTTACTCAATGGGTCATTGAAGATAACTTTAGTGATGGTCGCCCTGCATTAGATACTGTTGGTGCACAATTTGTGAGCGATGTTACCCCATTTGAGAAAATGAAAATCCGTTTACTCAATGCCGGTCATTCTGTATTAGGTTTACTCGGTTCTATTCATGGTTTTGCCACGATTGATGAGGCCGTTACCGACCCATTATTTGCCACCTATTTACGCCGTTTTATGGACGATGAAGTCACGCCATTAATTGATCAGTTAGAGGGTATCGATTTAACTCAATACAAAGATACCTTAATTGAGCGTTTTGCTAACCCGAATATTAAAGACAGCCTGGCGCGTATTTGTTTAGAAAGCTCTGCAAAATTACCGAAATTTATCATTGCATCCATTAATGAAAACATAGCCTTAAATCGCGATACCTCTTTAGCCTGTTTGGTGATTGCAGCCTGGTGCTTATACAGCGATAAACAGGTTAACCAACAAGGTGAAGCGCTGGATATTAACGATCAAATGGCCGCTAAATTACATACGTTCGCCAGTAAAACGAGTCAAGATCCATTAGCTTTTTTACAGTTAACCGATTTATTTGGCGACTTAAACAATCAAGCGGTTTTTTGTAAAGACTACCGTAACGCCATTGCTAACTTGTATGGCGAAAACAGTAATATTAAAGCGATTATGCAAGCAAGATTACAAGCAAAAGGTTAAGCATGATGAACAGTGTATTAGTGAATCATAAAGCCAAAGCGGATATTAATATCAATTGTTTTGGTGAAGTCTTGTGGGATTGTTTTCCTGACGGTAAACGTGTTGGCGGCGCGCCGTTAAATGTGTGCGTCAGGCTCAATGCGTTAGGCATTAAAGGCTCAATGATCAGCGCCGTAGGTGATGATCAATTAGGCCATGAGTTGTTAGCATTTATTGATGAACGTGGCGTTAACCGCGATTGTATTGCGATTAATCCGCTTAAAAGCACCAGTACCGTTGAGGTGACGTTAGACAAAAATGGCTCAGCCTCTTATGACATTGTCGCCGATACAGCCTGGGACAATGTGGCGTTAACCGACACGATTATTAACCAGGTTAAGCAAGCTGATGTATTGGTATTTGGCAGCTTAATTGGCCGCAGTCCGGTGTCATTAGCCACACTAACGGAGTTAGTGAACGCGGCTCATTTTACGGTGTTTGACGTTAATCTGCGTGCGCCGCATTACGATATCGACAGCATTGTTAAATTGATGAATAAAGCTGATTTCATTAAGTTAAATGATGATGAGCTATACGAAATTGCCAAAGCTATGGGTTCACCGTTTAATTCATTAGAGCAAAATGTCGATTACATTGCTGCGCAAACACACACTGAGTATTTGTGTGTAACGAAAGGCAGTCATGGCGCGCTATTAAGTATTGATGGACAGACGTTTTATAACTCGGGCTATCTGGTCAACGTGGTCGATACTGTTGGCGCAGGAGATTCATTTTTAGGTTCGTTGTTGTATCAATTATGCAGTGATAATAACCCGCAATATGCGATTAACTTTGCCTGTGCCGTTGGCGCAATGGTGGCGCAGTCTGCTGGCGCAACGCCTGTATTAACACTTGAACAGATTAATGCGTTTATGCAACCGGCGTAAACGTTAAAGCGATGCGTTGCGTAAAAATTGAGTAGTAGGTCAATCGTTTTGTATGTAAACCGTTGCTGTATGTAAAAGTGAAGTGTCGTGTGTCGTGTGTCGTTTGGGTTATTTCCCCTTTATTTAACCCGCTAGCGCTTGGTTTTTATGTTTATAAATAACCAAGCGCTTTTTTTCTTTTCTAGGCAATATGATTATTGCTCGCTGCTTAATTCAAAATGCCCGCTGTTTTAGAAAAGAACATGGCCAAAAAAGCCTTCGGTGAGCAGAGTATTGTCTTGACTCACCAGGAGCGTCCATATATGGCTTGGTTAAACCGGCTTGGTTAAACCGTCACACCTCGGCAATGAAAATAGCAAAAAATCAACATCATGATCGGCTAACTCTAAATCTAAATTTGCTTCACCTGCTTAGTCAAATTCACCTATTGTAGTGCGCAAGCGATTGATAATTGTCATGGCTGACCACCAATCCATAGTGTATCCAAGTACTACAGTATCAATATCTAGAAATAATAAATGTCAGAACGACATCTCTCCACATCATCGTTTGAACGTTGAACGTTGAACTTTGTTGTTCATCTGGCTGTACTGATTCTGTAGATAAAATAACAGTGAAAAGACAAAAGTATAAGGGATAGAAGTAGTAGTCGAAGCAGTAGAAGGTCGCTTCAGTGCTTAAACTCCACAATAATATTAAAAAACTTAACTCTAGGAGCTCACTATGAAAAGTGGCTATTTAATAAAAATATTAGCGTGCTTGGTACTTTCCAGTATCACTCTATCAGCATTTGCCCAGACATACACAAGCCCACGGCATACAAAAAGCGGTCTTGTTTCCGGCGTGGTAGAAGAAGGCATTGAGGTCTATAAAGGTATTCCCTATGCCGCCGACACCAGTGGTGAAAATCGTTGGCACCCACCAAAACCCGCCCCCTCATGGTATGGCATATTACAAGCCGATACCTTTGGTCCAAGCTGCGCGCAATTCTCCAGATTCCCAGTGCCAGGACAAATCGTCGGCAGTGAAGACTGTTTATCGTTAAATATATATACCAGCGGTAAAGGTAAAGGTAAATTTAAGAAGAAGCCGGTCATGGTTTGGATTCATGGTGGAGGATTTAAAAATGGCTCATCTTCCGAGTCTCAGTACAACGCAACCAAGCTAGCAAAAAAAGGCGTGGTTGTAGTTTCCATTAATTATCGATTAGATTTCTTAGGCCGCTTTGCTCATCCAGCCATTTCAGCGGCACAACAAAATGAGCATCTTGGAAATTATGCATTAATGGATCAAATTGCCGCACTGAAATGGGTCAAACGTAATATTAAAGCATTTGGTGGCGATCCTAAAAACGTCACTATATTTGGTCAATCTGCGGGAGGTGTAGCCGTTAACTATTTAATGGGTACACCCGATTCCAAGGGCTTATTTAAAAACGCCATCGCTCAAAGTGGCGGTGTTCGCATTCATCATGCCCGCTACTTGGATCAAGCAGATTCGTTGAACCCGATATCATTGGAGCAGCAGGGGTTAGAATTAGGCAGTTATTTTGGCATTGCGAACGATGTTAATGCACCCGAAGCACTGCGCAGTTTAAGTTTGGAGCAACTGATAAGTCAGTTTCCAGAAAATGAAAACTCAATGAATCCTGTGGTTGATGGCACGTTAGTTACCGAACCGATCGGTAAAACCTTCTATAATGGCCGCCAGCACAGTGTCAATTATATGGGTGGGGGCACCAGTCATGAGATGTCCTTCTTCCTTGCATTTGGCATTCCTTTAGAGTTGTTGTTACAGGGTTCTGATATTGATGAAGTCAGAGATTTGTATCCTGAGTATGCAGGTAATGATAGCGTTATCGGCTCATTTTGGGCTAGTGACATGCAGTTTCTAGCGCCACATAAGTTCTTAGCGCAACAAATGTATAAAGTATGGAAACCTGGTTACAATTACTATTTTGACTACCTACCTACAGCCCAGCAAAATCCATCTTCTTACGGTGTTTCTCATAGTGGCGATGTACCATTTACTTTCGGTAACATGGCCGCCGATGCGACGGCAGAGGATATTGCCATATCTGAGAAGATGATGACTGCATGGACTAACTTCGCCAAGTACGGAAATCCCAATGAACCTGCTCGTTTCGGGTCCGGCTGGTCGTCCGGTTTAGACCTAGAATGGCTGCCCACCACTAAATGGTACGACCAAACCACTGTTATTGATGTGGACGGTATACGCAGCGAAAAAGATTTCGAAGAAATTAAAAGTCGTATGGACTTTATTCTAGAAGTGTATGAGGAAAGCATGCAAAATCTATAACATGCATAAAGAGGAGCATATAAGGATTAATGCTCCTCAATTTTTAACATAATTAAACATGGCCATAATTAACATTGTTTAACGTAGCCACCTGTTTAACGTTGTTTAACGTAGCCACCCACAATTCGCTACACAATTTCCCCCCCAAACATGACCACCCATAATTCTCTACCTACAATTCTCTCCATTATGGAGTGCTCAAAAACACTCAAGGATGCCAAAAACTTCAGCAGGAAAACTTACATATCTGTTGGCTGGGAAGTGTTAGTAAACGCTTTAAGCTGATCCGCAATGTGTGCTATTTTTTATTCAAATTGGTGTAGTTATTACGGCGTAATATCGTGGGTCTAAGCTGTGTTACTCATCATTATTCAACATAATAAAAATGGATGACTTGGTTTTAACGGCTTGGTTTTAACGGCTTGGTTTTAACGGCTTGGTTTTATAATGGTTATATAGCTAGAGTGCTAATAACCAATAAAAAAAGGAGCAAATAATGCTCCCTTTAGGTGAGTTGCTAACCATTGGTTGGTTTATTTACCAAACGCGCGCAACCAATCCTTTAAGATAATAACCTTCGGGAAAGGCGCTGCTTATTGGGTGGTCGCTAGCTTGGTGCATGCGCTCAACAAACTGTACTTCACGTTTAGCGTCAAGTGCCGCATCGGCAACCACTTTTTGAAATAAGTCTGACTGCATAAGGCCTGAGCAAGAAAAGGTCAGTAGCATGCCACCAGGGTTTAGCAATTGCATGGCAATCATATTAATGTCTTTGTAACCACGACAGGCACCGTCAAGTTGTGACTTGTTATCGGCAAATTTAGGTGGGTCAAGCACGATTACATCAAAGGTTTTGCCTTCATCTCTGTACTGGCGAAGCAGCTTGAATACATCGGCTTCGTTATAAATGACATTGTCATCGTTAAGATCATTGATGGCCATATTATCGCGGGCAGTTTGTAATGCCAGTGATGATACATCGACGTTTTCAATACTCGCTGCACCTGCTTTAGCGGCGTATAAGCCAAAAGTGCCGGTATAACAAAAACAGTTAAGTACTGATTTACCTTTAACAAAACGTGCGGCCATAGCGCGGTTGTCTCGTTGATCCAGATAAAAACCTGTTTTGTGACCTTTTACCACATCAACAGCAATTTTAATCCCGTTTTCTTCAATGATAACCGGCATAGGCGGCAGTTCACCGTGCAGTAATCCGGTTACCGGTAATAGGCCTTCTTTTTTCTTGAATCGACATCTGAGCGCTCATAAATGGCGCAATCAGGATATTGAATCGCTAATTGCTCGACGAGAGTGTCGCGCCATTTTTCTGCACCTGTACTGAGTAATTGGCATACCAGCACGTTGGCATAACGGTCAATGGTAATACCTGGTAGGCCGTCAGATTCTGCAGCAATTAAACGATAACCGGTTAAGCCTTGTTCGCGTATCAGTTCATCACGTCCTGCTTGGGCTCTTTGTATGCGCCTGGCAAAAAAATCGCTATCGATAGTTTCTTCTTTATCAAAGGTCCATATGCGCACTTGAATTTGTGATTCAGGAGACCAGGCACCGCGTGCTAACCAGCGACCATCATGGCCGACCACATCAACTGTATCTCCCGCTTGTGGCTTGCCGCCATTAACGTTGTGAATACCGTTGGAAAATATCCAAGGATGGCGTCGTTCTAATGAACGTTCGCGGCCAGGTTTAAGTTTAATTCTGATAGCCATGGTGTTGCCTAATTTAAAATGTAAAAGAGTAAGTGGTGCACAGTGCGATAATCAAGGCCGAATACCATTTTAGGTCATCGTTAATTAAGTGCTAGCGGGAAGCCAGTTAAGTCGCAAAGTCGTGGCGCGGATCATAGCGTATTTGGGCGCTAAAAACCTGACAATTCATCGATTATAACGACTGTTTTATTGTTTGTTGCGAATGTGAGTTAAATGAGCGGTATAAAAAATGGGGAAAGCTGACTAATAGAGGCATCTTTATACTTAAGCGTTTTCAGCCTGTGCAAGTTTGGTATTAGTGCATGACATCTATGCTATTGATAAAAAACATGGTTAATGGGTGGCTGTGAATTGAGATGAGGCAGGCAGTAGATTACATACCTGAGACACCCGATTAGGCTTATTTTATACGCTTAGCTAAAAAGTTTACGCCATCAAAACTTATCAATATTTCATTTTGATTTTTAATGTAAAAATGACTTGCCATATCAGTTAGCCGCTCTCCAAATAAACCACCACAATAAAGACTGACCTCTACTACAGTGTCACCGTCTATACCAATTCTAGCGGGATGATATCTATTTTTTTGAACAAATTTAGTTGATGTTAAATGCCTATATAAATAGGACACATCACGACAGTTTTTATCGCCAACATTGGCCTCAAATTTCAACAACTCAATAATCGTTCCTGAGTATGATGAAGCTTGTTCATCATCTAAAGCACATACATTTGGGCAATAATGTGTACCTGTGATCTCCCATGTTCCTAAAGCAAGGTGCTTGTATTCAAATTCATTGGCTTTGAGAAAGGTAATGGAGATAAAAAATGTCAGTAAAATAAAGATATAACGCATGGTTATCCTTGTCAGTATCACGCGCCAATAAAGTGGCTAGTTTATTGATATTTCACCATACATAAAAAGGCTTACCGAGGTAAGCCTTTTTTATGTTTTATATTAATAAGTTAACGATAGTTCAGGTTAGTGCTGGATTCGCCACCTTCATTATCGGTAACGGTTAACTCAACACTTGTAACGCTGCGATTACGCATAATGGTAGAAAAACCTGTCATGGTTTGACCATTGCTAAAACGCCATTTGTGTTGCTTGATATAACCATCAGTGTCATGGCTGAAGGAGAAAAATAAGTCAAAAATCCATAACTTTAAGTGATGAATTTTTGCAACCGGTAAGGCATTTGTCGGTGCAACTGTGACTTCAATCGTTTGAGTGATGCTATGCGTTAACCCACCATTGTCGGTCACGGTTAAGCTTACTTGATAGCGACCACTTTGTTGGTACTCATGTACAGCGACTTGGCTTTCGCCTTGTTTACCGTCACCAAAATCCCATAAGTAGCGAACAAGTTCACCGTCGCTGTCAGTGGCCGTTGAGGTAAAGCGCACTTGGCCGAGATTAGCTTGGTATTGAAAACTTGCTACAGGCGCGATATTTGCCGCTTCAAAGTTTAGAGCAACAATGACAGGGTCGTGATCTGACGAGCGATAAGCATCCCCTTGATAAAGATTGGCTATTTGCGCAGGGGACTTAAATTCCTCGTTATAATCAAGAATACGAGGCTCATCGGTATTGATGTGCCATTCCTGGACGTCAACAACATTATCCAGCAGTGAAGCGCTGGCAAGTGCATGATCTAACTGGCCAGATTCACCTGAGAACACGTAAGAGTAAGCATTGCTGTGACCTAAGTGCTGGAACAATTCGGTATATCCACCTTGGGCTAAGGTTGTTATTGGATCTTCCTTCGCATAAGCGTTCATATCGCCAATCACTAAGATTTGCTGCTCAGGATAAGTATTATTTAACCATTGGGCGATAGCACTTGCAGCACGCGTACGGGTGACATTACAGTTGGCTTGACCATCATTGAGATCGGGATCGCCCAAACTATCACAGCTGCTTCCTTTAGATTTCAAGTGATTAACAGCAACAATAAATTGCTCACCACTGCCTTGATGAGTAAAAGCCTGTGTCAACATAGGGCGGTTTTTACCGTCATTAAAGAGTGCATCACCGTTATCATCTAATGGTGAGTTAGCGCTTGAAAGCACCTTTGCTATGCCCTGCGGACTCACTTTATCCTTGCGATACACCATGCCAACTGTTATTGCATCTGTGCCAATGCCTGCGCCGTCAACAGTTATGTATTGGTATCTAGGCTCTCCGATGGCGCTATTTAAGCCATTGACCAGATCCGCTATGGCACTGTAACTGCCAAAGCCATCGTTTTCAATTTCCATCAAACCATAAACGTCCGCATCAATTGCCTGCATCGCACTGACTATTTTAGTTTTTTGGCGGGTAAATTCATTGACGGTGTCGGCGCCTCTATCTGTTGGGAAGCCACCGCCTATGCCATCACCATTAAAGTAATTAAGCACGTTAAAGCTTGCGACCTTGATGTCTGCTTCGACAGCCTCGGGTACTAAAGTACGTGGATTATTGGCGACAAAGTTAACCGTTTGAGTCGGCATTATGCGGTATTGGTCAAAAGCATAATGCATTACGCCGCTAAGATCGGTTGCTAAGTCGCCCACTCTTACGCTGTTGCTGGCACTTAGCTCTGGTGCTGGGTAGCGAATAGGATCAGGGTTTTGCGCCGTTAGGCCATCGTCTAATAAAATACTGTCGCGTTTATTAGCCGCAGTGACCGCTAGGGCATCAGCACCTGGCGCGGCTACTTGAGTACCGATAAAGTGGCGGCTGCTGCCTAAAAGTATTTCACCGTAACGGCCAAGATTGTAAACTTCGTTGACCACTAGAGGTTGACTGAAATGCACTGCCATACCTTCAAAACGCTCAAGATATGATGTGTCAGCTACTGGCAAGGTAATTTCAGCTGCCGTAGGTAACATTTGACCTGTTGCACATAGGCTGTGGTGCGAGGCTTGGGTTAATTGGGTTGTGCCTTGATATTCGCTTACCTTAGCCCTAACACGTATATTATCTCCTACAAGATAGCCGAGCGGGGCGTTGCCTGTGTAGAGGAATATACCTTCTGAGGTTGTAAGGTCTGCATCTACTAGTTCATCGGGCATTTGAATAAATAGCCCTTTTAAACCTGCTTCTTGATTGCTAATAACGACGGCTTGTACATCTAAGATTTGGCCATTAAGTGGACTTGTATCACCGCTACCTTGCAATAGGTGAATAGCGGTGGCTGGTTCACTGCATGAAAACTCAATGGGAGTCGGATCTATTGGGTCGGGATCCACTGGTGTCGTTGTGAACTGACCTAAATCACTGATGTCATCTTTTGCAAAACCCAACCAGTTATCAAAGCTCACGACATCATCGACTACTGTATCTGCTGTTAATGCGGTCGATTTTCTTCTTAAGGTATTGTCTTGGGTTGATAAGTCACCGCTGCCCCATTCACTGCCAGGATCAACCCCCATTTGGCCTAATGAATCAATTACCTCAGTTTGCTTGTAAAGTACTACGGCATCGTCACCATTAAAAAAGCTGGCATTACTGACTAGCTGGGTTTTGGCTAATATGTCGCTACTGGCATCGTTATCAGCTATCACGTAGGTTTGGCCAGGATTTAACATGCCAACAAGTGCTATTGTGCTACCTGCTGTGCTACTACCGTTGAAAAAAAACTTTAATTGGTACTGACTTAGATCTATGCTCACCGCCGAAGGATTATAAAGCTCGATGGCTTTATTATTACCACTGCCTTCCACGTATTCTGAAATAATTGGATTATCTGCAGCATGACTGAGCGAGCTTATCGCTGTTGCCGCTATTACAACTAAACTGGTTTTACTGATCATTATTGTGCCCCATATTATAAGTGTCTACACATGTTGTTTTTACAATGATTTAGTGAATTTCATTCTAAGTAGAGTGTGAAAGCGTAACGCTCAATTGTTACAGGAAAAATAATTATGTTGGGGGGAAGTTAATTTGGGGGGATTATTTCATCGCAATAGAGATTCCGACTTCAGTCGTCTTTATATTGTATTTTAAGCCTGCTGTATGAGGGTGTTTATAAAGATTTTTTTGTGAGCGAAAGCATACTAGGATAGTAAGTCATCGTATGCTAAAAGTGCTTGTAGACTTTTAATCCATTGAGTGAATGTATTGTTAACCCTTTTTCTGCATCACAGACAGTTTGGTCTCAACATCTTGCAGTTTTACATTTTTCTCAGCAATTTTATTAGTATATTTTAAGATTTTATCTGTTTTTTGACTGGCTTGAGCCTCTTTTAAATCTTGCTCGTATTCTAAAATATCTTGTTTAATTTCATCAGCTTCTGAAATTAAGTCTTCTATAATAGATTTGTTGCTACAGTGTGCGCGAGACTCGGTTAACGCAATATTCAACCCTGCCAATTTTGTTTGATTATTATTGCCTTTGGCAATACTTATCTGTTTCTCGATTTCACAAAACTTTCTTTCACAGCCAATATAGCTATCACAATTAAGTGAGGAGGCATCAGCTATATTGCTGATACTGGCATAACCCAGCACTGTGGCTAGTAAAAATATATTTCTATAGCGAGACATAATTACTCATGATTTATAGTGTTAATGAATTTAAACATTAACTGACTTTGGTAAGTGATTCAATTTAAGCCGCTGAAATACCTATTGCGCTAAGTTTTAATCGTTTGCATGTATCAACACGATTTTAGCTTTCTCCATGAAACAAGCCGCCAGTGAGTCGGCTCACTAGCGGCTTTGTTATTTACTGACGCTGGTTTATAACCGACTAACTCGGTAAAAAATCAATTGCCCAAATGGTGGTCATTATCGCAACATCTTCCGCTGGGAAAGATATTGAGCGCAATATCAAGGTTAATTGACGTTCTAACTTAGCGTTATTCAGCTCGCTTGATTTTATCTCTACTCGACTTATGCTGCCGTTCGGTTGAATAACTATCTCAAACATCACTTTGCCCTTTAAAAAGGGATCTTTTCTTAAAGCCCGATTGTATAGCGCATAAAGTCGGGCTTTATTGGCTTCTAAGGTGCGGCGAAGTGCGGCTTCTGAACGTTGGCCTCCGGTGACGGCTTGGTTGGCTTTTTCAGCAATAGCGCCCTGTGACGCTAACACCTCTTCTTCTGCTAAACGAATTTGTTGGGTGTTGTTGGCACTTAATGCACCGGACGCAACAGGCTTACTGATGGTTGAGGTGGATAAGTCATCACTTTGCTTATTAGCTGCGCCTGCTAGCATTTCACGTTTTACTTTTACCTCTTGTGTGGTGGTTTTCTCAAGCGTACTTTGGGCGGTTGGTTTAATATCAAACGCTTCGCGCATTGAGAATAACTCATCTTTCATGGCCGCTAACCCAGAGGTTTGAGCTTTTTCTTTTGCCTCTTCTCGGGTTGTTTTCGGTGAGATTGGCTGCACTACTGGTTTTAAAATAGGCTCATCAGGCGTTTTATCAACAGGTTGGTCTTTCATTTCCTCTTTAGGTGGCACAGGTTCCGGAGGCAATTCTTTTGGTTTTTCCGGCGGTGGAAGCTGTTTTTCTTTGAGCATTATTTTCGCCAATTGTGGCGGCACTTGCTCTTTTATTTCTCGGGGGATTTCTACCTGGTCAAGCAAAGGCACAATGATCCCGAAAATCAGATAGACCACCAACAGTAACGATAAAATCAGTTTAAATAATTTGTCTTGGCGACTGGGTTTAAATAAGTCACCTAAATCATTAAAACCTGCATTCATCTGGCGATTCAAATTCACATTGCCTGTGTTAGATAGGCTTGCACTTGATGAGTTTGCTGTCATATTAGCCCTCACCATTTGCTTGTTGGGCTTGCTGCTCAACGGCCAAAGACATATTACGGTAACCGGTATCTGCACAGGCTGACATAATTTGCTTCAGCACCACATAAGGGGTGGAGGCATCGCCAATAATGGTGACCGCACGACCTTTTTCTTGCTCTGTTTCGGTTAACTCTAGCCGTTTGCTGGCTTGATAATTAAGCTCTTTGGTCAGTGCTTCGATAAACAACGGATTTTCTTGTTCAGTTAAGCCAATGCCATCTGTAGCTTTTTGCCAAATAGCCTGCTCCTGCACTAGCACTGTATCTTCAAGCACGGTAATCACCAGGTTTTCTACAGGCAATTCCTCAGCGATAGACACAGGTAACTTAATTTTATCTACGCTTTGCAGTACACGTACTTCAGATTGATTCACAATTAAGAAAAAAACCAAAATGGTGAAAATATCCATTAGCGCAACAAGGTTTAGCTTACCGCCAGAATTAAAGCGTTTATGATGCTTGGCAATACGTTTCGTTCTTGGTGATTGTTTCATCATGGCTGCTCTCCTTGAGGTTGAGCAGTCACAGGCTCGGCAGAGTCAGGAGCTTCAGGGGCATCACCTAATGAGATAATAGGGAATAACTCTGCATCAACTAAATTGGCTACAACAACGGCTTTATATGAACGCACAGTATCCATTGCCGATACTATGGTTTGATAATCCACCGCAGGGTCTAGCAATAACACAATGTCATTTTTATCAATGTTTTGTTGTTGAAAGGTCAGTTTTAAGTCCTGTAAATAAACCGACAACGCTGCAAAGTCATATCCGTGTTCGGCAATGTCGAAGCGTTTAAGCAGCATGCCGGCAGGGTAGTTAAGTTCAAAGCGTTTGGGGGTTATTATCAGTTCTAATATTTTGGGTTCTTGGTTATCTAGTGCTTGCTCAGCTTCGGATAATACCGGTAGCTGCAAATTCAAAATACGCACTTGAGAGAACACCAAACTCAGCAGTAGCACAGGCACTAACACAATCATTAAGTTCATAAATGATGTGATATCTAGCTCTGCATCTTGGGCATTGCGGCGACGACGGCGTCTCATACTCATTAGTCTCGGTTGTTATCCGTTTGCTTATTAAATGACAGTGAGTTCAATAACTTGATCCCTGCCATTTCGATAGAATCGACGATAGTTGCTGTTTTAGTTTGCAGACTAGAGTGGAATAGAATTAATGGAATAGCCGTTATTAAACCAAATGCGGTGGTGTTCATTGCAACCGAGATACTTTGTGAAAGTAAGTTGGCTTTTTCCGCCAGGTCCGCACTGGCTACAGCGGAGAATGCGGCAATCAAACCCATAATGGTACCAAGTAGACCAAGCAGGGTAGCAATGTTCGCTAAGGTGGCGATAAATGGCGTGCGTTTTTCAAGACGCAACATATATTCCATCACAGTTTCTTCCATGGCGTATTCAACATCTTCACGACGACTGGCACTGGAAATACGGGCGATGCCAGACTGTAATACGTCAAACACGGGGGCTTGATGATTTTGCGCATGTTGGCTAATAGTGGCGGTATCACCGGTTTTTAAGGCATTTTTAATTAAAGAGAACGCTTTTTGATTAGTACGATGGGCAGAGCTCAAATATAACCAACGTTCGATAGTTATAGCTAAACCGACAACTAATACTAAGGCGATCGGGTAAATAAACGGGCCGCCATTTTGTAAAAATGCGATGATATGGTCCGTAAAACTCATGTAATATTCCTTCTTATTGTAAAGTGAACGTGTGCATTTTTGATGGCATTTGTTCGTTTTTATTATTTATTGTGACCAACTAAACATGACTTACTTTGGCTGGTTTATGCTTGTTAGTCGGGCTGTGGCGTTTGGTTTTTTTATTCAAAATCTTAATTATTAATCATCTGTAACTTGACCCTATTTTGTATTGGTTTCGATTGGCGCGGTAAAGTCTCTTACTTGCTGCTGAAACACTTTAGGGTGGATCGGTTTAAATTGGGGCAGGGCAAGCTTCATGTCGTTATTATCAACACTAATCGGATTAGTGATCCCTTGCCACGGCATGATGTAAAGCACCTTGGGTTGCTCTTGCGATCCGGTGACCTTACTTTCAATTAACACTGGCTGGTTCGTTTTGGCTGCACTTATTTTCTGTGTTGGTTCAGCTTGCGTTGATTTTGTCACCGTAGTTTGAGCATTTGCATCGATTTTGCCAGCTGCCATTGCACTTACAGAAAAAAGCATTGCCACCAAGTAAAGTTGTAATAAAAATGCATTGTTCATTATTGTGCTTCCTTCGGCTGTGGAACATATTGTTCGCTCTCTTTTGGCATATATTTTGGTTCCAATGTTGAGATATCTGCAGGAATGATTAGGCCTGCGCGCTGCATTTTAATCTCAACACCGGCTAACCAACGTTTCACTTGCTGGTTATCAGATTGGTTGGCCAAATAAGCTAAGTAGTATTGTCTCGCTTCTAAATACTGGCCGCGATATAACTCAAGTAAAATGGCTAAATTGACTTGTGCTTCAGGGTACTGAGGCCAAATAGCCAATGCGCTGCGGTAATGTTGTTCAGCTTGTTCATACTGGCCTTGGGTGCGCAGTAAACTGGCCTTAATTTGATGGGCGTAAGGGTTGTCTGCATTAACCAGTATCGCTTTATCTAATAGTGAATTTGCAGCTGCTATATTGTCTTGCTGTAATGCACTGAGCGCTTTATTAACATAAGCGCCCGATAATTGCGGCTGCGCAGTAATGACCTTATCCAACATTTTATCAGCGGCTTGCCACTGTTGGCGGCGCATTAACTCAATCGCCTGTTGATATTGACTGATGACACTTTTAGGTACATTGGCTAACTTAATGTCGACTTGCTCAAGGTAGCGGTTTTGTGTGCTATTGGAAATGATATGACTGTTGCTATTATTTTCCCTTGATGGCTTTGTGTCCACCATGCCGACAATGTCTTTACCTAAGCTGCCTAATGAACCCTTGTCAGTGTTACTGTTGGCTGAGTCGGGCGCTGACGCACAGCTTTGCAGTAACATCACCATTATTATAACCAGTAAAGCCGTTAATAACTTATTGATGTTTGATGTCAGTGATCTTGCTTGATTAATGAATTGCATCGATCACCTCGTGGGTTAATTCAGGTTTTTGATAAAGCGCGGGGGCAATTTCTGCAAGCTTATTGAAGCTTTGGCCGACCCATTGGTCATAAATATTTTGCCAAGCACGCTCAGTATTACTGACATGAATTTCAATGGCTTTTTCTTCAAAAGGATAGGCTAACTCTTCCAGTAAAATGTCGTACTCTTCTAATGCCAGTTCATCTAAATCAGTAGGGCGTTGAGACTGCATCATATCTTGGGCCAATTGACGGTACATTTCAGCTAAGTTGAAGGTGGTATGGGGAACATACTTAGCTAATTGGAAATCTAATACCTGTTGATAATAACCAATGGCTTTTTTCATCGCGTCTTGTTTACGTTTTAAGCTTTTCTGTAGTGGCACATTAAGCTTAATGCTTATAAAGGATTGTTGCTCCGCTTCACCTAAGCCAAAAGCAGATAAAGACGCTAGCTCAATTTGACGCGTTTGAATGTGTTGTGGCAATGATTGCGCTTGTTTTTGGTGAAAACTTAATATTTGCTTAAACCAATAAAACTGTTTAGTTTGCTCGCCGCTAGCCTGATAAAACTCACTCACTTTAAAGCGAGCTTCCTGCGCGATATCAAAGGGTTGCGGATAAGTATTTGCGTAATGTTTAAAGGTGGTCAGCGCTTTGGTTGCATTGCCCGCTTTGAGGTAATATTCAGCCGCGGTGTACAGTGCTTCACGCTTTAGCGATATCGAATCTTGACTATCAACAATAATCAGCAGTTGTTCAGCCGCTAATTCCCATTGACCTAACGCCTCAAAGGACTGAGCCAATTTAGCTGGTATGGCTGCGCTAAATTGATGATTTGGATAGCGTAGTTTAAAGGGTTTTAATACCATCACGGCTTCTTGCCAGCGCTGTTGTTCAAGCAATAAATTGGCCGCATCAAATTCAGCATTCACAGCATAAGTGGATTCAGGCACAACTTGGCCCACTCGCAGCAGCTGGGTAACGGCTAAATCTGCTTGAGTTAGTTTTAGTGCTTGTGCTTGAAAATAAATACTAGAGGCTAACAGGTTTCGCATTTCTAGCCATGCGTTAGATTTTTTGTCAGCGTAGGCTAATGCCAGTGTGTAACCTCGCTCGGCTGGGGCATATAATCCTTGTTGATATAAGCTATTAGCATAGAGCTGGCTGACAAATTGCACTTGTTTTAAAGCACTTGGCGATAATGAGTTCGCGCTGTTAACGTTTACATAAACTGCTTGTTGTTGGGCGTTTTGGTCAATCACCCTGTGGCTCAGTAATACAAAATTGGTGAATTGTGTTAAGGCAGCATAATCTTGAGCCTCAAATGAATACTCTGCTGCATTAGTGGCAATTTGCAGGGCGCGTTTATCCTGCGGGTAATGGCTGATAAAGTCTTTATCTAATTGATTACGCTTTATTATTAATGTTTGATATTGAGAGTTATCTGCCTGGGTTTCCTGCGGATAACCCTTGATCATTTCACGAATGGTAATGGTGGTCGCATAAGCGGATTGTAATTGAATTTGTGTTCGTTCGGCAGTTTGTGTCACTTTTGCAGTATTTGTTGGATTAGCTAGGCTATGAGTTAACGCATCAGTTGGATAGGCAATTTGTTGATAACTGGTTAATGCTTGCAGATATTGTTTAGCTTCAAAATTGGCGTCGGCAAAAAGGTATTGATCGGTAACAATATCTTTGCTCAGTAATGACAATGCTTGCGGCAATAATGCATGATTTAAATACACCTTTAACGCGTTAGCGGCTTGTGAAAATGCACTCACGCGCGCATTGCCTTGTAATGATTGCGCATAAGCATAAGTGCGCCGACTGTGCTCATCACTAAATGATAATAAGTTAGGCAGTAATTCTGTTTGCTGCGCTGGTGTCGCCACAGCCCAAAAAGCACTGTTTAAGCCATATTGATTAACAAATTGTTCTTTGAGCTCATGCATTGAGGCAAACTTGCCTTGGCTTTGATATAAGTCCAGTAAAGATAAAGAGAAGCGAGTTGACCACATGTTGTCTTTAGCTAAGTCAATATAGGCTTTGTAGGTCAGCTCAGCATCATGGATGAGTTCTTTTTTGAGTAAAAACTGGGCTAAGTTATCAAATAACACATGTTGATAGAGGGCTAGGTTAGGCAAAGATGCATTACTTTTAATCAATTGAACCAGTGATTCAGACTGCCCTTGCTGACTTAATGAAATACTCAGTACCCTTTGGGTATCTATGGCTAAATTTTGTGCCCGTTGGCCAAGTTTATCAAAAGAGAAGTTCTCTTGAGTCAGTGTATTTTGCTTGTCATCTGCGTCAATAATCGCTTCAAACACCTTTAGAAAAGCCTTATCTGCTTCAGGCAGTCTATTGAGCTTGAATTGCGACCATCCAGACATGTACAGGCTGTTTATTTTGTATTTTTGGTTATTGTCGGCTTGCAATACTTGATAATAAGCTTGGATAGCAGCAGGGTAATTTTGCTGGTTATAGTAAATTTCACCGCGTCTAAAGTTTAACTCAGCAAGGTATTGGGTGTGTGGGTAATTGCGTAGCAATGACTCCATTTCAACCAAGCTAGGCTGCTGTTGGCCCTGTAAGTCGAGTGCTTTGGCAAGCTGGTATTGTAGATGCTCATTTTCAGGCCGATTAGGGTAGCGCTGCAGTAAATCTTGGTAATCGCTGATCAGTTTTTGCAGTGCAACATTGTCTTGTTTTAATTGGGCTAATACCGCAGCATCTTCAGCTTGTATACTTTGATTGGGTTCAATGAAATCGTCATCTTCACCGCCATAGGACAGTGTTTCAAATGATTCGGTATTAATTTGTACTAGGCGATATTCAACATGGGTTCTAATTTCAGGATCAGGTTCTATTGATAATAACTGTTGATATATTTGCGCCAGTTTTCTGCTGCGCTGCGCTTTGCTCATCGTGACTGCGTCTACTGGAGCGGCGGTGCGTTTTTGAGTAAGATCAGTCAGGGTCGGGCGGTTAATATTACTCGGTTGTTGTTCAGATGTGTTGCTACACCCCGCCAGAACCACTCCGGTGATAAACAATATCGCGACGCTCACTATGTAGCTGTAGTGTGTTTTTGAACTGATGTGATGGAACGGCATTATTGATCTCCCTGCATAGGCAAGGTGTCAGCTTGTGCCATTTGTTCTAATACTGCCGCCATTTCATGACGCGTGATGAGTAGTAATCGTGCTAACTCTTGCTGTTGTTGATCGACAAATACTGTCACTTTTTGACGAATATCACCACTGGTTTTAACTCGCAGCTGTTTAATCGCTAAGGTTAACTGGTTAATTTCTGCCTCATTCATTTGTTGACGACTATCAAAGTCAGCGTAAACCCGTGGCGAAGCAGACAAGGCATTAAAGCGCTCAGATTGCGCCTCAAGTGAATTGAGTTGCTGCTTGAGTTGTTGCAGGCTTTTTTGGTGTTGCCATAGTCTGTCGGCAAAGTCCCGTTGTAATTGCCAGCGTAATACCCCAGATACTTTAGCCAGTCGCTGCTGATAATCACTCATATCGCGTTGGCCAGATAAGGTATTAATGGTGAGTTGGCTTTGCGCAATACGCTGTAACCACTGTTGCTCAGTTTGGCTTGCAAAGGCTTGGCCATTTTGTTGTTTTTCTGCTGCGGTAATGATTTGTGATACAGCTTGTTCTTGCTGCTTCAGCTGGGCGACTAATTCGCCATAAGGGGTTTGCTGTTGCCTTTCAATCACACTGTGTTGACGTTGCTTATTTAGCCCTATTGTCTGTTTTAACCAATCACTTTTACTGCGTTGATTACCCAGGTTACCATTTAATAAATCAAGGGTTAACACGGTTTGATAATCGTTTGCTAAAGGTGCATTAAGTAAGGCTTTTTTTAACCACTTAGATTGGGTGGTAAAGGCGGTATGGGTTAATAATTCAAGTGATTGTTGTGACTTGTGCTGCTGTGAAGCGTTACCGGCTGACTGAGTGATATTTTTACTCACTAGGGTAAAACTGGCGACATCACTTGCTGCTAAGAATGTTTGTTTAAAGGTGGCTAAGTCGGCAATTCTATCTAAGTATAATTGCTCGGCTTGTTGATAACGGGCCATACCTTGCCCAAGCGACTGTTGCTGAGTAACTTGGGTGGCACTTAATAGTGCAGCTTGCCAGCCTAGGTGAGAGTATGGGTATTGTTGTTGAACTAAATCGAGTAAATTAAATGCGCTATCATATTGGCCCGCATTTTGTGCTGCAAAGGCAAATAAGTACAGGGCGGATTCCGTGTATGGACTGTGTTGAGGAAAGTTAGCCAGCTCTGTAAAGGCGGTGTCATATTGCTGCTGCATAACATACATTTGTGCCAGTAATAATTTGGCGTAATCGTTAACCGCTAGCTGTTGGCGCTGTTTGTCATGACTCACATTGCCCTGACTATCAAGGCTGTGATATTGATCAGTTGAAAATGGATTAAACAACAGTTGCCAAAAGGTTTGTTGAGGGGACTGCCAGGATTGATTTTTTAATTGGCTTAAAATGGGCTTAGCTAATTGAAATTCATTTTGTTGCATGTGTAGCAGCGCATTATTGAGGCCAATATAAGCAGCTGATAAATTGTCAAAGGCTTGATTATCTTTGTCTGGCTTGGCCAACTTTGCTGTCATTAGTGGGGCGTTTGGCCAGTATGCTAGTTGGTTAAGCACTTGGTATTGATGAACGTATTCAGCTTGTACCTGCTGGATTTTGGCAAGGGTTTGCTGGGCAGCTTGATTATCGCCTTGCTCAATTTGTTGTTCACTGAGTTGTAATAAGGCTATCAGTAATAGCTCAGTAGGAGATGTTGATGATTTGGCTTTTTGTGAATTGTTATCATCGATTGAATTGTCCTGATGGTGACTAGCCTGAGTTTGTTCAAACGATAATAGGGTTGCCGCCGCTTGGCTATGAAGACCTAAATTGATTTGCAGACCGGCTTCGAATAAATCACTTCTTAATGATGTAAGTTGATGACGCTGCTGGTTTAAACTAATTTGTCTTAGCGCCGCAGCGTAATCGCCGGCAAAGTAAAAATACAGTGCTTGGCGGTACAGTTTATCCTCTAATGCGGTTTTAGTGGATAGCACAGGCTGTGGAGGAGGTGATTCAGTTTGTGCCATGCTTACTTGTGTGAATAACAGGCAGCCCAGCCCCAGCGCGCAGACACACCTTAGCGCAAGTAAGCTAAAAGGTTGGCCTGATAAATTAAGCCATTTAGTTGAAAATATCAGTTTAAAAGTCATTGTTGGTTGCAAAATCCATGTAACGAAACCTCTTTTACAAAAACCATGTTACAAAATGTCTGCTAAAGCACTTTGACTACAACACCCATTGTTCGACTTTAATCTCGGCGCGATAGTTGGACTGGTTATCTTCTAGCTTCAGCTCAATCATTACAGTTTCGTCGGTTTTTTCAAAGTTATGGTTAACAGCGCGCTGTACGGTTCGTCCTTCAGCGTCAGTACCGGTAAATATGGCCGTTAGTTGATGTTGTCCCATTTTAAGATTGCCTAAATACACCCGCTGAATACCACCTTGCTCTAAGGCTTTACGTTGGCGCTCGGTATACAAGGTGCCGGAGACGTTATCATCATTAATTTTCAGTTCGACACTGTCTAGTGTCATAAAACGGCCAACATCGACAGAGACAAACACGGCTATTTGGGTGCTGGCTGGGAACAGTAAATCTTCCTCTAAAATAAATAAATCACGATTGAGCTTAAGGACTTGGCTTTTAATATTTTCAAGCTCTGTGGCTAAGGGGGCTTCTTCAGCATTAACTGGTATGGCATGTGTAGTCATTCCTAAAACCAGTAAGCATACGCTAAAAAAACGAGTTAACGCGACGTGATAAAAGTGAGCTTGAGTCATATCAAAAAGCCTTGGCAGTTCCGTTTGAATATAGGGTCGCTTAACATGCAATATGCTTACTGAGCGAAATCGTTATTAATATTAGCGCCTGTCAGGTGCTACTTTGTATACTTAGCGCGTTAAAAATAGACACTGACAAATGCGCGTATTACGTTGGCTGAAAAACCGTAAAATGGCTCATTTCCTACGCCGCCTTCAGCAGTTGGATCTCTGAAGTTTTGATAATCAAAATCAATATAATCCCATTGTAATGTCGCTTCTGAGCGTGTTTCACCAAAGGATAGTGAGGCGGGTAAAAAATAGGTTACCCCTAAGCCGTAAGTTATGTCGTTAAAGTCACTGAGCTCTTTGTCCCGCGCCATATAGTTTTGTGCATCGCGATAGGGGAATAAGTCGCTATAAAATTCAGCTTGGGTTTGTTGGTAGTAGCGCACTTTTAATTCCAGCTCGAGATAATCACCAATGGGATGGCGATAACCTAACTCGACATCACTGGCTTGAATTTCCCAGCTGTCGGTAAAATGGCGATAATGGGCAAACAATGCGGCGCGATAGGGTAAAAAGTAACTGGCGGTTAATTTTGCGGCAAAGGAGTTACGGGTTTCAGGGTAAATTTCTGCTTGGTAGCCCACCCCTGATGGAATACTACTGTCTATATATCGCACCGTTCGATAAGGGTTATTAAGATAACCGCTATCGGCAATGGCTTCGACATTTAAACTGGTGGTGAGGTTACGGGTAATGATTTGGCTAATGCCTGCACGAATGCGATATTGCTGGCTTTGTTCTTCAAATAGTTCATCGCCGTTACGTCGAATTTCATTATCGCCAAATGATAAGCCCATATTGAGATTGGTTAAGTCACCAAACGTGTCTTGCGACACATTAACGCTAAAGGATTGAGCTAAATAATCATCCTCATCACTTTGACGTATGTTAAATGACATCATGGTTTTATCGCGAAGATACTCAATGCCTAATTGACCTTCGTTGCGTTCTTCTGTGTATGGGCTGGCGGTACTGATAACATCAACAGAGGCCGATGAAATACTGTCTAGATAATAATAGGCGGTAACGGCAACAGATTCTGAGGCTTTTTTTCGCAGTAAAATAGAAGGGCCGTCAATTTTCATTCCACCCCCTTCATAGCTGTGATAAAGCACATCGACTCTATCAGGGTCAATAATGGCGGCATGTGATACCAAGCCAACTAGGCTCAGTAATAGACCTAGGCTGAGCAAGAAAAATAAGCCTGGGCGTAAGAATGGATTTACTCGATTAGTTACAACCACAACCCCCTCCTCCGGTGCCTTCAGCGCCACGGGACGATTCGCGTCCTTCTAGTACGTGTGCCATATGCATGCTTGCGCTGGGATGACGGTTTAAGCGCATAATGGGATCAGCCAGGTTTTGCCTTTCATAGGGTTTAACCCAGGGCTCAATGTTCAAACTTGAACAGCCACTTAAACTGAGTAAGCTAAGTGTTGCTATAGTCACTGTCAGCGTGCTTAGAGGCTTATTCGCAGTAGGTAAGCCTGTTATGTATTTAATCTTCATCACTTATTCTCTGATCAGCTTTTTAATCGCATCGGCGTATTTTTTCTCATAACCATCTTTATAGCCGCGAAACATAAAACGTACTATACCGTCGCGATCGATAATGACGGTGGTGGGCATTGCTTCTACTTGGTAGCTTTTAGATAAAGCATTGGTTTGATCAAAAAAGATAGAAAAGCTTAAATCTAAATCGGCTAAAAAGTCTTTGCCTGCTTGGTTTTCTTGCTCAACATTTATGCCCCAAACTTGCACACCTAAATCTTGATACTTATCTTGTAGTTTTTGCAGCACCGGCATTTCTTTACGGCACGGTCCACACCAGGATGCCCAAAAGTTAATTACAATAATTTCACCGCGTTGCTCAGCTAAATTGAGGTTGTTGCCTTGCATATTCTTCAAGGTAAAATCAGGAGCTATGTCGCCTACGGTCAAGGCTTGGGCGTTAATGGACATTAATAGTGCCAACGCGGCAAGCAGGCTTTTATATCCCAGTTTGTTCAACAACATTTAATTATCCTTTTTCATTTTTTTAGCGGCTCTTTATAAACTGAGCTGACGGTGTTACTACTTTAAAAATAAAATGCTACACCGGTAGCAAAGGTTAAGTTATGGGTTGTTTTTGACGACCCGGTCACTTCGGTATTAAACAGGTAATCGCTCATGCTTAAGTCCCATGCTAACCAGTCGGTTAGAAATACCCGATAATTTGCGGTTAAATTTACCGTGAACTGTTCATCACCAGCAAATTCAGTGCTACCACCACCTAATTCGAATGAGAAAGCACTGTTAAATACCCTATCTTTGCTAAAAAATATTTCTCCAGGCAGCAGGGTATAGCCAATATTTAAACCGTAATAGGTTAACTCGCGCTCGGCATCGGTCAATAATGGTGCGGCGTTAGCTAACTTTTCAAAACTGGTTTCACCGGCTTTAGCTTGAGCATAGTTGGCTTTGACATAAAAGTGCTCACTGATGTGATAACCCAGGTGCGCACTTACCCAAGGACTCGATTCAAAGTCTTCAATTGACATGATCCCGCCTTGAATACCCACTTCAAAGTTTTCAGTATCAAGTAAATCCTCTACTACGTCGCGACGTTCTACATTGGCTTTAACCGCAACGGTTGAGTTAACTTCCGCTTCTGCTGCAAAAGTCGGGGCGCTTATGGTTAATATGCCTAAGGTCAGCGCGCTGACGCTAAATAACGGCATTAAAAAAATACGCTGAATCCTATTTTCCATGTTTGGATCTCTTCATTTTCATCTCGATCTGTTAACGCTAACGAGAGTTTATATTCAGCCCGAACTAAAAAGTTACGTGCTATGTGATATTTAATGCCAACCGCGCCGCTCATCAATGTACTTTCACGATCTTCTGAATCGGCAATAACGCTGTGGGGTTTAGTGCTAATAAGGCCTGCGCCTACACCAAGATAAGGAATAACAATCAGGTCGGGTAAAGGCTGACTCATTAACATTATTTCAAAAATGTCGCTGTCTGAAATACTCCCCAATGCTTTACCTGCCGATAGTTCGACACTGAAAACAGGAGTAAAGGCATAGCCGCCATAGATATTATAAAAGTTAGCACCTTCTAAATCACCGTACATAACGCCGGCTTCAATATCACGGTGTATCACATCTTGCTGGCTGATCTGGTTTTGAGTAATAGCTTGGCCATCTTTAGACAAACTGAGTAAGGCATCTTCATGGAACCAGCCTTCAATACCGCGTTTGTTTTTAACTTTTATCCAGGTAGTGCGTTTTATCAATAAGGTGACCAGTTCATTTTTTTCGACAATTGACACTACAGGATAGCCTGCGCTTGGGCCTGAATGTAACTCAATAAAAGGCACCTCAATACGCAAGGTGGCTTCGGGTGATGTTTCAGCTAACGCAGCAGGGCTTAAACAAACGAGTGCCAATAAGCAGAGTGTATTTTTAAAGTGTTTAAACATTAACTTAAACATAAATCCCTATTGTTATTATTCCATGAAGCCAACTACGCATACCTGTTTTTATGCTTGCCGCATTATTGTGTTAGTTTACGATGATTATGGCAGTGGATAAAAAGGCGTGTTGTAATATTGTGCGCCAATATCTAACCATTCATTTAATAACTTAAGTTCATCTTTAGTTAACATATTTTGATGAGTTGCGTTATTCATTACATCGAAAAAGTTACTGCTCGCCCTTGCGCCATTAGTGGATAAAATGGCCGGTACATTGACCGTGGTTAACACTGGAATCGGGTTACCTTCGGCATCTAAAATTAGCTCACCGTTGCTGTCAACTTGATAAACGGGGTTACCCTCTGCATCGAGTACTTCTATCAGTCTGTCGATAATAATGCCATCGATTTCCTCTTGTTCAACGTCGTTGAAAAATAACTCGCGGTAACTGGTTAAATGCGCCACTTGATCACTTGATGGCATGTTTGATAGTGCTAATTGCCCCGCGGGTACTTGCGATACGCCATCTTGGTTAATCATATTGTGGCAAGTTGTACAGGTGCTATTAGCTACCACAACTTGTGTCGCTTCATCGATGACAGGGCGAGGTAAATCCCAAAGAGGCTGTATATGTTCAACATAATTTATCTGCAAACGGCAATAGGTGGTCCAATGGGTAAAACACTCGGCACCATTTGGCGCCAAGGTTTGCATATTGCTATAGGCATATTCTAGCGCAGGATTGATGGCGGAAATGGCTGGGTTGGTCCAAATGTCTTGATAGCGAAGATCGGCAGTTAATTGCGGTAATCCATTAACCATTTCATCCGCTTCAGCCATCGTTTGCCCCTGAGACGGAATGATGTTTGCGCTGGCATTTGGGTAAGGACTTCCGCCAGCGGCTGCACCAGTATTGATACTAGTGACCTGAGCATCGGTGCGACCATGGGGTAATTGACTATTGGCAGTATGACAGCCAGTACACTCTAGTGTTTCGCCTGGTTTTAGGCTTATCCATTGACGATGTCGTCCGCCAATTCGTTTACCATTCATATCTAATACGCTGATAGCCAGTGGCACATTAGCGGGCACTTTAATTTTAACTGAACCGTCAGGTTGGATTGGGGTATAGCCAATAATTTCACGCATTAATTGATTATTACTGCGACCAAAATCAGTATTAGCCACATCGCGAACGTCATCGGGCGGCATAGGTACGCCACGAACAATACGTAAAAATCGAGCCGGTAAGTTTGCCGCAGGAGTTTTTGATGGATCGCTTAGGCGAGTAATGCCGCCGATGTTTGCTGTGCTATCAATGCCATCAAAATCATACACGCTACGGATATGAATACTGCCAGCAAGTTCTAGCGATAACTGCGCATCTAATTCATTGCCCACTACTTTGTCAGCAATAAAGGTTTTAGGTTGTGCTGATGGTTGCATCACCACAGCTTCGGTTAATATTTTGCCTTGCTCTGTTGTTGCCACAAGTTGTTGCGTTTTATTGGCATTGTCTAATAACCATAATTCATAAAATGCAGGGGCAAGTACTATATTTTCATCAGCAAGTTGTGCTTGGGTTAATTGACCGCAAGATTTAATTTGGTCATTGATAACCACTCGGCATAAATCCCAGCTCATCAAATAACGATTACTGTTATCTGGAATAGGAAATAGATGATTAATTCGGCCTGTAGGCGACAAGCCTTGAGAAAAATTAAAATCAAAGTCAGCTAAAACAACATCATTTATCGCATTATCTTGTGCCCCAGATGTTGCGGTCGCTTGGTTGGCATCAATATAGTCGTTTATGTTTATGGTAACAGGGCGCTTGTTAATGGCTGTTGAATCTGTTCGTGAAGTTAACATCATCAAAATTTCGCCACTGGGTAACTGCTGTGGCTTAATATATTCCACTACCTCAGTTTGTGAATCGAGGATAATTTGATGTGAATGCCAACCAAAAACGAGTTCATTATTGGTGCCGTCTGGGTTCATTCGATACAAATTAATGCCGTGATTTGCCCCCATCAGGTCCCATCGGCTATACAAAATCTGGCCGTTTTGCATCACTAAAGGGTAAAAGTCGTGGCTTAAATTAAAGCTGAGTTGCTTAATTGCCGAACCATCTGGGTTCATGACATGAATATTAAAGGTTTCATTATCCCTGTTTTCATCTAATGCTGTGTACTGTGGTTTACCTTCATCCAGTAAAATTGCCCGTGATAAGCGTTGTCTGGTTGAGGCAAACACGATACGGCCATCGGGTAGAAATGACGGCATTAAATCGTTGCCTTGCTCGGCTAAGGCGTCATTGGCCATTACCCTAGATAATTTTTTAGTGGTGAGGTCATAGTGCCAAATATTCCACGAAGTTTGTTCATCTTCATTGGCGTCAACTTTTTGTACTTTCATCGACATTAATAATTGTTGGCCGTTATCTGAAACGGATAGATCTCTGATATCAACAAGTTGGTCTGATTTAAATAAAGATGCAGTTAAACTGAATGGAGGTGAATCGGCAAACGCATTACGCTTTGTCAATAAATTGGCACCGGATTAAAATGAGCAGGATCAAAAACATCAAATTGTGGTGCTTCATTTTCAGCGCTGATTAGATCGCGTTGGATGTAGACAATAGGGTACTCAACTAACACAGGATCAGGCTTTTCGTCTTTGATTGTAGTATCAGTATTACAACCTAAAAGTAAGCTAAATACTGAAAAAACCACAAATTTATAGCCTAATTTCGGCCTCATTCGTATCCCTTAATGATGTGCTATTATTGTTATTGTCATTGGGTGGACTTGTTTACCTTTTGTGTATTATTGCTGTCATACCTATTTGTTTCAACACTTTTGTTAAAATAAAATTAATCCTTTTTATTTACCTTGTTGAGAAGTATTATCGCGGTTGTAACAATTTGGTTGCATTAGTGGTTTAATACCACTTTGAATATAAATGCGTAAATTGTGAATAAGTAGTCATTGAGGTTATTGGCTTAAATAATAAAAACAATCTGCTTTACTGATTTTGCATTACCCGTCATAAATCAGTCTAAGGTGAAATGCTGTTTCTTCTGGCGATTGTTAATTTACATAAATGACAAGGAGACAGTATGAAGGCGCGATGTTATAGACTAAATAGGCTGATTTTAGCTGGCAAATATGGCCTTAAATTTTGCGGCCGTAAAATATTAGTCTGCCCCTTTATGATTTGTTTAATGGCTTTTCACTGTACCAATGCCGGTGCAGGGACACTTGAACAAGCTAAACAGCTGCATGACCGTATCGCCGGTGTGGCAGCGTCACAACAAACGTTACAAGATATGGCTGCTTTACTTGATGAAGGCAAAACCCTAGAAGCAGCCTATTTAGCTATGGAAACCCCAGCATTCTATTCCACCACCTTAAAACTATTCGCCACACCTTGGACCAACATAGATCAAGATAGCTTTGAGCCCCTCAACGATTACTCTGCCACAGTCATTGGTGCTGTCAGAGATGATGTTGATTTTAGAGATATTTTGCAATCTGACATGGTTTATGTGGGAAAAAGTAGCCTAGGTTTACCTGCCTATAACGTTAATAACAATTCACATTACCAAGCGCTTGAAGATCAATTTATTGATTTAAAGCAGGGCTTAGAACGCACCAGCCAATCTAGTATTAATGGTTTACCTAGCGACGCCACAGCGGGCGTGTTAACCAGTCGTGCTGCGGCAAAGGCCTTCTTTTATTTAGGGACTAATCGCGCCATGTTACGATTTACCTTAATGAATCACTTATGTACTGACCTAGAGCCATTAAAAGACAACACCTTATCTACCGATAGAATTCGTCAAGATGTTAGCCGCAGCCCTGGTGGTGATAGCCGTTTGTTTATTAACAATTGCTCTGGTTGTCATACGGGGATGGATCCGCTTGCGCAAGCGTTTGCCTATTATGATTATCAATTTAACTTAGAGACCGATCCCGAGGGTAATGCTGGAAAATTGGCTTACAACAGTAGTGGCCAGGTAGATGCCAGTACCGGCAGCCGTGTGCAAGCTAAATACCATTTCAATGCCACTAGTTTTCCGTACGGTTATGTCACCCCAAATGATCAATGGAAAAACTATTGGCGCCAAGGCTCAAACCAAAAACTTGGTTGGGATAATAGCTTAGCGGGTCAAGGTACGGGAGCAAAATCATTGGGGCAAGAATTAGCTAATAGCCAAGCATTTGCCCAATGCCAGGTGAAAAAAGTATTTAAAACAGTGTGTTTACGCGATGCTGAAAGCCAAGCTGATTTATCACAAATCAATGCGACTACCGCCTCTTTTAAACAGAATGCTTATCAACTAAAGCGGGTATTTGCTGAAGTTGGCAATTATTGTATGGGAGAGTAACGGTGAAGCACTTATTAATGAAAACCTCGATTATTTTCTCATTTTTACTGATGCTAACAGCTTGTGGCGGTGGCGATGTAGAAACCAATCCCCCTAAAACTCAAGACCCTCAATCGGATGTCTATACAGGTCCTGCGGCCGCCACTGAAGATATTCAAAAATACAAAGTCTCACTTTGGGACAATATTTCAACCCAGGATAAGTGTGGTGCTTGTCATACGGAAGGTAAACAAGCGCCTTACTTTGCCAGCCGTAATAATGTTAATGACGCCTATGCGGCAACTCATCCTCTGGTTGATTTATCTGAACCTCAAAAGTCGCGCTTAGCAGACAAAGTAGCTGGCGGGCATAATTGCTGGTTAGCCAGTGATGCCGCTTGTGGTGAAACCATGACTCAGTGGATTAAGTTGTGGGCGGACGATCGGGTGAGTACGGCAAATACCATTGAACTTACCGCGCCAGTTATTCGTGAACCTGGTACAAGTAAAAGCTTTCCAGATGACAGCAGTTTATTTAGCCAACATGTTTACCCAATTGTTAACCAGTATTGTTCGCAGTGCCATGATCAAAGTGCTCCGCTAGCTCAATCGCCGTTTTTTGCCAGTAATGATGTTGCCCAAGCTTATGAAGCGGCCAAACGTGTTATCAACTTAGATGAGCCCGCTCAGTCACGTTTAGTGGTGCGTTTAGGCAGTGAGTTCCATAA
The DNA here is from genome assembly GCF_021513195.1 of Shewanella sp. OMA3-2. NCBI lineage: Bacteria > Pseudomonadati > Pseudomonadota > Gammaproteobacteria > Alteromonadales > Shewanellaceae > Shewanella > Shewanella sp. OMA3-2. Next base: position 3,096,333 of record NZ_CP090974.1, on the reverse strand, counting down.
TTGTTGGGACAATTGTCAGGCAAACAGTATTGAAATGCGTGATGCCATTACCGCACTAAGTGATGCAATTCCGCTTGATGTTATTTCAGCGGATATGGTGGTGTCCAAATCGCTGCGGTTAACTGACGGTATTACCGCATCAAGTGGTGGCCGTTTTGAGACTGGCGTGATTGCTTTATACCAGTTTAAAACCGGTGAGGGCAACATTGCCTATGACACATCAGGAATTTCACCCGCGGCTAATCTTAGTTTAAGCGGTGATATTGAGTGGCTTGGTAGCTGGGGTTTATCGTTTAACAATGGTAAAGCACAGGCCAGTACAACGAATAGTAAAAAATTGCATGACTTGATGACAGCAACAGGTGAGTTTTCAATTGAAGCCTGGGTGACTCCCAGTAATGTGGTTCAACAAGGGCCTGCGCGTATTGTGACCTATTCTGCAGGTGATAATGAGCGCAACTTTACCTTAGGCCAAACTCAGTATAATTATGATTTTATGCTGCGCACTGAAAGTTCAAGTGCTAATGGAGAACCTGCATTAAGTACTCCTGATGCGGCCGAAGTATTGCAAGCTACATTGCAACATGTGGTGATGACTTATAAGGCTAATGAAGGGCGTAAAATTTACGTCAATGGTCGCTTAATCAATGTTATTGACGAAGATATTGCCCCGTTAGCCAATTGGGATGACAGCTTTGCATTAATTTTAGGTCGTGAAGCGTCAAATCAGCATGTATGGCAAGGGGATATTCGCCTACTGGCACTTTATAACCGCGTACTAGAACCTGCACAGGTGCTGCAAAATTATGATGTTGGTGTCGGTGAAAAGTTCTTTTTACTTTTTGCGATCAGTCATCTAATCGATTTGCCTAATACCTATGTGATGTTTGAGGTCAGTCAATTTGACAATTACAGTTACCTATTTAGCGGTGCATCGCTTGTTAATATTGATGGTGTACCAGTCGGTGATGGATTTCCGCTTAAGGGGCTCCGCCTGGGTATTAACGGTAAAGAAAGCCCTAATGGTCAGGCTTATATGAATCTGGATTTGACGATTGAAGCAGGCCAAGAAATCGCTGAGCCGTTTTCTATATCCTCTTTGGGTACTCTTGTTGCGCTTGAAAAAGGCGCCAGTCAGGATGAGTTTTTCCTTACTTTTGAGAAACTGGGTGAGCATGAAAATGTGGTTATTCCTGGGGTGATAATATTTCCCGAAGAAGTACCCGCAACCACTCAGTCTGCTCAAATAGGTATGCGTAACTTCGCTGAAATTAATCACACCATGAGTGTGCTTACGGGGGTCGATCCTAAGTCATCTAAGGTGTTCAATACCTATCAGTTGGTGAAACGCCAATTGCCGAGTATTGAAAACATTGAAACCTTTATTTCAGCGCAACAAATGGGCATCACTCAAATGGCCATTGCCTACTGTGATACCGCTATAACAGACAACGTAATACGCAGTGCCTGGTTCCCTAATGTGGACTTTAGTTCTCCGCCTAGTGTGGCATTAAGTTCTGCTGAGCGAAGCAAGTTACTGAGCCCTTTGATAACACAATTAATGCCCCTTAACCTGGCTAATCAGCCAAATACAGTGGGGGTGTATAACGAACTTGATAACCTAGTGAGCAACTTGTCAGTGTGCGCAACAAACTGTGATGCAGAGCGAACTCAAACTATTGCTAAAGCCAGTTGTACCGCAGTGTTAGCAAGTGCCGTTATGCTGGTGCAGTAGGAGGATGAACATGAAATCGTTCAAATCATGTTTCATTGTCACTATTTTTAATCAAGCACCAGATGTGCAAGCACAAGGAACTGACCATGAGTAAACCTAAACACCTTCATCCAGATAGTCCTTTGCTGTTTGCCGATCACCGCAAGCCATTAACCCGACGTGAGTTTATTTCTACTGGTTTATGTAAAGGTGGCGCTGCGGTGGCTGGATTATCGTTATTTAGCTTATTTGCTAACCCTAATAACGCTAACGCGACATTATCACCAGATTTAGAAGCCCTAAGAGACTCCTGCGGCATTAGCGTCCAAGGTGCGGGTAAAATTCCATTTATTAGCTTTGACTTAGCTGGTGGCGCCAATATAGCGGGATCTAATGTGCTAGTGGGCGGAGCCGGTGGGCAACAAGATTTTTTATCGACAGCAGGGTATAACAAATTAGGGCTGCCTGGGGATATGGCACCGTCTATTGCCAACCCGAATGCAGGCATGTCTGATTTTATTAACACTGACTTAGGTTTGGCATTTCATTCTGACTCAGCCTTTTTACGAGGCATTCTTGAAAAAGTATCTACAGATACCGCATCAAGAATTAATGGTGCAGTTATTCCAAACCGATCTGATAACGACACCGGTAATAATCCACATAATCCTATGTATGCCATTGCTGCAGCAGGAGCAAATGGTTCGTTAATGCCGCTAATAGGCACGCGCAATACCGACTCGGGTGGCAATTCAATGTCAGCTGCTAACTTTATTGATCTGAGTAAACGACCAACGAAAATTGACCGTCCTTCAGATGTCACTGGATTGGTTGATGTAGGTGACTTGTTTAGCCTGTTATCTCAACGTGATGCGGTGACCGTAATGGAAAGTATTCAACGGGTTAGCGCGCAGAAAATGGCGCAGGTTAATACTCAAGTAACCCGTGACGATGTGATTAAAGATTTGGTTAATTGTGGTTATGTTAAAAGCGCTGATTTAGCGGATCGTTTTGGTGATCCGTCAACGTTAAACCCGTTACTTGACCCAGATATTGTTGGTCCAAGTGGTATTTTTAATATCAATGAGTTTGATTCAGAATCTGAGTTTCAAAAAACGGCTTCAATTATGAAACTGGTTGTGAATGGATTTTCGGGTGCGGGTACAGTCACCATGGGCGGTTTTGACTATCACACTGGCGATCGTGCCACCGGAGAATTAAGAGATTTGCGCGCAGGACGTTGTATGGGCGCCTGTTTAGAATATGCCGCCCGTCGCAATATGCCGTTAATGCTATATGTATTCAGTGATGGTTCGGTTGCCAGTAATGGCCGTATTGATGACTCACAGGAAGGTCGCGGTAAAGGCGAGTGGACGGGTGATAACTCATCAACAGGCGCGGCGTTTTTCTTAGTATTTAACCCTGCTGGCAAGCCGCAATTAATGGGTGCTAATGCAGAGCAAATGGCCAGAAAACAACAAATTGGTTTTATGCGAACCGATGCTTCTGTTGACACTGCATCAGCACCGTCGGCCAATAATGTTAACTTGCTAGTTGAAACCGTATTGCTTAACTATATGGCGTTACACGGTGAACAAAGCCAGTTTAATCGTGTCGCCCCAAGACAAGGTTTAGGTAATGCCACTATGTTGGATTCGTTGACCGCGTTTCAGCCTATCGTGTAGGCACTGGCCTGGGGTGCAGTGACTATAGTCGTTGTGTTGTCAGGTTATTGATGTAATGAATGAGTTAGCTTTGGCTAGCTCATTTTTTTAGATTGTCGCTCATCATTTAAAGGCGCAGCTAGGCTATTGCTAGCCTTAACAGAATATTGCGCGCATCTAAGAGGAAAGGTGTGTCCAAGGGGCGTAGCAACCGGTGATTGCTGTGCTTAAGTTTTTGAAATCAGCTATTTTTAGCAAAAGATACTAACCTTTTTATGTTTAGGTAATTTTAATCATCAGTGGTTTAAAGTTTATTTATGTCTCTAATCTTGCTGTAGCCCTTCTGAAAAATGCAACGTTTGCTGATTGTCAATAATGATAGCTTCGTATTCGGGGAGTTGATTGATCAGTGCCATGCCTTGTTGTAAGCCTTTGACAAAAATGGCGGTTGAAAGCGCATCTACGTAGGTGGGATTTTTGCCGATAATTGATACGCTAACCACATAACGGGCAGAATCACCGGTTTTAGGGTTGATAATGTGATGGTAGCGCACGCCATCTTCAATAAAGTAGCGCTCGTAATCACCTGAGGTTGAAATGGCTTCATTACTAAGGGGTAACTGAACTGCGGTTTTATCATCTGCCCTTGGATGTTTAATGCCAACATACCAGGGTCTGCCGCGTCTATCACCCAGTAGGCCGGTATCACCGCCAGCGCTCACCAATGCGTGTTTAATACCGGCTTGCTTAAGTATTGTAAGGCAGTTTTTAACTGCATGACCTTTGGCGATGCCGCCTAAATCTATTTTAACCGCTGGGTGATTAAAATAAACTGATGAGTTATCAGTATCTAGTTGTACTGAATGATAATTAATGGCACTGATATTTTTATCGATAAATGCTTGGCTGGGTTTTTTGTGTTGCCGGTAATCATATTGGTAACCGACCGAGGCATAGGTGATATCAAATGTACCTTTGGTTAATTTAGCAATTTTATCAGCATCTTGCAGTAACTCAAATAACTCTTTGCTAATGATCACCGCTTCGATCCCCGCGTGCCGATTAACTAAGCTAAGTTCACTGGTGTTCTTATAGGGACTCATGGCTTCATCAATACGGTGCATTTCTTGCTCAACTTGACTGATTAACTTGTCTGCAGTTACTTGGGTTTGACTGCCTGCTAACCAGAACTCAACATGGGCTTGGGTACCCATAACATGGAAGCTTTTTTGGTGCCATTGAGCTTGAACTAAAGGGGGGAACAACAAAATTAAAGCCACTAATAAGCGAAATTTACCCATGGCTAATAAATGCCTTCTTAATGTTTTTTTGCGACGCGGCCATTTGCGGTGCTTCTTTTTGCGGTTCTATAATACTGGCGGCAACCTGTTTCATCGCTTTGGTCAATTGACTTAATTGGGCTGAGCCAATGGCGTAGGGCGGCATAATGTAAATTAAATTGCTAAAGGGCCTTACCCAAACGCCTAGGTCGATAAATGCTTGTTGTAATTGGGCGCTATTCACGGGGTGCAGCATTTCAATCACACCAACACCGCCTAACACCCTGACATCTTTTACCTGCTGATATTCAATCGCAGCAGCAAGTTCAGCTATCATCTGTTTTTCAATCATATTGATTTGTGCAGGCCATTGCTGTTGATTGATGAGCTGCAAGCTGGCCGTGGCCGCGGCACAGGCGAGGGGATTAGCCATAAACGTTGGTCCGTGCATAAACACGCCGGCGGGGGATTCACTAATGCCTTGCGCCACTTCATCACTGCACATCGTCGCCGCAAGGCTGATATAACCGCCAGTTAGCGCTTTACCTAAGCACAGTAAGTCGGGTTCGATATTGGCATGTTGATAGGCAAACAATTTACCAGTGCGGCCAAAGCCTGTAGCAATTTCATCGAGTATAAGCAGGACATTAAATTGATCGCATAGCTGACGTAATCGGGTTAAATAGGCTGGGGAATAAAAGCGCATTCCGCCAGCGCCTTGCATTATGGGTTCGATAATAACCGCGGCAACATCTTGATGGTGAGTTTCAAAAGCATCGACTAAAGCGACCTCATCTTCTATGGATAAGCCTTGCTCATTTAACTGCGATTGAGGCGTTAATGCCGCACTGAAACCAAACGGGGTTTGCGGCGCCGCAATAAATATTTGCTGGGTGACGTTGTCGCCAAACATAGTGTGCATACCCCCTTCTGGGTCGCATACGCTCATGGCGGCAAAGGTATCACCGTGATAACCGCGTTTAACGGTCATTATTTTTTGCTTATTCGGCTGATTACGCCCTTGCCAGTATTGCAGTGCCATTTTTAATGCCACTTCAACCGCAATTGAGCCAGAATCGGCTAAAAATACCTTGGTTAGTTTAGCGCACGTCATCTCGACTAAAAGCTTACTGGCGTCAATAGCGGGTTGATGGGTAATCCCGCCAAACATCACATGGCTCATTTGATGAAGTTGCTGTTGCATCGCCGCCACAATATGCGGATGACCATAGCCGTGAACACATGCCCACCATGAGCTGGTACCATCAATTAACTTACGACCACTCTCTAGCACTAGCTCACAATCTTGTGCTGACACCACACCCTGCACCGGCATTGCATGAGTCATTGACGTATAAGGATGCCAAATATGTTGGCGGTCAAATGCGTAATCAATAATTGATTTATTTGCTGACGGTTGTGATACGCTTAATTTGCTCATAAAGTGACCATTAGTAAAGTTTGTGGTGGGCGCTGCGTTGACAGTTTACGGGCTACAGGTATCCTAGCCAACATAAAATCAAAATAAAGGAATGATCCATGTCGTTAGCTGAAGTTCGCAATGATTGGCAGAAAGCAGAAATTGAAGCGTTATTTGCATTGCCAATGAATGATTTACTGTTTAAAGCCCACAGTATTCATCGTGAAAGTTTTGATCCTAACGAGGTACAGATCAGCCGTTTATTGTCGATAAAAACCGGTGCTTGCCCTGAAGACTGTAAATATTGCCCACAAAGTGCGCGTTACGACACGGGTCTTGAAAAAGAACGTTTACTTGAAATTGAAAAAGTATTAACTGAAGCCAAAAGCGCCAAAGCCGCGGGTGCATCACGTTTTTGTATGGGCGCAGCATGGCGTAACCCGCGTGACAAAGACATGCCATATTTAACCCAAATGGTAAAAGATGTTCGTGCTTTAGGCATGGAAACCTGCATGACACTGGGCATGTTATCAAAAGAGCAGTCTGAGCAACTGGCTGGTGCAGGGCTTGATTACTACAACCACAACTTAGATACCTCGCCTGAATATTATGGCGATGTGATCACCACTCGCACTTATCAAAGCCGTTTAGACACATTGACTAACGTGCGTTCATCAGGCATGAAAGTCTGTTCAGGTGGGATTGTCGGTATGGGCGAGAAAGCCACTGACCGCGCAGGTTTGTTACAACAGTTAGCTAACCTAGCCCAACACCCAGATTCAGTGCCAATTAACATGCTAGTTAAAGTGGCTGGCACACCGTTTGAGAAAATAGATGATTTAGATCCACTTGAATTTGTGCGCACTATTGCCGTTGCCCGCATCATTATGCCTAAGTCTCGAGTGCGCTTATCGGCAGGGCGTGAAAGCATGAGCGATGAATTACAATCAATGTGTTTCTTTGCTGGAGCAAACTCAATTTTCTATGGTTGTAAGTTATTAACCACGGCAAACCCTGAAGAAAATGATGATATGAACTTGTTCAAACGTTTAGGGCTACACCCTGAACAAGGCCCAGTGGCGAATATTGACCAAGACAGCCAAATGGTGGCAAAAGCCAGCGCACAAACTGCTAAAGCAACCCAACAGTTTTACGATGCCGCGGCATTATAAGCTTGTTTTTGACAATAATACGGCAAATTGATGGCGCATCCTCTTACGGATAAAATCACTCAACAAATGGCGATGCAGCAAGCAAATGGCTTGCTGCGACAACGTCATGAGCTTAATGCCACAGCCCATCAAGCAGAATCGGTTATCGATTTTAGTCACAATGATTACCTAGGTTTAGCCAGCGCGCCTGAACTTGCTGATGCGCTGTATCAAGGGGCATTACTCTATGGCGTTGGCAGCAAAGCATCGCCATTGGTTAGCGGCTATAGCCAGGCGCATACAATGCTTGAACAAAAGTTGTGCGATATAACCGGGCATCAAGCGGGAATGCTTTTTTGCTCCGGCTTTAGTGCCAATAATGCTTTGATGAAAACTCTGTTTTCAACCACTGACACAGTAATTGCCGATAAGCTGGTGCACGCTTCAATTATTGACGGCATTCAGGACAGTGGCGCAAAGTTGCTGCGTTACCTGCATAACGATATAGACAGTGCAGCCCGCCTACTGGCCAAACATCCCAATAGCGTATTAATCACCGAAAGCGTCTTTAGCATGGACGGTGATAGTGCACCAATGAGCGATTTAAGCACCCTGTGTCGGCAACACAATAGCTTGTTAATCGTCGATGATGCCCACGGTTTTGGGGTGTTAAATGAAAACCGAGTAACGGTGAATCATGCGGATATTCAAGTGGTAACCTTCGGTAAGGCATTAGGCTGCCAGGGCGCGGCCATTTTAGCCAGTCAGCAAGTGATTGATTTTTTGGTGGCCAATGCTCGCCATTATATTTATTCAACAGCCTTGTCACCGGCGAATGCCCATTTGGCTTTTTCAGCGCTGGCGTTAATTGAGCAGCAACCCGATCGCATCATTCAACTCAATGACAATATCGCCTTGTTTAGATGTTTAGCAAGGGATGCGGGCATAGTGCTCACTGAGTCAAAAACAGCAATTCAACCCATCATTATTGGCGATAACACATCGACTATGGCAGTGGCAGAATCGCTGGCTAAAAAAGGCTTTAAGGTGGGAGCAATACGCTCACCAACCGTACCTCAAGGTTCGGCCAGATTACGCATTACCTTAAATGCTAAGCATACGTCAGCACAGATCCACCAACTGGTAGCCCAGCTTGCTGTATTGTTAATAGACAAGCCAATTGAGAATCAATAGATGTTAGAGAAATCGGTTGCCGATGCCTTTTCCCATGCGGCCAGTCTTTATAAACAACATGATGTGTTACAGCGGATCACAGCAAAAACATTACAGGATAATGCCACATTAACCGGCCATGTTGCTGATATTGGATGTGGCCCAGGCACCTGTTTTAAGGCTTTTTCGTCGGTATCGAACGTGACAGCAATTGATATTGCCGCTGGCATGTTAGAGCAGGTCAGATTGAATTATCCTCAGTATTCAATGCTTAACTGTGATGCCCAATCTCTGACGCTTAGCGCTAATAGTGTTGACAGTGTTTACTCAAATCTTGCCCTACAATGGTGTGATGATTTCCCCAAAGCCGTTAATGAAATAGAGCGGGTGTTAGTGGATAAAGGAGTGTGTAATCTCGCCATAGTGGCCGATGGCAGTTTACCTGAGCTGCAAACATTAGGTTTTAGAACTAATCAATTTGCCAGCATGCCAAGCTTATTAAGTGCTTTTGGTGTTAAAGACGCTACAACACATTCGAGCAACAGCAGTTGGATGATTTTGCAGGCGAGTGTAGAAAAAATCACCGTCTATTTTGATGATTTACGCAGTTTACTGTATTCAATTAAAGGCGTTGGCGCATCAGCCGGACAAGCTGGCAGCCAATCGCGGACTATGTTATCAAAATCCGCCTGGCAAGAGCGGGTGTTATTAGCACAAGGACTCGCCACCGAAAAGGGTATTCCTTTGACCTATCACATAGCTTATATCCACGCGCAAAAGCGTTAATTTTGCATTTACATAGAGTAGGCAGAGCATGATTTACTTTGTTACTGGCACAGATACCGATAGCGGTAAAACCTTAATTTCTTCAGCGTTACTGTCTTTAGCCAAAGGCAAGAAGTGTGGCTTTAAACCCATAGCATCGGGCTGCGTGTTAACGCCTGATGGATTAAGAAATTCAGATGCGCAAGCGTTAATGGCACAGTCGAACATGGGCTTAAGCTATCAACAGGTTAATCCTATTGCATTTGAGCCAGCGATTGCGCCGCATATTGCCGCAGCTCAAGCGGATGTAATATTATCGGCATCCAAGGTCGTCGAAACTTTACTTGCTACGCCAATATTAACCGCAGATTTTGCCTTGATTGAAGGCGCGGGGGGGTGGCGGTTACCACTTGGCAATCATCAGTATTTGTCTGACAGTGTTAAGCAGCTGGATGCTTATGTACAAACCCAAAATGCTGAACGGGTAGGGGTTATTTTAGTGGTAGGCATGAAGCTAGGGTGTTTGAATCATGCTTTATTAACCCAGCAAGCTATTGAAGCGGATGGACTTAACATTGCTGGATGGGTGGCTAATCAAGTGGACGCTGACATGAGCGAAATAACTGCTAACCTTAGCAGTTTGCAACAAGTGATGACCGCGCCCTTTTTAGGCTATGTGCCGCACCTACCACAAGCAAATGCTCAATTAGCGGCAAAATACATTCAAGCGGTTGATAGTATTGCACAGAATGATTCGTTATCTGAATAGCCAACAGAGGAAGCTGGCGTGAGTCATTATCGCTAACAGCCAGCAACACTTATTATTTATTACATATCACCATCACGCAATTTTGTGCCACAATTCTAATACCAAGTTATTTAGTTCATTATTAGAGGTGAAGGATGGATTTAGAAATCATTGAAGAATATGAAGCCATAACTTTATCATTACCTGATTTGGTTTTTGTATTGACTGAGTCTGGTCGCTATACCGCGATACTTGGGGGCAATAGTTCTGATTATTATCATAATGCTAGCTTCCTAAAAGGGCTGAGTTTATTCGATGTATTACCAGAGGAAAAAGCAAACTGGTTTATTGACAGAATTCAAGAAACGCTACTCTCAAATAAGTTAAATGTGTTTGAATATTCACTTGCTGCTGATGACGTTAAGGATATTGAAGGTGGTTCAGGACCTATTGGCTTACTGCGATTCGAAGGGCGGGTTAATCCATTAAAAACCCTCCGCTATGGAGAAAGAGCCGTTGTTTGGGTCGCTCGTAACATCACAGAACGTTATCAATTAGAGCAAAAGTTGATTTATCAATCTCAAACTGATTTTCTAACGAACATTATTAACCGCAGGAAATTTATTGAGTATTTAAATGATGCTTATTTAAATTTCAAACAAGGTCAACAAGGTTACAGCTTGTTAGTTTTCGATATAGATAATTTTAAAAATATTAATGATATCCATGGACACCTTTTTGGCGATGATATTCTCAAAAAAGTTGTTAAAATATGTCAAGCTGAACTTAAGCAAACCGATATATTTGGCCGCCTTGGTGGTGATGAATTTGGTGTTATTCATATTAATATGTCTGCAGAATCTTGTATTGATTTAGCCCGACGTTTAAATCAGCAGATTGCAGATATGCATATTAACGATAAAAAACTGCAGTGTGGTCCGTCAATCAGTATTGGGATCAGTCAGTTCTTGCCCAGTGATAAAGATGTAGAGCAAATTTATCATCGCGCAGATAGTGCTTTATATGACTCAAAACGAAATGGGAAAAATAAATTCTCACAATGGCAATAGGCTGTACAACAAAGTCGGTGCTTTTTAGTGGCGGTTTTCTTAAAAAAAGGCTTAATCGAATAGATTAAACCTTTTTTTAAAGTGAACACAAATATTAAAGCTGCTATTTATGCTTTAAACGTGCTCCAGATCGGTGCATGATCAGATGGCTTGTCAATAGCGCGTAGGTCATAATCCACATCAGATTCAATAACATTAGCCACTAACGATTGCGTGGCTAATACCACATCAATACGCAGACCACGATTGTCATCAAAGCCTTTGCTGCGATAGTCAAACCATGAGTAACGCTCTGTACGTGTAGGGTGTAATTGACGGAAACTGTCAACAAAACCCCAATCTAATAAGGTTTTTAACCATTCACGCTCTTCAGGTTGAAAACTACACTTGCCTGATTTTAACCAACGCTTAGCATTAGGCTCACCAATACCGATATCTAAATCAAGTGGTGAAATATTGATATCACCAATCACAGCGATGTCTTCATCGGGGGTGTGGTGAGTGGTTAAGTAGGTCATTAAGTCTTGGTAAAACTTGCGTTTAGCAGGGTATTTTGTTTCGTGGTGAATACTTTCACCCTGAGGGAAGTAGCCGTTGATGACGGTTAATACACGCCCATTCGCTTGGCTGAATTGGCCGATGATTAAACGCCGCTGGGCATCGTCACCATCACTTTCAAAACCTTTTATAACCTTAAGTGGTTCGGCTTTAGATAACATAGCCACACCATAGTGAGCTTTACCACCATGAAAATGAACCTTGTAACCCATGGCTTCGACATCGGCTAATGGAAATGCTTCATCGTGTACTTTGGTTTCTTGTAGGCCAATAATGTCTGGCTGGTGGCTATCAATCAATGCCTGTAGTTGATGTAACCGCGCCCGAATGCCATTGATATTAAAAGAGACAATTTTCATTACGGTAGGACTCGCTTAAACGGTTTAACAATCACGCTTTGGTAAACGCCCGCAGCAATATAAGGGTCAACATCAGCCCAAGCTTGTGCATCTGCTAATGAAGCGAAGTCAGCAATCACTAACGAACCGGTAAAGCCAGCTTCGCCAGGGTTTTCATTATCAATGGCAGGATGTGGACCTGCGGTTAATAAGCGGCCTTCGTCAGCTAAAGTTTGTAAGCGTGCAAGATGATCGGCACGAACGGATAAACGTTTTGCTAAACTGTTTTCAACATCTTGAGAAGAGATCATGTACCACATAGTCAAGGCTCCATTTGTTCTTAAATTTGCTGTTAAGCATTGTTGAATATAACGCACTGTAATCGTTTCAATAACGACTCAAATCAAATTAGCTTTTCTGGTCTTCCGGTGGGTTTTCCATGTGTTTAAACAAGTAAACCACTGTGATTACAGTATTGACTAAGGTTAAGGCAGTTAAACCAAATACCTTAAAGTTAACCCAAGTTTCTAGCGGTAAACTAAAGGCGACATAAATATTGACGATACCGCAAATAATGAAAAAACTGACCCAATACCATGTTACTTGAGCCCAGATGTTGTCTTTTACGACCATTTCTTTGCCAAGCATACTTTTTAGTGCGGGTTTACCCATTAACTGGCTTACGGCTAAGCCAACGGCAAACAGTCCATATACTATGGTGACTTTCCATTTTATAAAGGCATCGTCTTGAAAAAACAAGGTTAATGAACCAAACACGGTTACCATCGCAAAAGTGATTAGATGCATTTTCTCTATCTGTTTATACAATAAATAGGTCACAACAAGTTGCACTGCGGTGGCGGCGATAAGTACAGCCGTAGCGGTATAAATATCGGCAAACTTATACACTGCGAAAAAAATAACTAGCGGTAAGAAATCGAGCAATTGTTTCATGTTAGATAAGATTCACTGTTGGATGCAAGGTCCATTGCATGGAAGAATAAGCCATGAGTGTACCACGCAACATGGTTAATCGAGAACCTTTAGCACGGCTAAAATGATGTATGATAATTAACATTTTTTCATAAAAACGTAATCGACATTTGTTGAGTAAAATCGAGTTAAAGAAACATAGCGGTCGGTTTTAATATTGAGGAATCAATTTTATTATTAATTTTTTACACCCAAATGAATCAATATAAATAGGTCGGCGCATTAAGTAGCCTGCAAGGTTGTTTTATTTATTTTGTCTATTTTGTGTAGCTGATTACATTCTGTAAGTTTGATCAAAATAATGAAGCCATAGTTGGCTCCATTATTTTATGACTGAAAGGCAGTTTGATAATTGTTTATTATCTTAAGCTGGGTTCAATTAATAAGCAGTGGCAGCTTTCATGCTTGTCGTAAATACAGCCAGTTTGGCGAGTAATGTGACTTCATCATATTGATGGGTTTCAATGATTTTAACCACCGCTGACCCCGATATGGCGCCAGCAGCCCCGGCTTTAATGGCCTCCTTTACCTGTGCAGGCTCTGAAATACCAAAGCCTAATAGTGGTGGTGGTGCATTGAACTGTGCTAACTGGGCGAGAATTTGATCAACCGGAGTACCCGCTTTAGATTCTGTCCCTGTTACGCCTGCACGGGATAATAAGTAGGTATAACCTTCACCAGACTCACTGACCTGCTTTAATGTTTCGCTGTCGGCATTCGGCGGTGCAATAAATATTGGTGCGACATTATGCTTTTTAGCCGCTTCAATAAACGGCGCAGATTCTTCTACCGGCACATCAGCAATTAACACTGAATCGACACCAGCCGCTTGTGCTTTGGCATAAAAATTACCGATACCATTGGCAAACACTAAGTTGGCGTACAGTAATAAGCCAATAGGTAATTCAGGGTATAGTCCTCGCACCTTAGCGATTAATTCAAAGCAGTCGTCAGGCGTGGTGCCTGCTGCCAAGGAACGTAAGTTTGCGCCTTGAATTACCGGGCCATCAGCAAGCGGGTCTGAAAAAGGAAAGCCTAATTCCAATGCGTCAGCACCACTTTCAACCAAGGTTTTTATAATATTAAAAGAGATGTCTACACTCGGGTCTCCAATGGTCACGAATGGCACAAAGGCACCTTGCTTTTTAACTTTTAATGCGGCAAAGGCTGCCTGATATCGATTACTCATTGCCGCTCTCCTGTGCTTTGGCTTCTAAAATATCTGCTACGGTAAAAATATCTTTGTCGCCACGACCTGATAAGTTGACCACTAAAATGGTCTCTTTGGTGGCTTCCTTGGCTAGACGGACTGCATAAGCAATTGCGTGAGCTGATTCAAGCGCGGGAATAATGCCTTCTTTACGGGCCAGTAACTGGAACATTTCTAATGCTTCATCGTCGGTGGCTGATTCGTATCTAGCACGGCCAATAGCATTAAGATGTGCATGTTGTGGGCCGACAGAGGGGAAATCAAGGCCTGCTGAAACCGAATATGATTCTTCAATTTGACCGTGGCTATCTTGCATCAAGGGCGCTTTCATACCAAAGAAAATACCGGTTTTACCGTGTTTAAGCGGCGCGCCGTGCATTGGCGTGTCAATGCCTTTACCTGCAGGCTCTACACCAATAAGCTCCACCGATGGCTCATCAATAAAGTCGGCGAACATACCAATAGCATTTGAGCCACCGCCCACACAGGCTATAACGGCATCAGGTAGCCGACCTTCTTTTTCAAGAATTTGTTTTTTGGTTTCTTCACCAATCATACGTTGAAACTCACGCACTATGGTCGGAAATGGGTGCGGTCCAGCTGCAGTACCTAATAAGTAATGCGCTTTATCATAGCTACCAGACCAATCACGCATCGCTTCATTACAAGCATCTTTTAGGGTAGATGAACCCGAGGTTACCGGAATAACTTCAGCGCCCATTAACTTCATTCTAAAGACGTTAGGGGATTGACGCTCAATGTCTTTTGCGCCCATATACACTTTACATTTCAGGTTTAACAGCGCACAGGCTAGCGCTGTTGCTACACCGTGCTGACCTGCGCCTGTTTCGGCAATGATTTCTTTTTTACCCATGCGTTTAGCCAGTAATGCTTGGCCTAATACTTGGTTGGTTTTATGGGCGCCGCCGTGGAGTAAATCTTCTCTTTTAAGATAGATTTTTACTAATGGGTTAGGGCTTAAATTACGGGTCAGTGTGAGCGCCGTTGGGCGACCCGCATAGTTTTTGAGCAGGTCAGTAAACTCTGCTTGAAACTCAGGGTCTTGCTGTGCTTCTACAAATGCCGTTTCTAATTGCTTTAAGGCTGGCACTAGAATTTGTGGTACATACATACCGCCATACTCACCGAAATAAGGGTTAAGCTTGAGCTTGTCCATAATGTTGTCCTGTTGCTAAATCGAAGCTGTTTTTGAGTCAGTTGTCGATTCTGGGTTTCAGTCAGTTCTCGATTCAAAATTTAAATCGGATATTTGTCGATTACGCTAACTAAACAGCGCAATCCTAAATGGGTTACATCAATCTTTTGGCTCAGTTAGCTCAGTTAGCTATGAGCTAATAATCATCACTACTAGCTGCGTCTTAGGGCGTTAAATACCTGTGCCAATAGTAAGTGATCTTTATTGCCAGGAGTTGACTCTACGCCTGAGTTAAAATCTAAGCCGTAGAATCCTTGTTGGCTAGCTTGATAAGCGTTATCGACATTTAATCCGCCAGCTAGCATAGCTTGGGCTTTATTATCGATAGCTAATTGCCAGTTAAAAGCCTGTCCCGTGCCGCCAAATTGTTGGTCATTTTTACTGTCATACAAGTAACGCTGTACACCTTTTGGCATAACACCAATGTTGCCACTGGTACTGTCAACAGCAATGGCTTTCCAAATAGCACAGTCAATATTTAACGCGTTAAATTGCTCTGCTAATGCCGCTATTTCAAGCGCTGTTTCACTGCCGTGTAATTGCACTGCATGTAGCTCTAGTGTATTAGCGGTTTCAACTATGTCGCGTATGTCTGCATTAACAAATACACCCACCATATTAAGGCTAATACCCAGTGTGCGCATGTTTTTAACTAAGCTTTTTGCTTGGGTTAAATTCACTGCACGTGGTGATTCAGGGTGAAAAATCAAACCGCCATAAACTCCGCCTAAGTCGGCGACCGCTTTAATGTCTTCAATACGGGTTAAGCCGCACACTTTGTTGTTGCCAAATAATAACTGACGACACGCTAAATCGATATCTTGTTGCGCCATAATTGAGCTACCAACCAAGTAACCGTTAACCAGTGGGTTGAGGCGTTTAACTTGGTCATGTGAATAAATACCTGATTCACTTATCACCACGCGATCAGAGGGAATATGCGGTGCCAATTGTTCTGTGGTGGCTAAATCTGTCGATAAATCACGTAAGTTACGGTTGTTGATACCAATAATAAGCGCGTTAAGATCAATAGCCCGGTGTAATTCTTCCTCATTACTGACTTCGGTCAATGTATCTAATTGATACTTTGCCGCTTCTTCAGCCAGTAATTTATATTGTGCATCATCAAGTACCGAAAGCATCAACAACACTGCGTCTGCGCCCTGATGGGCGGCTAATTTGATTTGGTATACATCAACAAAAAAGTCTTTACACAGAATAGGTTGAGTAACACGAGCTCGCACTTGCGGAATATAATCCATGTCACCTTGAAAAAACGCTTCATCGGTGAGCACTGAAATGCCCGCCGCGTACTTGGTATAAATATCAGCAATAGCTTCCACATCAAATACCGGACGAATGAGGCCTTTTGATGGACTGGCTTTTTTACATTCAAATATGTATTGCGCATTTGGCTGTTTTAACGCCTCAAACAAGCTACGGTCAGATATTTTTGGTTGTAATGTCGCCTCAGGAAAACGCAGTTTGAGTGCGGCAATGTGGGCGACTTTAGTATCGACTATTTTAGTTAATACATTCGTTTCTTTTACAGCTTGATTAGCTTGATTCATTTGGCATTACCCTTGAGTGTTAGCGTGCACTTGAGTTGACTCAGTGGCTTGGCTTATGGCGGCTAATTGTGTCAGTACTTGGAACGCTTTACCGCTTGCCAAGGTCGCTAATGCTAACTGGGTACCGGCTTGTACTGAGTCAACAACGCCACTGATATATAATGCGCAGCCGGCATTAATTGCCACGGCATCACGTTGTGCAGCTTGGCCTTTACCCTGTAAAATTGCTTGAGTTATTTGCGCATTTTCACTTGGTTCACCGCCGGTTAATAAACTGATATCCGCTCTGGTGACGCCTAACTCTTCAGGTGTTAGGGTATAAAAGCGAATAGCGCCATTATTGAGCTCAGCCACTTGAGTCTCGCCGTGTAAAGCGACCTCATCTAGGCCACTGCCATGAACAACCATGGCGCGTTTTACGCCCAATGCATTAAGCACATTAACGATAGGAGCCAGTAATTTAGGTGAATACACCCCAAGTAACATAAATTCAGGCTTTGCCGGATTAATCAGTGGTCCAAGAATGTTAAATATGGTGCGAGTTTTAAGCATTTGACGAACTGGCACTGCATGGCGAACTCCGGCATGGTAATGTGGCGCAAATAAGAAACATAACCCTAGGGTGTCGACACTGTGACTTGATGCCTCTGGGGTCATGGTTAGCCCAATGCCGCAATGGGCAAGTAAGTCTGATGAACCTGACTTGCTTGTTACGCTGCGATTACCGTGTTTAGCCACTTTAGCGCCTGCTGCAGCGGCAACAAACGCCGCTGTCGTGGATATATTAATCGTATTAAATCCATCACCACCCGTACCAACAATATCAACTACGCCAGTAATAATAGATTGATTACTGCGAGGAAAAACTTTTGCTGCTTGGCGTAATGCATCTGCTGCGCCGGTAATTTCATCTATGGTTTCGCCGCGCATTTTTAAGGCAACTAACATTCCTGCCATAGTGACGGCATCCATCTCACCTGCCACTATGCTGGCAAATAAGCTGGCGCTTTGCTGACGAGTTAACGCATTACCTTGATATAAGGTATCGAGTAGCGGCCGCATTGACTCTTTGTGTGTCGGCAAGGTTTGCGCTGTGGTAGACATTATTGGCCTCCTTGAGACATAGAGGTAGTGGTTAAATACGCCAGTGTTTGGGTCAGCAATTGACTGCCAAGGGTGGTTAAAATTGACTCTGGATGAAATTGAAATCCAACCGCTTTATGATCATCATGTAAAATTGCCATTGGCATGTCATCTGTGGTGGCAATAATATCAAGACAATCAGGTACTTTTGTTGCCACTAAGCTGTGATAACGCGCCACCGGTAATGGCGAGGGAAGGTTGGCAAATACCCCTTGGCCATTATGAATGGTCGGGCTGGCTTTACCGTGGACAACAAAAGGCGCGCGCGCTACTTTTCCGCCGTAATATTCGACCATCGCCTGGTGACCTAAACAAATACCTAGCATAGGTACTTTGCCCGCCACTTTACCAATTAATGCCATCATACAGCCTGCTTCGTGGGGCGCACCAGGGCCAGGTGATAATACCAATGCAGCTTGCTGAGTTTCATTGAGCAGTTTGTCTGCCAAATATTCGGCGCTAACATCGTTACGGTAAATAACCACTTCGAAACCTAGGCTTCTAAATTGATCAACCAGGTTATAGGTAAATGAGTCAAAATTATCGAGTAAATACAGTTTCATTTTTTGAGTGTATTGATTGGCGTGTTGTTTATCTAAGCCGTTTGAGTTTTTCATAGGCCGCCTCCTAATTTAATTGCGGTGATCACAGCTTGTGCTTTTTGGCGGGTTTCATCGGCTTCGGCTTGCGGATCTGAATCAAATACCACACCTGCGCCAGCTTGAATATGGGCAATATCATTTTTGACAAAAGCTGAACGGATCACAATGCAGGTGTCCATATCGCCAAGGCCATTTAAGTAACCCACAGCGCCGCCATAACTGCCTCTGCGCGCTTGTTCGGCCTGGCGGACCAGTTGCGATGCGCGTACTTTTGGCGCGCCGACTAAGGTACCCATGTTCATACAAGCTTGGTAGGCGTGTAGGGCGTCTAAATCTACTCTTAATTGGCCGGTTACGCGGCTGACTAAATGCATCACATGTGAGTAACGGTCTACTTTTAGAAGCTCAGGGACTTTGCGGCTACCACTTTGGCTGATACGGGCAATATCGTTGCGGGCTAAGTCGACTAGCATAAGGTGTTCAGATAACTCTTTTTTATCCAAGCGCAGTTCAAGTTCAATACGGCTGTCTAGATCAAAGTCAATTTCACCTTCTGCTGTTTTGCCGCGTTTTCGAGTGCCCGCTATGGGATAAACTTCAACTTGATTAGTGGCCGCTTCATATTTCAGAGCGGACTCAGGTGAAGCGCCAAATAAGGTAAAATCAGCACCACGAAAATAAAACATATAAGGACTAGGGTTAGTTTTACGTAATGCACGATAAGCGCCGAGTGTATTGGGGCAAGGTAAACTAAAGCTACGTGATGGCACCACTTGAAAAATATCACCGGCTACAATGTGCTCTTTCAAATCGATAACGGTCTTTTTATATTCTTCATCACTAATGTTAACCGTTTCAGCGGTATTGATAGTCACTAATGGTTTAGGTGCGGCAATTGTTTGACATTGGGTTATCACTTGCTGACGTTGCGCTACCAGCTGTGATGTGATGACAGCATCCTGATTAAACTGCTGACTGATGATATCGGCTTTTTGTAGCTTGTGATCAATTAAGATAAGGGTTTCAGCGAGGTAAAATAAATAGTCAGGACATTCGTTACTGGCATTTGGCACCATAGGCAATGGCTCAACGGTATCAATTAAATCATAAGCAAGTACGCCGCCTAAAAATAAGTCTTCAAATTGAGGTTGTGTGTCGGTGTGAATATGGTTAACCAGAGCGCGTAAACCATCAAGTGGAGAGGTTGACTTTAATCGAGCATCTTCATCTTGCAGGCTAGTGGCCTTGGATAATTGAATCACTAAGCGGTTATCGGTTAACTGATTTTGGCTATTAAACTGTGCTGCAAAGTATGCCTCTATAGGGCTAAGTAAACCTAAGCCATTGGCACTTAAGGCGGTAAAGGTTAGTTGATAACTATCGCACCGAATCATTAACGCTGCGTGGGTTAATACAATACTTTTAAGATGGTCTTTACTCTCAATCTCTGCTGATTCTAACAACATAGTATGGGGAGCATTCTGGGTGACGTGCTCATAAAGGCTTAAAGGATCTGCATGATAGGTTAATGGTTGTTTTACCGTGTTAACCTGGGCTATTTGGTCATGTTTCATAGTACTGCCTTCGTTTAATTCTGTATCGAGTGCATTATCAAAAGGGTAATTAATTACCGCTTAAATAAATACATCGCTAAATTGTTAGAGTTATTCAGCTTCTGAGCATGGGCCAAATAACAAGAAAGCCCACATCTCTGCGGGCTTTCTTGTAAAATTTTGTCTCTATTAAAATGAGCGCAACGCTTCACACAACCCGATAATTTGGGAAGTGCCACCACCATGTAATGTTTTGAGAAGCGATAAAGAGTGTCATGCGTGTCATCTAATTAATGTGTTTTAGTGCCTATAGGAAACCTTAGCTGGCGCTTAATGTCAATTGAATATTATTCATTATTTGAATAATTAACATATAGATTTGCTAATTAATGGTTTTATTGCGGTATCCTGCTCTTAATTAGCGATTTATTTGCACATACCCAAAGCTTTTATTTGGAGTATCAAGTACAATAACTGCATGAATACTGAATCTATCTTGGCCGATTTACACAGCCACACCACTGCATCAGACGGCATGTTGTCACCGTCAGAACTTGTTGCTCGCGCGCTTGAAAAAGGCGTGCAAATGCTATCGATTACTGACCACGACACTGTTGGTGGCTTAGCGGAAGCACATGCATTTAATAATCAACAAGCTCAACCATTAAATTTGATTGATGGCACCGAAATATCCACCCGTTGGAATAATTTTGACATTCACATAGTCGGTTTAAATATTGATAAAACTCAGCCTGCGTTGCTTGAGTTTTTATCATCACAACGTGAACTGCGCGAAGTTCGTGCCCAAGAGATTGGCTTACGTTTGGCAAAAGCAGGTATTGAAGGCGCTTATGAAGGCGCGAAAGCCATTGCTGGTGATGCGGCATTAAGTCGTGGACATTATGCTAGGTGGTTGGCTGAAAATGGCTATGCCAGCGATATGCCCAGCGTGTTCAAGCGCTACCTCGCCCGGGTAAAACAGGTTATGTCCCTAATAATTGGGGCGATATGGCCAATGCGATAAA
The DNA here is from genome assembly GCF_021513195.1 of Shewanella sp. OMA3-2. Taxonomy (NCBI): domain Bacteria; kingdom Pseudomonadati; phylum Pseudomonadota; class Gammaproteobacteria; order Alteromonadales; family Shewanellaceae; genus Shewanella; species Shewanella sp. OMA3-2. Next base: position 3,075,139 of record NZ_CP090974.1, on the reverse strand, counting down.
TGTTATCCATCAAGCCGGTGGCGTTGCGGCATTAGCGCACCCAAGCGGTTATAAACTCTCGGCAAAGTGGCTTAAAAAATTAGTCAAAGACTTTGCTGAAGCGGGTGGCGATGCGATGGAAGTCGTACTCGGTCAACAAACGATTGATGATCGCAATAACTTACTTGCTTTATGCCATCAACACCAGTTACTCGGTTCGTTGGGCAGTGATTTTCACTTTATAAGCAACTGGATAGAATTAGGTAAAAATTTATATCAACCCCAAGGAGTGACTTGGGTTTGGCAATCGGAATCTTGGATGGAACGGTAATGAGCCAATTTTTTTATATACATGAAGAAAACCCACAAGCCAGATTAATCAATCAAGTTGTGGAAATTTTAAAGCAGGGTGGGGTTATCGTTTACCCAACCGACTCAGGCTATGCGCTGGGTTGTATGATTGGCGATAAAAATGCAATGACACGTATGGCTCGCATTCGCCAGATTGATAATGATCAAAATTTTTCGCTGATGTGCCGTGATTTATCTGAACTAGCTAATTTCGCCAAAGTAGATAATCAAGCTTATCGTTTGCTAAAAAGCTGTACTCCTGGCCCGTACACCTTCATCTTTAAAGCCAGTAAAGAAGTGCCTCGCCGTTTACAGTGTGAGAAAAAACGTACCATTGGTATTCGTGTACCGGATAACTTGATTTTACAAGCGTTATTAGAAGCCTTGGGTGAGCCTTTAATGTCGACCAGTTTAGTTATGCCAAATGAAGAGCATGCTGAGTCTGATCCAGAACATATTCGCGATATTCTTGAGCATCAAGTTGAAGGTATCGTATTGGGTGGTTACTTGCCTGAAAAGCAAACAACCGTGATTGATATGTCAGAAGGCGAGATCAATATACTGCGCTATGGTGCAGGTGATACGGCAGCATTTGAATAGCCTGGGTTATGTAATAGATAATTGTTTAATCCTTACCCATTAATGCGTATAATCGCGCGTTTGCTTTCAGCCTCTCATTTTATTGGGCGAAAAAACAATCATTACTTATTAATAATCATAACAAACGGAGCGCTATGCAGGGTCATCAACAAAGCCTTCCATTAGCGATTGTTCGCGGTAAAGCGCTAGACGCTATGCCCATTGATTTATTTATTCCCCCTGAAGCATTAGAGGTATTTCTAGAGTCATTTGAAGGACCGTTAGATTTACTTTTATATTTAATTCGTAAGCAAAAGTTGGATGTGGTTGATTTACCCATTCAGCAAATCTCTCAGCAATATTTACTTTATATTGAAGTATTAACTGAGGCTAGAATTGAGCTGGCTGCTGATTATTTAGTTATGGCGGCAACGTTAGCTGAAATAAAATCACGTTTATTGTTACCCAAAATGGTCACAGAAAACGATGACGAGGAAGACCCTAGGGTTGTACTTATTCGTCAATTAAAAGCCTATGAAGTGATTAAACAGGCTGCACAAGATATTGATGAATTACCGCGGCTAGAGCGTGATGTGTTTCAAGTCAGTGCAGCGAAAGCGCCCAATATCAAACCTATTATTGTGCCACCCGATGTGACCTTGTTAGAATTAGCACGTGCATTTGGTGAGGTACTGAAACGTATTGATGCGAGCGAAGATCACCACGTAAAGCGCGAGCAGCTGTCTACTCGAGAGCGAATGAGCCAAATTTTAGCTAAGCTATCCAGTAATGAATACCTGCATTTTGAGCAGTTATTTGATTTTGAAGAAGGCCGTGCCGGTGTTGTGGTGAGTTTTTTAGCGCTAATGGAATTAATTAAAGAGTTATTAGTAGACGTGGTGCAGAACGAACCTTTTGCCACCATTTATATTAAAGCCAAGTAATGTTAAAGAAGCGTAAACCATGATGCAAATAAACCCGACTCAATTAAAGCAATTAATCGAAGCCAGTTTATTTGTATTAGCCAAGCCGATGACCATTAAAGCGTTGAAAGAAACTGTACTGGCAGATTTCAATGTGTCACGGGTGAAAATTAAAGCCGCTGTCGATGAATTACAGCAAGAATACCAAGAACGCGGTGTTCAACTGGTGCAAGTTGCTGGTGGATATCGTTTTCAAACTCAAGAAATACTCAGCCCTTTTTTACAGCCTCTGTGGCAAGAAAAAGCACCTAAGTATTCTCGTGCAACCATGGAAACCTTAGCCGTGATTGCCTATCGACAACCCGTTACCCGGGCGATATTGAACAAATAAGAGGTGTGGCGATCAGCAGTCACATCATAAAAAGTTTAGCTGATAGACATTGGATAAAAGTGGTCGGACATAAAGAGGTGCCGGGTAGACCAGCACTGTATGCAACCACCATAGATTTTTTATCTTATTTTGGCTTAAACAAGTTAGCTGATTTACCTGAGCTAAATGATATTGAGTCACTTCAAGCGATGTTTGAAAAAGCCCAACAGGCACCACAGAATGTGGAACAAACCTCGCAAGAGCAAGTCTCGAAAGAGCAAACTAAAGAGTAATACTAATGAGCGAAAAGTTGCAGAAAGTCTTGGCCCGTGCAGGCCATGGCTCCCGTCGTGAGATGGAGGCATGGATTGCTGCAGGCCGAGTTAGTATTGATGGTGAAATTGCTAATCTTGGCGATCGTGTTGAGGCAAGTGCTAAAATACGTATCGATGGACGTGCGATTGCATTAAAGTCAGTAGACGAAGTTATTTGTCGTGTGTTGGCGTACCACAAACCTGAAGGTGAAATTTGTTCGCGCAAAGACCCTGAAGGCCGTCCAACGGTGTTTGAACGTTTACCTAACATGCGTGACTCTCGCTGGGTTGCGGTTGGACGTTTAGATATTAACACCTCAGGTTTATTGTTATTTACCTCAGATGGTGAGTTAGCTAACCGCTTAATGCATCCATCGAATGAAGTTGAGCGTGAATATGCGGTGCGTACCTTTGGTGAAGTACCAGAGGCTGCGGTGCAACGTTTACGTACTGGCGTGACCTTAGAAGATGGCCCAGCCATGTTCGATAGTGTTAAACCTGCCGGCGGTGAAGGTATAAACCAGTGGTGGCATGTAACATTACGTGAAGGTCGTAACCGCGAGGTACGTCGTTTATGGGAATCACAAGAAATACAAGTAAGCCGCCTTATCCGTATTCGCTATGGCATGATTGAGTTACCTAAATCACTGCCACGTGGCGGTTGGTTAGAGCTTTCTTTAGATCAAGTGAACTATTTGCGTCAACTGGCTAGCTTAGAGGCTGAAACCCGTTCACTAATCGGCCACGATAAACACAGTGTTTCACGTTCTAAAGTGAAAAGTGCTAAAATTCGTCGTGCTGTGCGTAAAACGAAAGTGGTGGGTGGTAAAACTAAGCCTACACGTCAACGTAGCTAGAATATATCGCAGTAACACTATAAGAAGGCCGCTTAGCGGCCTTTTTTTATTGTGGTTTAGCTATTTACCTTAGCGTCGACATGTTGATAGAGGTTGAGTTATGCATAGGCACTGTCTTGCTAGTAGATAATTCTAAGCGATTGCGTGTTAGTGGATGATTTTTATCACATACTTTACATATAGTATAAAAAAGGCGTCGATAATATCGACGCCCAGCAGGTTTAACCTCTTCTCTTTCTAGGTTTTACTATTTCTATCGTATTTGATTCTTTTTTTACCTTACGTTTTTCTTTTAACGTCAACGCCGGTTTTTTCATTTCACTTTTAGACATGTTATCACCTATTAATAAATAATAATTTAATAAAATTTTTTAAAAGAATTAGTGAGCATATAAATAAAGCAAACTAATATCCCTCTTGGTTATCTGTTATTAATAAATTACATTGTTATATTTTAAAAATACGTTTAAACGTGTTTTTTAAGTGGCATCGTTTACTCTTTTTAAATGACCGAGTTAAAAATCAATCTATATGTACGAGTGAAATAATGCTTAAATAACAGGTTGCTTAAACTCACATTATTAATATGCGTTGCAAAATACACATGGAATGAGTATTGACTGCAAATTAAGTAAGTCAGTGCTATGTAATCTACAGAACAGATGGGCGCGGGGTTGCGCCCGCTTAAACGGGGAATTTTAGGGCGAAGCTCCCTAAAAAAATAATAGAATAAAATACAGGGATTAATGTTTTCATAAGCTCAATATAGCAGCTTAAATAATAACTTCAAGCCTGTCAGAAGGAATTTTCAAAAACAAATTTTTTTGTCTCAACTTAAATGGTGAGGTTGGCTATAAAGCCATGAATGGTCAGCATTTATAAATTAATTGTGTTGGGTTTTATTATTTGTTAAGTTGCAATATTTTAATTTTAAATTAATATTCATTGTTAATGGTGGTTATTTTTAATAAACCGGTTGGCGATAGTTTTATTGTATTTTAGACCCACGCTAGAAATAACTCCGCCATTTATGGGTGAAGTGAGAGTGAGAACATCTTTAAACAACATTTTGTTTTTAACGAGTTATTAAAACTTATAAAATGTTTCTTGCCGATTCGATTGATGGCGTTTATTTACTGTTAATTATGCTGCGCCCAAAAAATGTCAATACAGTTGCCCTGAACCTCTTAGGCGCGATCTTGCTACAAGCTGTAGGATTAACAATATCGACCCATATGTTGTCTTTCGTGAGTCATTGTTCTACTAAAGGTAGGCGTTAAAGTGGTAGAGCTTAAAGTGGTAGACGTTAAAGCTGAGCGCTACGATAGAAGTGCGCCTTGATAGCCATATCGTAAGGTAAAGGCAAGTAGGGTAATCATCTTTAGCGTATTTGGGATTAACTTGTCGTGTTATCTTTCTGCCTTCAACTCTCCATCCTTCACTATCCGTCTTCACCGCTCCACTATCTACTTAAAATCAATAAAGTAAGAATGAGTGTTTCATGCTGCACAGGCTCATTAATGGATAAAAACACTTCACTTTGTTGTTTTTTAAATCACTTGAATCGTTTAGTTAAAATTAATTGTTGCGAGATTTCAAAAAAACAGTAAAGTGTGCAGCAAGTTCAACGGCGCAACCTAAGCTGTTAAGTTGACAATAGATTCTACGAGTTGAAATTCAATTCGTCACAGTTTGCCCGAGTGGTGGAATCGGTAGACACAAGGGATTTAAAATCCCTCGCTGAATAAGCGTGCCAGTTCAAGTCTGGCCTCGGGTACCATTATTAAGCTTAATTTTGTATGTGAATATAAAGTTTAAGCGATGGATAAACAAGCCTCGACAATGCGTCGGGGCTTTTTTATGTTTGTGTGTTTTTAATCATACTTTCAATTTATTACTGGGCTATTCCAGTCGCAAGAATATTGACATTAGTACAAATAAAAATGCTATCGGTTAAGATAGCATTCTAGTTCATTTTGATGTGTTAGCTTACTAGGTTCATTTTAATTCTAACTAATGGCACTTACCTGAATCACAACTTGTTTTAGTGCCACAACCGCCAAACTTTCCTTTTGACATTGGCGCATCAAACCACTCAGGTTCAGGGAAAATAGGCCAGTCTATTTTAGTGACTCTTTTTCCATGCATATAAATATGCGCTTGGTATTGGTTTATCCCATCAGTGCTAAATTCAAACATAAACTTAGCTCGCCAGCATAAGCCCGTGTGCCCACCTAAACTTGGGCGTGCAGATTCCATAGCAATGGCAAGTAACTGCACTTTTTGTTTGCCACAAGCCTGTTCAGCGAAAATGCGGCTTAGTTCAGCCATATTGCGTAACTGCCAAAAGAAAGCCGCCGTGACAATCAGTGCTGCCATTATTAAAAAATCAGACATCATAGGCTTGTTGCCTTAAATAAACCGCCAATGGCGAGAGAGAGTTGTTCGCTGCGATCTGGATTACGTAAATCCGTTAGTAAAGCATTACGCAAGCTGGGTATGGCAACAATATCAGCAAAAACTTGATTAAAAAAGCTTTGTGGCTGTTTTGCCAGCGCTTCTAAAAAGAATTTGCGGGTGGTGTCATCTTTCAATGCTAACCAATTACGTGCCGCTATGGTGATCAGCATCGTTTCATCAAGTTGGTCTTGGGCATTTAATCTATGTATTGCCTGTTGACTGAGTTTTGTATTTGATGCCAATGCTTTTAAAAATAGCCCTTTATTTTCTACTGGGGACTGTTCCAATAATGTCACTAATACCTCAGCTAAGGGCGGTTCAATCACAAGGTGTTCAAAGCAGCTACATAATGCTGCCTGCATTTCTACAGGGGCAAGTGGTAATGTGTTGATAATATCTTGTTGGTGAGCAAATGATGACATTCTCACGCATACATCGGCCAAGCCTTGCATGCCAATTTGCTGCCATTGTTCGGATGGCATTTTCCTGGCAAGATACTGAGCTGCAGCTTCATATTGACTTGAAGCTTGCTCACCCAGTTGTTTTTTTACTAGCGCATTAAAAATGGCCAATTTATGTTGATTCGGTTTAAAGCTAAACGGATGGTTAGCCAGTTTCTGTTGCTGCTCATTTGTCAGTGTTTGGGTCGGATCCCGGCCTAATGCCTCTAAGATCATCTTAATGAATTGTTGCCTTGGTGCAGGAGAGAGTAATCCTTGCTCATCAAGAGCAAGCTTGATAAACCAAATATAAGGTTGCTGACTTTGTTGCCAAAAAACAATCGCAAACTGTGCATGGCCTTGAATGGGATAAGGGTAGGGGGTTACCAATGACTCAATTTGATGAAATGCCATCATATCTATATTTTGCACTCTTCGGCCTAAATCATAAACTTGGAATTGAGTGTTAGCTGTGGCAAGAAATTGGCTAAGGGTGGTGATTTCTGTCATGGGAACTCGCTATACAAAACGTGGCAATCTGTGGGTATTAATGGTGGCTAATGTTATCATATTCAACCTTTGCCATTGTCTTTGAGCGATTATTTTATGCTTTATGAAGCGAGTTTGACCTTTTTAGTAAAATTAGAGCTGCAGCTTAAGTTAACAGGCTTGTGGTCTCCATCGGTTCCTTCATCTATCGCGCTAGCGAGTAAGGCACCATTTGCATGCGATACCTTAGCATTTGAGCAATGGTTACAATTTATTTTTATCCCCAAAATGCAGCAATTAATCGACATGAGAAGCCCTTTGCCAGACCAGATGGCGATAGCGCCAATGGCACAGCAAGTGTGGCAAACTAAACCCGAAAAACAAGATGTTATTGTGCTATTGGAACAATTTGATCAACTGATAACTCACTCAAAATAGTATATATTTGCGACTACATAAGCGACCTAATAATGATGAGCGACCCAAACTTATATGATCTTTTAATGGCTGATATTGAGTCTGCCCCCGAGGATAATACTGATGTCAATGACGATGAAGCACAGCAAAGCCCGCCAGAATTAGATATTTTATTTGAAGATGAGCATATTGTCGCTATTCACAAGCCCGCAGGGCTGTTAGTGCATCGCAGCTACTTGGCACGAAAAGAACGTTTCTTTGCTATGCAACTTACGCGGGATCTGGTTGGTTGCCATGTTTTTCCGGTGCATCGTTTAGACCGCCCGACATCTGGCGTGTTGTTATTTGCCAAAAGCAGTGAATGCGCACGTAATTTATGTGAGCAATTTGAAAATCATACGGTGACAAAACGCTACTTGGCTTTAGTGCGCGGTAATATGCATGATGCTGGTGAGCTCGACTATGCTTTAAAGGTTGAACTTGATGATGTGGCAGACAAATTTGCGGCTGCAAATAAACCCGCTCAAGATGCTGTCACATCTTATCAACCCTTACTTAATAGTGAAATTCCTTTTAGCTCTGGTCGTTACCCAACCAGTCGTTTTGGATTGGTCAAACTTACCCCTAAAACGGGTAGGAAACATCAACTGCGTCGTCACCTGGCACATTTACGTCATCCTATTATTGGTGATACTACCCATGGCGATGGTAAACAAAATAAATTCGGTCGTGAACATTTTGGCGTTAACCGCTTATGGCTTATTGCCAAAAGCTTGCAATTTACTCACCCAATAACGGGTGAGAAAATGCACATAGAGACTGAGTTAGAACAAGAGTGGTTAGATCTTTTCAGTTTACTGGGGTGGAATGATTTGGATACTGAAGCCAGTATGCTTATTTAAATCCATCAATAAATCACACTTGCTACAAAGTGAATTTATACAGTATGTTAGCTATAATGTAATCGATTTTTAAATCATGGCATAAGAAGGAAAAAGTAGTGGCAAATGTTAATCTTGTTTTTGGTACTGTTTATGGTAGTGCGCAATTTACCGCTGAAACATTAGCAAAAAAAATTACAGCGATGGGTTTTACTACAAGTTTAAAACAACCGAGTGAACTAGCTGGATTTATTCCAGCAGAGTCCGATTATCTTATTATTGTTTGCTCAACCACAGGCCAGGGGATTTACCAGAAGATATTCAGCCTTGGTTTACCCAAATGAAATCAGCGGCGCCATATTTGCCTAAATTGAAATACAGTATAGTTGGCCTAGGTGATTCAAGTTATGACACCTTTTGTGGCGCGGCAAAGCAGTTTGATGAATTATTCACAGAATTGGGCGCACAGGCATTAACGCCAAGATTAGAAATCGATGCCACAGAAACTATGGAACCTGAGCTAGATGCTGTTGAATGGCTAACAACTTGGCAAGCTGCAGCTAATGCAGACATGTTATAGCTAACTTGTCTAAACACGTTATCACCCAGCAATGGTTTAAGTTCGCGCAGCGATTAAGCCAGGCTTTATTGATCCCGATTGCGATATTACCCGCTGCTGGTGTTATGTTGGGGATAACGGCTAATCCTTTACCCTTCATTCCTGAAGCGATTAATTTAATCTTTTCTTCGGTTGGACATCTTATTTTTACTATGATGCCACTGCTTTTTGCTATTTCGATTGCAATTGGATTTTGTAAAGATCAGGGGCTTGCCGCTTTTACCGCAGTATTTGGATTTGGGGTATTTATTTCAACCATGGGGGCGCTTAGCTCTCTTTATCAATTACCTTCAAGGCCGCTGTGGGGAATCGACACTATAGACACCGGCATTGCCGGCGGCATGTTAGTGGGGGCGATAACTTACATAGCGGTTAATGCAAGTGAAAAACTATCTCTACCGGCTATTTTTTCCTTTTTTGAAGGGCGGCGAAGTGCGCCCTTAATTATTTTGCCGCTAGCTATGATACTTGCCAGCTTACTTGCTTATGTTTGGCCGCCATTAGCCTTAAATATTGAGTTGTTATCTAATTGGGCCGTTTATCAAGACCCTTCCATAGCATTCGGACTATATGGTTTTGTAGAGCGTTTACTGATTCCATTGGGATTACATCATATATGGAATGCGCCATTTTATTTAGAGTTTGGCAATTTTTGGCATGATGGCCAATTAATACGTGGTGAAGTCGGCCGATATTTAGCCGGTGATCCAATGGCTGGTAATCTTGCGGGTGGCTATCTAATTAAAATGTGGGGATTGCCTGCAGCGGCATTAGCCATTTGGCGCTGTGCTGACAAAACTGAGCGAAATAGAGTCGCGGGTATTATGTTGTCCGCTGCTATGGCTAGTTGGTTGACGGGGGTTACTGAGCCCATTGAGTTTGCCTTTATGTTTGTGGCGCCTTTACTGTTTTTGGTACATGCTGTGTTGTCCGGCGTTGCTTATAATATTTGTATATTGCTAGATATTCACCATAGCATTGTGTTTTCCCATGGTTTAGTCGATTTTAGTTTGTTGTTTCCCCAATCCCGTAATAGTTATTGGTTTATGGTATTAGGTCCATTAACTGCGGTTGTATATTACAGCTTGTTTCGGATCAGTATTATTGGCTTCAATTTAAAAACTCCAGGTAGGTTAACGCCAACAAACGCGTTACCGCAACAAAAAGAAAGTTTAAGGGGGATGGTCGCAGGCTTAGGTGGACGAGATAATATTATTGATCTATCTGCATGTTTAACACGACTGCGAGTGAGTGTAAAAGATGCCAGGTTAATTGATAAGGCTCGCTTAATTCACCTGGGAGCAAAAGGTGTGGTCGTGGTTGGTAAAGGGGTACAAGTGGTCTATGGTACTAAAGCTGAAACCCTCAGGAAACTGTTACAGAAATACATAGATTCCCGTCGATAAATTTCATTTTAATAATATTTCATCAATTTTTATGCTCAATCTTTAGTACAGTTACATTTTGATGAGATATTTACTCAGTATCCGTATAAAAATTACCTAATGATGATTGATTAATGGCAGACTCGAGTAAAGTCAAATAAGTCATAAACTATAAGAGATCTATCCATGGGAATATCAACGCCTACAGCCAGCAACAATCATACCGTGCAACCTCCAGTGAGCAGAAAAATACTGATCATCGACTGTGCAGATGCCCAAGGGTTAATCGCAAAAATTTCGAGTGTATGTTTTGCTCATCACCTTAATGTCATTAAAAATACTGAGTTTGTTGACCATGCCCAAGGGCGGTTTTTTATGCGCACAGTATTGGATGGCAAAATTAATGATGCCGAATTTATCAGCGAATTAAAAGCCGTATTACCCGCTAAAAATCATCTAAAATTAGTCGATGCGGGTAAAAAACGTATTGTAGTGATGGTAACCAAAGAAGCACATTGTTTAGGTGATTTATTAATGAAGTCATATTACGGTGGTTTAGATGTTGAAATTGCTGCCGTGGTGGGTAATTACGATGTATTGCAAAATTTAACTGAAAAATTTGACATCCCTTTCCATTATGTTAGCCATGAAGGGCTTAATCGTGAAGAGCATGAGCAGGCAATGCTTGAGGTGATTAAGCCCTATGAAGCGGATTATCTTGTATTAGCGAAATATATGCGGGTGCTAACCCCTGAGTTTGTGACCCAATTTCCTGACCGAATTATTAATATTCACCATTCATTTTTACCAGCCTTTATTGGCGCTTCGCCCTATAAACAAGCTTGGGACCGTGGGGTTAAAATTATTGGTGCGACAGCCCACTTCGTCAATAACTGTTTAGATGAAGGACCGATTATTAAGCAAGATGTGATTTCTGTTGATCACAGTTACAGTGCTGAAGAGTTGGCTCATCAAGGCCGTGATGTTGAGAAAAGCGTACTCAGTAAAGCATTACAGTTAGTATTGAATGAACAAGTGGTTGTTTATGGTAATAAGACTGTCGTGTTCTAATTGGAAAAGAAGCTGTGAAAAATAAAAGTATTTAAAAAATCAAGCGGATATGTTTTATTGTTAAGTAGCCTCAACTAAGGTTAAGTATTAAAAAAGGCTCCTAAGAGCCTTTTTTGTTAACCAGCATTGAACATGCCAGTTGATGTTCTAGATTAATCTACGATACGTAACAACTCGTTAATGCCGACTTTACCACGGGTTTTAGCATCTACTTTTTTGACAATAATAGCGGCGTACAGGCTATAAGTGCCGCACTTTGATGGTAGGGTACCTGAAACGACTACAGAGCCTGCAGGAACTCGGCCGTAATGCACTTCACCGGTTTCACGATCAAAAATACGTGTGCTTTGACCAATGTAAACACCCATAGAAATCACACTGCCTTCTTCAACAATGACACCTTCAACAATTTCGCTGCGGGCACCAATAAAGCAGTTGTCTTCAATAATGGTTGGTCCTGCTTGTAATGGTTCGAGTACGCCACCTATGCCGACACCACCCGATAAGTGAACATTTTTACCGATTTGTGCACATGAACCTACGGTTGCCCAAGTATCAACCATAGTTCCTTCATCAACATAAGCACCTAAGTTAACGTAAGATGGCATTAACACAGTGTTTTTACCGATAAATGATCCTTTACGCACAGTCGCTGGCGGCACAACGCGAATAGCTTCTGCTTTAAAGCGAGCTTCATCATAGTCGGCAAACTTTTGTGGCACTTTATCAAAATATTTAGTATCACCGCCTTCTATAACACCGTTATCAAAAATACGGAATGATAATAACACTGCTTTTTTTAACCACTGATGAACATGCCATTCGCCATCGATTTTTTCAGCGACACGTGCTTGACCTTTATCAAGCATGTTTATCACTGTTTCTACGTCAGCACGTACACTTGGCTCTACTGTGCTAGGGGTGATAGTTTGACGTGCTTCAAATGCCGCCTCTATTCGTTGGCGTAATGCCTCCATGGAACTCTCCTAATATCATAGTAATTAATTAGATTGATTTAACGCTACATGTAGCGCATAAGATAAATTTTGTTGTTGCGTTTCATTTAGCGCTTGGCCAGCTTGTGTTTGTAAGATAAAAAAATCTTCTGCTCGCTCGCCAATGGTGGTGATCTTGGCTGCTAATAAAATGACTTCACAGCGATAAAAAATATCACCCACTTTTGCTAATAATCCAGGTGAATCAAGGGCGATTAGCTCCATCATACTGGTGTCTTGACGAATGCTAGGTAGAAAACTGACTTGCGTCGGCACATTAAAGGGCTTCATTATTCGTGCAAGTTTCCTAAATTTAGGTAATTTAGGGTTTTCGTTTGCAAGGGCTTTTTCAAGCGCCTTTCTGATACTCTGTATGCGGGATAGCTGTAAAATAGGCTCGCCATCTTGTTCTAAAATAACGAAGGTGTCTAGTGCAAAATTATCAATTGACGTCATGATATTTGCATCATGTACGTTGATGTTTTTATTATCTAATACAGTCATTACGGTGGCGAAGAGTTTGGGTCTATCTTTGCTGTAGACAAATAGTTCAGTGCCACCACGGGTGGTGTGTTTTGACATTAATACCAAAGGTTCATCTTGGTTATGTTTAAGAATGGCTTCGGTGTGCCATGCGACCTGATTGGGTTGATGGCGTAAAAAATATTCAGGTTTAAATCGACGCCATAATGCCTGCATATCTTTATCTTTTAAGCCGCGACGAAATAGTTCTTTCTGCGCTTTAGCCTGCACCTCATCAACTCTAGCTTGCTCATCTACTGGCTTTTCTTTACCTCTTGCCAGTACCCTTTGGGTCGAGAAGTATAAATCACGCAGTAAAGAGCCTTTCCAGTTATTCCAGGTTTTTTCATTGGTTGCGCAAATGTCAGCGACAGTTAAACAATACAAATAACTTAAATGCGCCGCATCGTATACTTTATCGGCAAAATCTGCCACTACGTCAGGGTCTGAAATATCACGTCTTTGTGCGGTTATCGACATTACTAAGTGATTTTCGACAAGCCAGGCAACTAAGCGTCCGTCATGATCATTTAAACCGTGCAGTTTACAAAAATCGAGCGCATCTTGTGCACCCAGTTTACTGTGATCGCCACCGCGGCCTTTGGCTATATCATGAAAGATAGCGCCTAATACTAATAAGCCTTTTTTGGGCAGTTGATTAATCAGTACAGCGCCTAGCGGGAATTCGTCTTTTTGTTCAGCCTGTGAGAAACGATCAATGTTAAGTAATAATCTATGGGTATGTTCATCCACTGTATAGGCATGAAATAGGTCAAATTGCATTTGTCCTTCAATGCTTCTCCAGGCCGGAAGGTACGATGATAAAATACCGTGTTTATGCATCATCGACAGCGCAATAATACCGCGAGGGTGTTTTAATATTTCCATAAACACTTTGCGACAAGCTGCACTAGCTTGCAGCGGGCCAGTTAAGCTGCGGCGAGCTTTTCTCAGTAAGCGTAATGTTGGTGCATAAATATTTTCAATATTCGAGTTTCTAATAGAATGCAGAAATAATCGTAAAATCTCTTCTGGATAGTGATTAAACAATTGATCATCTAAGACTTCTATGTAATGACCACGGCGTTGGTAGTTATCATTAATCTTTTGTATTTCAAGCGCTTTTATATGCCCCAGTGTTGCCCGTTTGAATAATTGTAACAGCATTTGATTCAACTCCATTATCCGCCTTACGGTGCGATAATAGCGTTTCATCATTTGCTCTACTGCCAACTGAGTGGCATCTTCATAACCCAGTAGGCTGGCAATTTGGCGTTGTAAGTCGAACAATAAGCGGTTTTCATTGCGATTAGCACTGATGTGCAGCGCAAAGCGAATTTCCCATAGATAATTTTGGCACTCGAGAAGCTCTTCTAGCTCTGATGGCTCAAGAAAATCGTGTTCAACTAATTCGGTTAGGTTGGCCGCGTCAAAATGGCGCATGGCTACCCAAGCAATGGTTTGAATATCTCTTAAACCACCAGGACAAGTTTTGATATTGGGTTCGAGGTCAAAGGCGCTGGCTTTTGAATGACGTAGAGTTTGCTCTTCTTTTTTTGCATTATAAAAATCAGCCGAAGGCCAAAAATCATCTAGGCGAATTCGTTGATACAAGGTGTCAAATAAAGTGGTATCGCCACACAGAAATCGTGCTTCAATCAGATTTGTGGCAATGGTAATGTCAGCTTTGCCTTGCTCGATTGTATGCGTAACTGTTCTAACACTGTGACCAATTTCAAGCCCTGCATCCCAAAGATAAGTTATCAGTGCACTGAGTTTAGCTTGGGTGTTTTGGCATATTTCGTCTTGTTCAACTAAAAACAATAAATCGACATCAGAATAAGGCAGTAGCTCACCCCGTCCGTATCCACCAACGGCAATTAATGTCATTGGATATTGGTTTAGTTGACAATCAATCCAGGCACTTTGGAGTAAGTTATCGATAAATGCGCTGCGTTGACTAACAATGTCTGCGATAGGGTGCTTCGCTTTATATTGCTCAACTAAGCGCTGGTTAAGTTCAAGTAAAGTATTTTTTGCTGCCAGCGCGGTATTCATCGATATCCTTGACTGATTTAAGAGTTAAAAGTTAATGATTCTCGGAAAGTCTTCTTCTTCACGTAAGGTAAGCACTTCAACACCCGTTTCAGTTACAAGTAGCGTATGTTCCCACTGCGCCGAATTTTTACCATCTGAGGTAGTAACGGTCCAGTTGTCATTTTTATCTAATATCGATGTGTGGCGGCCTGCGTTGATCATCGGCTCAATAGTGAAACACATTCCAGGTTTAATCACGGTTTTGTCATTATTTTTATAATGAACAACCTGTGGCTCTTCATGGAAGCCTGAACCAATGCCGTGACCACAATAATCTTGTACGATGGAATACTTATCAAGCCCTGATTTACTCGCTTTGATGAATTTTTCGATACAGGTGCCAATTTCGCCTAATTTTGCACCAGGACGGACTTTACGGATAGCAAGGTAAAGACTTTCTTGTGCAATACGGCATAAGCGTTTGTCTTTAGGGCTAACGTCACCAATTAAAAACATTTTTGACGTATCGCCATGATAGCCATCTTTTATTACCGTGATATCAATATTTAAAATATCACCGTCTTTTAATACGTAATCAGAAGGGATGCCATGACAAATAGTATCATTGACTGAAGTGCAAATAGATTTAGGAAAACCATGATAATTCAACGGCGCAGAAATGGCTCCTTGCTCTTCAGTATATTGAGCGCAAATGGCATTTAATTGATCCGTTGTCGCACCTACAACCACGTGTGGCACGATCATTTCCAGTACTTGGGCCGCAAGTTTACCTGCAGCACGCATTTTTTCAATTTCGTCGGCATTTTTAATCACAATACTCATGGATCTTCTCTTGGTTTTTAACGTTCAAAAAAGGCACGTTTTTAGTCATCAATTACATGTAAAAATTTGTGTTTGATAGCTGTTTATGGTATAAAGCGCGCCGTTATGTATAAGATCGTGTTTGCTGTTTGTCGAACCTTGTAGAATAAATATCCACTTTAGGGTGGCTAAAATACTCCCTGTTTCTACAAACTGTCAAAATTTGCGGCTATTATACATGGCAATTAACTTAAATACTAAATCACACACGTATCGGCACATTTTTCGGGGTGCTCTTAAAGCCTAATAGGTTGCTAAGGGTCGAGAAATGGGATGCGTGGAGGTCTAACCCCTTTATTACATTAAGGTATATAAAATGACTACAGTTACAATGCGCGAAATGCTTCAAGCTGGTGTTCACTTCGGTCACCAAACACGTTACTGGAACCCAAAGATGAAGCCTTTCATCTTCGGTGCTCGCAACGGTGTACACATCATCAACCTTGAGCACACTGTACCAATGTTCAATGAAGCTTTAGCTTTCATTAGCAATGTTGCTTCTAAGAAAGGTAAGATTTTATTCGTAGGTACTAAGCGCGCTGCTGGCGAAGCTATTAAAGAATCTGCTATTTCTTGTGACCAGTACTATGTTGATCACCGTTGGTTAGGCGGCATGTTAACCAACTGGAAAACTGTTCGTCAGTCAATCAAGCGTCTTAAAGAGCTAGAAAGCCAATCTATCGATGGTACTTTCGACAAGCTAACTAAGAAAGAAGCGTTAATGCGCTCACGCGAGTTAGACAAGTTAGAAAAATCTTTAGGCGGAATTAAAAACATGGGCGGCTTACCTGACGTATTATTCGTTATCGGTGCTGACCATGAGCATATCGCTATTAAAGAAGCAAACAACCTAGGTATCCCAGTTGTTGCAGTTGTTGATACTAACTCTGCACCAGATGGCGTTAACTATATCGTTCCTGGTAACGATGATGCGATGCGTGCAATTCGTTTGTACACTTCATCTGTTGCTGCTGCCGCTAACTCAGGCCGTGGTCAAGATATCGCTGTTCAAGCTGAACAAGACGGTTTCGTAGAAGCTGTTTAATAAGGTGAGATGGTTAACCATCCCCCTTATTTGCCAATAAAAAATTGGTGAACAGGGGCCTAATGGCCCCTGTTTTATAATGTAAAATTAGACCAACTAAATTAGAGGATTTAACAATGGCGATTACTGCTGCCCAAGTTAAAGAACTTCGTGACCGCACTGGCGCTGGCATGATGGACTGTAAGAATGCACTGACTGAAACTGACGGTGACATCGAACTAGCGATTGATAATATGCGTAAAAGTGGCGCTGCCAAAGCTGCTAAAAAAGCGGGTAACATCGCTGCTGACGGTACTATTCTAATTAAGAATGGTGAAGGTTTCGCTGCGCTATTAGAAGTTAACTGTCAAACTGACTTCGTTGCAAAAGATTCAAACTTCCTAGGATTTGCTAACGCAGTACTAGATGTTGCTGCTGCATCAAAAGTGACCATCGAAGACTTAAAAGCACAGTTTGAAGAGACTCGTGTTGCACTTGTGACTAAAATTGGTGAAAACATCAACATTCGTCGCGTTGAGTACATCGATGGTGCTAACTTAGCTTCTTACCGCCATGGCGACCGTATCGGTGTTGTGGTTACTGGTGAAGCTGATGAAGAAACCTTAAAGCACATCGCAATGCACGTTGCTGCTTCTAAGCCTGAATTCGTTAACCCTGAAGATGTACCTGCAGAACTTGTTGAAAGAGAACAAGCTCTACAAGTAGAAATCGCGATGAACGAAGGCAAGCCACAAGAAATCGCTGAGAAGATGGTTGTTGGTCGTATGAAGAAGTTTACTGGTGAGATCTCTCTTACTGGTCAAGCTTACATCATGGAACCAAAGAAAACTGTTGGTGAAATTCTTAAAGAGAAAAAAGCCACAGTAACTAACTTCATTCGTTTAGAAGTGGGTGAAGGTATCGAGAAGAAGCAAGAAGATTTTGCTGCTGAAGTAGCTGCACAAATCGCTGCAACTAAAAAGGCGTAATCGCTTTTCTCTCTAAATACCCTAAGACCGCAGCAATCGCTGCGGTCTTGTTATGATCAGGATAAAAATTATGAGCACCAATCCAAAACCTGCGTTTAGACGTATTCTGCTTAAATTAAGCGGTGAAGCATTAATGGGCGAAGAAGGCTTCGGCATCGACCCTAAAGTACTTGATCGTATGGCTCAAGAAGTAAAAGAGCTAGTTGAGTTAGGTATTCAAGTTGGTGTGGTCATTGGTGGTGGTAATCTGTTCCGTGGTGAAGGTCTTGCGCAAGCAGGCATGAACCGTGTAGTAGGTGATCACATGGGAATGCTAGCGACGGTAATGAATGGTTTAGCGATGCGTGATGCGCTGCACCGTGCCTATGTTAATGCACGTCTCATGTCAGCCATTCCGTTAAAGGGTGTTTGTGATGATTACAACTGGGCAGAGGCGATTAGTTTGCTTAAATCTGGCCGGTAGTGATTTTTGCCGCAGGTACGGGTAATCCATTTTGCACCACAGATTCAGCAGCCTGCTTACGCGGTATTGAAATTGAAGCTGAAGTAGTATTAAAAGGGACTAAAGTAGATGGTGTTTACTCTGCTGACCCGATGAAAAACCCTGAAGCGGTTAAGTACGACACGCTCACTTATGCTGAAGTATTAGAGTCTGAATTTAAGATAATGGACCTTGCTGCATTTACAATGGCGCGTGATCACGATATACCTATTTTAGTGTTTAACATGAACAAACCTGGCGCACTTAGACGTGTGATTATGGGCGAAGGTGAAGGCACTATTATTAGCAGTCAAAAAAATAGTAGTCCAAAATAACATTCATTATTGCATTAAATAAAGTGCAATCCCTATTTGAGCTGATCTACTGTCTGTGTCATTCTTTATCTATCAGCTCAAAAAAATTTTGTGAAAAAGGAAATTATTGTGATTGAGACAATTATGTTAGATGCGCAAGAGCGCATGGGAAAATGTGTTGATGCAAGTAAAAATCAAATGGCGAAAGTGCGTACAGGTCGTGCACACCCGAGCCTTTTAGATTCAATTCAAGTATCTTACTACGGTACAATGACCCCTCTTAAGCAAGTGGCGAACATAGGTATTGAAGATTCTCGCACGCTTAACGTGACAGTGTTTGATCAAACATTGGTTCAAGCGGTAGAGAAGGCTATTATGTCTTCTGATTTGGGTTTAAATCCAATGACAGCGGGTACGTCAATGCGTATACCACTTCCAGCGCTAACTGAAGAACGTCGTAAAGACTTCATTAAAGTGGTTCGCAACGAAGCTGAAAATGGCCGTATTGCTATCCGTAACGTGCGTCGTGACGCTATTACAGAAGTTAAAAAGCTTGAAAAAGCCAAAGACTGTACTGAAGATGATGTACGTCGTAGTGAAGATAGTGTCCAAAAGTTTACCGATACTGCTATCAAGCAGGTTGATCAACTTTTAGCCGCTAAAGAAAAAGAGCTAATGGAAGTTTAAACTTCAGCGTTCAACGCTAGAGTTAATACGCCGTGTAAGTGTATACTACACGGCGTTTGTTTTTTATAGGGTTGTTGTTAATGTCATCTACAAATGATTATGGATCAGGTATTGCTTCCCCTTCTGACTTAGCTTCATCAGAATGTTTACCTGGACAATTATCTGACATCGTTAGGCAGTCTTTGCCTAAACACGTTGCTATCATTATGGATGGCAATGGACGTTGGGCGCAAAATAAAGGTATGCCAAGAGTCGTAGGCCATAAAGCAGGCGTTAAAGCAGTAAGACGCATAGTAAGTGCAGCGAGTCAGTTGGGAATAGCGTCGCTGACTTTATTCGCCTTTTCAAGTGAAAATTGGCGCAGACCCGATAAAGAAGTCAGCTTGTTGATGGAGCTTTTTTTCAGTGTGTTACAACGTGAAATTAAACGTCTGGACAAAAACCAAGTTAGACTAAATATTATTGGTGATATCAGTCGATTCTCTGCTAGATTGCAAACTCAAATTGCACAAGCTCAAGACAAAACTGCACATAACACTGGTCTTATCTTAAATGTTGCAGCTAACTACGGCGGACGTTGGGATATTATGCAGGCTGCTCAAAAATTGGCCAAAAAGGTCGAGAGTGGCGAAATCAGCAGCAGTCAGATGACTGAAGAGGCATTAAATCAACATTTGTGCATGCAAAATCAAAGCGAAGTTGATTTAATGATAAGAACGGGCGGTGATTACCGCATCAGTAATTTTATTTTATGGCAGGCCGCCTATGCTGAATTAGTGTTTACTGAAACACTGTGGCCTGATTTTGATGAGAAAGCTTTTCATCATGCACTGGCAATGTTTGCCAGCCGCCAGCGTCGCTTTGGTTTGACCAGGAGTCAAATCGAAGAAATACGTACGCTATAATTTTAAAAAGGATTATTTTTTTGCTAAAACAACGAATAATAACAGCACTTTGTTTAATCCCACTTGTATTGGCCGGTATTTTCTGGGTACCTACGGTTTATTTTGCGTGGTGTTTAGTTCCTATCTTTGCGATTGCAGCAAAAGAGTGGGGTCGATTTATTGATAAAGAATGTCATGTTACCCAATGGTCATTTACTGTGACCGTGACCATTTTATTGGTTGTCATTAATGTGATGTTCCCTGCCGATAGTCTTTGGTTTAAAGGTCATATTAACCCAATGTTTTTAGCTATTATCAGCATTGGTGTTGTCTGGTGGGTGTGCAGTACCATATTGGTGTTTAGTTTTCCTAAAAGCGCTAAGTTTTGGCGCGATAGCCACATGTTTAAATCTATGTTTGGCCAATTAACGCTGATCCCTTGCTTTGTGTCTTTAATTGCTCTCAAATCATTAAGCAGTCATGCAGACCCTTATTTTGGTGGTTGGTTAGTGTTTATTGTTATGTTAGTGGTGTGGGCAACCGACACTGGTGCTTATTTTGCTGGGCGTACTTTAGGTAAACATAAGTTGATGCCAAGTGTTAGTCCAGCGAAAACCTTAGAGGGCTTAGCGGGCGGATTACTAACCACTATGTTAATTGTTGCCGCAGTGATGTATGTCTCTCCAGAGCAAGAAGTGGGACTGTTAGTTGTAGTAACAATCATTACAGCATTAGCTTCTGCGTTTGGTGATTTGTCAGAAAGTATGTTTAAACGTGTGGCAGAAATTAAAGATTCGGGCAGCATATTGCCAGGGTCACGGTGGCATTCTCGATAGAATTGATAGCTTAACCGCCGCTTTACCTGTATTTACGCTTATTTACATTGCGATGTGGATGTAATCTTGATGCAAAATATGGTTATCCTTGGCGCAACAGGATCAATTGGCGCAAGTACGTTAAGTGTCATTGGAGCAAACCCTGATAAGTTTCGTGTTTACGCCTTGGTTGCCAATACTAGCGTCGAGAAAATGCATGCTTTATGTGTGACTCACCAGCCTGTTTATGCTCATATGGTTAATGAGCAGGCTGCGGTAAAACTTAAAGCATCTTTACCGGCTTGTTGTAAAACGATTGTGACCACCTCAGAGCAAGATTTGATTGGTTTGGTAACAAGCCATGAAGTGCATACTGTAATGGCTGCCATCGTTGGTGCTGCAGGGTTAGTATCAACCTTTGCCGCAGTAAAAGCGGGTAAAAGAGTGTTACTAGCCAATAAAGAAGCGCTAGTTATGTCTGGTGAGCTTTTCATGCATACCGCAAAGACATCAGGTGCAACCATCTTACCTGTAGACAGTGAACATAATGCTATTTTTCAATGCATGCCTGAAGCTGTTCAAGCGAATTTAGGTTATTGTGATATTGCTGCTGAAGGGATCTCGCATATTTTACTAACAGGTTCTGGTGGTCCATTTTTAACCGCCGATTTAGCATCATTCTCCCAGATGACTCCTGATCAAGCTTGTAATCATCCTAATTGGTCTATGGGACGTAAAATTTCCGTTGATTCTGCTTCGATGATGAATAAAGGGTTAGAGTATATCGAAGCACGTTGGTTGTTTAATACTCAGCCTGAACAGTTAAAAGTCGTCATCCATCCTCAAAGCGTTATTCATTCAATGGTGCAATATAAAGATGGTTCAGTTATCGCACAGATGGGTAATCCTGATATGCGTACGCCGATTGCTCATTGTATGAGCTATCCGCAAAGAATTACGGCCGGAGTTGAACCTTTAGATTTTTTCAAAGTCGGACAGTTAAGCTTCTTTGAGGCTGACTTTAATCGTTTCCCTTGTTTGAAGTTAGCAATCGAAGCATGCAAACAAGGTCAAGAGTCGACAACAGTATTAAATGCCGCTAATGAAGTTGCGGTAGACGCCTTTTTACAGGGGCGAATTAAATTTACGGATATTGCAATAATAAATGAACAATGCCTTGTTTCAGTCAGTCCAACGGCATTGAATTCAATTGAAGATATTATTCGCTTAGACGGCGAAGCAAGACAGCAAGCGATATTAACGATTAAAACCTTGGTGTGATCAGGAGTGAGATGTTCGATTTTTTTTGGAATTTAGGTTCGTTTATTGTCGCTTTAGGCATTTTAATTACAGTACATGAATATGGGCATTTTTGGGTTGCACGCAAGTGCGGCGTAAAAGTCGAAAAGTTCTCTATTGGTTTTGGTAAAGCTATTTGGCGAAAAGTCGGCAAAGATGGCACTGAATATGTGGTAGCAATGATCCCTCTTGGAGGCTATGTCAAAATGCTCGACGAGCGTGTTGAAACTGTGCCAGAGGACATGCTTGACCAAGCATTTAACCGTAAAAATGTATGGCAACGTATTGCCATTGTGGCAGCAGGACCAGTAGCTAATTTTATTTTTGCGATTATTGCATTGTATGCCATGTATCTAATTGGCGTACCTTCAATAAAACCCGTTATTGATTCCACTAAAGCAAATTCTCCAGCTGCGATAATTCAGTTGTCAGAACCGCAACAAATCATTGCCGTTTCTGGGCAATCGGTGCGCAATTGGGAAGAAGTGAATTTAGCCTTAGTAGGCTATATCGGTAATGATCAGGTCGATATAACCCTTGCGCCATTGTCTCGATTAGACGTCGATGGGGTAGCAGGTACCACATATGAGCTAGATATTAGCCAATGGCAATTTGATCCTGAGAAAGAATCCCCTATCACTGCGATAGGATTAGGTATATTTAGACCTGGCATCGAGCCTGTTATTGCCGCGATAAGCGATGGTAGCGCGGCACAAATTTCAGGATTAATGCTTGGCGATCGAATTGTGAGTATTAATCAACAAGATTACAAAGATTGGAATGCGTTTGTTGATGTGATACAAACGTCTGCCAATAAACCGATAGCAATGTTAATTGAGCGAGCGGGTGTACAGCAGCTAGTCGAAATTGTACCCCAGGCTCAAAAAAATGCTAAAGGTGAAGTCATTGGTATGATAGGGGTTAGCCCTACTGCGGCGCAGTGGCCTGAAAATATGCGCTTTGATTTACAATATGGCATGATAGATTCCGTCTCCGCCGCTGCTGATAAAACGTGGCAGTTAGTGGTGGTTAGTTTCAAAATGATCGGCAAATTATTTACCGGCGATGTGTCGGTGAAAAACTTAAGTGGTCCCATTTCTATTGCGCAGGGTGCAGGAGCCAGTGCAAATTATGGATTGGTGTACTTTCTTGGGTTTATCGCACTAATTAGCGTTAACTTAGGCATCATTAACTTAATGCCTCTACCAGTGCTAGATGGTGGACACTTGCTGTATTACTTTATTGAAGTGATTACGGGTAGGCCTGTACCTGAAAAGGTGCAGGAAATTGGATTCAGGTTCGGCGCAGCTTTGCTGCTAATGTTGATGAGCGTAGCGCTTTTCAACGATTTTGCCCGACTCTGAGCAGGACAGACAAATAATTAGAAGTGCTCTATGAGATTGAATAAAATTTTTGCCTCGATGTTATTCGTCGGTGCGTCTTATGCGGGAAACGGTTGGGCAAATACATTCCAACCATTTGAAGTCACAGACATTCAAGTTGAAGGTCTACAGCGTGTAGCATTAGGAGCTGCATTATTAAACTTACCGGTTAAAGTCGGTGACACAGTTGATCGAGTTAAAATACAACAGGCGATAAAAAGCTTATATGGTTCGACCAATTTCGAAACCATCAATGTCAGTCATGAAAATGGCGTGTTGTACGTTACCGTCAAAGAGCGCCCAACGATTAGTGCGGTGACGTTTGAAGGTAACAAAGATATTAAAGATGAGCAGCTTCAAGAGAGTCTTGATGGTTCTGGTGTCAAAATTGGTGAATCTTTAGATCGCACTATGTTATCTGGCATAGAGAAAGGTTTACAAGATTTCTATTATGGTGTCGGTAAGTATGGCGCTAAAGTAGAAGCTCAAATTATCAATCTACCGCGTAACCGAGTGGAGTTGCAGTTTAACTTTACCGAGGGGTTAGCGGCTGAAATTCGTCAAATTAACGTGGTCGGTAACACGGTTTTCACTGACTCTGAATTAATTAGCATGCTTGAGTTGAAAGACTTTGTTGCATGGTGGGATTTATTTGGTGAGCGTCGCTATCAAAAACAAAAGTTACAAGCTGACTTAGAGACGATTAAAACCTATTACCACAACCAAGGTTATATTCGTTTTGATGTGACCTCTACACAAGTTGCTATGACCCCAGATCGTAAAGGATTATATATTACGATTAACGTCAATGAAGGCGAAAAGTACAAGATTAAAGACGTTAATTTAACCGGTGATTTAATGGGCCGTGAAGCGTTACTGAAAGCTATATTGCCACTTAAAGCTGGCAGTATGTACAATGGCGCAGATGTCACTTACACCGAAGAAATGTACAGTAAGTATCTTGGCCGTTTTGGTTATGCTTACCCTGAAGTTAAAGTCTACCCAGAAATTGATGATGAAAACAAAGAAGTTGCTTTAAACGTCAATATTAAACCGGGTAAACGTGTCTATGTTCGCGCAATTAACTTCACGGGTAACACAGTGACGAAAGATGAAGTCATGCGCCGTGAATTACGCCAAATGGAAGGTGCGTGGTTGAATTCTGCTCAAATTGAGCAGTCCAAAGCGCGTTTAAACCGTTTAGGCTATTTTGAGACCGTTGATACTGAAACAATACAAGTGCCAGGCAGTGATGACTTAGTGGATGTTGCTGTGTCGGTTAAAGAGCAGCCATCAGGCTCGTTTAATGCGGGTGTCGGTTATGGCACCGAGTCTGGTGTAAGTTTACAGTTTGGTGTGGAACAAAATAACTTCCTTGGCACAGGCAATCAAGCCGGTGTAAGTATCAATACTAACAAATATTCAAAAAGTGCAAACCTTTCCTTTACTGACCCTTATTTTACTAAAGATGGTGTTAGCTTAGGCGGCAGTGTTTACTGGAGTGAGTTTGATGCCAATGAAGCTAACTTAGAGCGCTACAAGAATAACTCTTATGGTGTGGCATTAAACTCTGGTTTTCCGATTAATGAATATAACCGCTTAAATGGGGGGATTGGTTATCGTCATAATGCCATTTCTGAAATCTCCGCCTACGAACAAGCGCTGCGTTTTTATAATGTGTATCGTGACAGTGAAGATCCTAATTCTGACCTATCTTTTGATAATTTTGAGCTCAATGGTGGTTGGTATAGAAGTACATTAAACCGCGGTACCTTCCCAACAGATGGTTCGTCACAGCGCTTAAACGGTAAAACGACAATACCAGGATCTGATCTACAATATTTTAAAGCGGATCTTGATACCAACTTTTATTTCCCATTAACACGCACACACAGTTTTGTATTTTTGACCCGAGCACGTTTGGGCTATGCCAACGGTTATGGTCAATATAATGATAACGATCAAATCCTGCCATTTTGGGAAAACTATTACTCAGGTGGTAGTAGCTCATTACGCGGCTTTAAATCGAACTCGGTTGGTCCTAGATCATTCTACTTAGTGCGTGGTAGTGAGCCTTGTGCCCCTGATTCTTCAGGAGATGGCTGTAGCTTACCTGGTGATCCTAATCAAATTCAGGTTAGCCAAGGTCGCTCAATTGGTGGTAATGCCATTGCAACAGCAAGTATGGAGCTAATTGTTCCAACGCCATTCTTAGATGAAGCTTATACCAATTCTGTTCGTACCAGTTTCTTTGTTGATGCTGGTAACGTGTGGGATACTGAGTTTGACTATGATTCTTATCGAAATCTTCCATCAGAAGAATTTAATAAGCTTGAAGATTATAGTGATCCTGCGCGTCTTCGTGCTTCATGGGGCATGAGTGTGCAATGGTTGTCTCCTATGGGCCCAATGGTCTTTAGCTTGGCGTGGCCGCTTAAAGAATATGAAGATGATGAAACAGAGATTTTCTCGTTCAATATTGGCAAAACGTTCTAAAACAAATAAACTCAGCAGGCTTTGCTGAACAAGTATTATTAACAAGGAGTCTACTTTGAAAAAGATGGTAAATCGCGCATTAGTTACATTAGCTTTTTTAGCTGCACCAATAATGGCACATGCTGAAAACATTGCAGTAGTCGATATGGGCGAAGTATTTGAACAATTGCCACAACGTGAACAAATCTCAAAATCATTAAAAGCTGAGTTTGGTGATCGTGTTGCTCAAGTCCAAAAAATGCAGGAAGAAATGCGTTCATTGGTTGAAAAGCAGCAACGTGATGGTGCGTTAATGAGTGAGACTCAAAAGACAGAAATGGTTCGTAAAATGGAATCGCTAAAGTCTGAGTTTCAACTAAAAGGTAAGGCTCTTGATGAAGACATGCGTCGTCGTCAAGGTGAAGAGCAAAACAAACTGCTAGTACAAGTTCAAAAAGCGATTAATACCATTGCTGAGAAAGAAAAATATGACATGGTATTACAACGCGGTGCAGTAATTTTTGTTAAGCCAGACGCTGATATTAGCGCTAAAGTGGTTGAAGCATTAAGTAAAGGTAAATAAGCCCGAATTTAAGGCGATAAACACTATGCAACAAGTGACTTTAAAAGAAATTGGCCAACTGCTTAATGCCACGATTAGAGGTGATGATACTCAACTTGTGACCAGCGTTGCCACTTTAGAAGATGCAATTGAAGGTCAATTATCTTTTCTAGCCAACAGTAAGTATCGCGCTCAACTTGAGGCAACTCAAGCGAGCGCGGTATTGCTTACTGAAAAAGATGCAGCAGATTATAAAGGGACAGCAATTATAGTTGCTGACCCTTATGTCGGTTTTGCTCGTGTGGCGCAATTGCTTGATACCTCGCCTAAAGCGGCTATTGGTATTCATCCAAGTGCGCAAATAGAGGGCAGTGCTCAACTCGGTGAGAACGTCTCAATTGGTGCAAATGCAGTTATTGGCGCCAATGTCATCTTAAGCGATAATGTGCAAATAGGGCCAGGCTCTGTGGTTGGCGAGTCTAGTATTATTGGGAAAAATAGCTGTTTATGGGCTAATGTGACCTTATACCATAATGTCCATATCGGTACAGATTGTACTATCCATTCGGCAACGGTTATCGGCTCGGATGGTTTTGGTTATGCCAATGAGAAAGGTAATTGGATAAAAATCCCGCAAACAGGGGGCGTTAGAATAGGTAATCGCGTTGAAATTGGTGCATCAACCAGTATTGACCGAGGGGCGTTATCCCATACTGAAATTCACGACGGTGTCATAATAGATAACCAAGTTCAAATCGCCCATAACGTGATTATTGGTCAAAATACCGCAATAGCCGGTGGAACTATCATTGCAGGCAGTGCGACGATTGGTAAATATTGTATAATTGGTGGTGGTTGTGGTGTTTCTGGCCATATCAGTATTGCCGATGGCGTACACATTTCTGGTGGCACTAATGTGACCAGTGTTATTCGTGATAAAGGTGTATATTCTTCTGCCACCATAGCAATGGATAATAAGTTATGGCGTCGTAATACTGTGCGCTTCCGCCAATTAGATGAATTATTCTCTCGCGTTAAACACCTTGAGAATACGCAAAAACAAGATTAACTGTCATACTAAACCTCTCATTGAACCTGTTAAGGAAACAAGAGTGTCGAACGAATTAAATACAATGGATATTAAAGAAATTCTTAAGTATCTTCCCCATAGATATCCATTCTTATTAATTGACCGGGTGTTAGATTACGCCGTTGGCGATCATTTGCACGCGATAAAAAACGTGACGATTAATGAGCCATTTTTTCAAGGTCATTTCCCTGTAGCGCCTGTTATGCCAGGTGTGTTGATATTAGAGGCTATGGCTCAGGCCACAGGCCTATTAGCATTTAAAACGATGAGCATGGAGCCATCGCCTAATGTCTTATATTATTTTGCAGGTATAGATAAAGCGCGTTTTAAGCGCGTTGTTGAACCAGGTGATCAAATTCATTTCCATGTGAAGATGATTAAAGAGCGCCGTGGAATTGGTGTATTTGAAGGCGAAGCACGCGTTGATGGAGTCGTGGTGTGTTCAGCTGAAATTATGTGTGCCCGAAGAGAGATTCAAACGTGATAGATAAATTAGCTTTCGTTCATCCAAGCGCCAAAATCGGTAACAATGTCACCATTGGACCGTGGAGTTATATCGGTGCTGATGTAGAAATCGGCGATGATACTTGGATTAGTTCGCATGTTGTTATCAAAGGCCCTTCCGTTATCGGTAAAGGCAACCGTATCTTTCAATTCGCCTCAGTAGGTGAAGAATGCCAAGATAAAAAATATGCAGGCGAACCGACTCGTTTAATTATGGGTGATAATAATATTATCCGTGAATCTGTTACCATCCATCGTGGTACTGTGCAAGATAATAGCGAAACACGCATTGGGTCACATAACTTGTTAATGGCTTATGTGCATGTGGCACATGACTGTGTGGTCGGTAATCATGTGATTATGGCTAACAACGCCTCTATTGCAGGCCATGTCCATGTACATGACCATGTTATTTTAGGTGGCATGACCGGTGTGCATCAATTTGTTCATATTGGTGCTCATGCATTTACTGCTGGTTCATCAACCATTTTTCAAGATGTGCCACCTTTTGTGATGGCCGCTGGTAGTCCAGCTATTCCGCGTGGATTAAATGTTGAAGGCTTAAAGCGTCGTGGTTTTAGCAAAGAAACACAACATGCTATACGTCGAACTTACAAAGCCCTATACCGTAAAAACTTGACCCTTGAAGAAGCATTAGCTGAAATACAACCTGACGCTGAGAATGACCCCCATGTTCAAGCCATGGTTGATTTTATTACTCACTCTTCCCGTGGCATTATTCGTTAAGTGATCTAATGAGCGACTCAACCCCCCGTATATTTGCCATGGTCGCCGGAGAAATCTCCGGCGATATTCTAGGTGCTGGTTTAATCAAATCCTTACAGCTACGCTATCCAGATGCACAGTTTGTGGGTATTGGTGGGCCTCGTATGGAAAAATTAGGCTTCCAGTCTTGGTTTTCGATTGAAGAGTTGGCGGTGATGGGCATTGTTGAAGTGCTATCGCGTTTGCCACGTCTATTGAAAGTGCGTGCCACTTTGATAGATAAAATCACTGCCATTAAACCTGATTGTTTTATTGGTATTGACGCGCCTGATTTTAATATTGGCCTTGAGCTTAAGCTTAAAAAACAAGGTATCAAAACGGTTCATTATGTCAGCCCTTCTGTATGGGCATGGCGTCCTAAGCGGATTTTTAGAATAGCCAAAGCCACTAATATGGTGTTGTCTTTACTGCCATTTGAAAAAGCCTTTTATGATGAACATAATGTTCCTTGTACATTTGTTGGTCATACTTTAGCGGATGACATACCGCTTAAAAGCGATAAAGCGCTAGCGCGTAAACTGCTTAACTTAGATCCTGATGCTGAATACTTGGCGATTTTACCGGTTCTCGCGGTGGTGAGCTAAAGTTACTTGCCGAGCCATTTGTTAAAGCAGCAATGTTAGTTAAACAACATTTTCCCGATATAAAGTTTGTTACTCCATTAGTTAATGAAGCGCGTCGGCAACAGTTTCTGGATGCCTTGGTGGCACATGCGCCAGATTTAGAGGTTGAACTTATCGAAGGGCAATCTCGGGAAGTGATGGCCGCCGCTGATTGCATTTTATTAGCATCAGGTACAGCCACATTAGAAGCTATGTTGGTCAAACGCCCTATGGTGGTGTCTTACCGCGTTAGCCCTATTACGTATGCCATTGCTATTCGTATGATGAAAATCAAAAACTATTCGCTGCCTAATTTATTAGCTAACGAAACAATCGTGCCTGAATTAATGCAAGCTAATTGCCAGCCAGAGTTAATTGCAGATGCACTGATGAAACAACTGAATCAAGATTTCGCACCACTTAATGCAAAATTTGAACAGTTACATTTATTACTTAAATGTAATGCCAGCGAGCGTGCTGCCGATGCTGTCGTGGCATTATTGCCAGCACATTAATTGGCTGATGCTCACACCTAGGATAAGCTTATATGTCGACATTACCGCAAGTGATAAAACAGATCACCCCAGAACAAGTGGCGATGATTTCTGAAGGTATTGTCGCCGGTGTTGATGAAGTTGGCCGTGGCCCTTTAGTGGGTGATGTGGTTACAGCCGCAGTGATTTTAGATCCAACTAAACCGATAATCGGGTTGAATGATTCTAAAAAGTTGACAGAAAAACGTCGCAATGCGTTATATCAAGATATTATGGCCAATGCGTTAGCTGTCAGTGTTGGCCGAGCAAGCCCTACTGAAATTGATCAAATTAATATTTTACAAGCGACTATGTTAGCCATGCAGCGTGCTGTGGCGGGGTTGACCATTTTGCCTGAACGGGTATTAGTGGATGGTAACCGCGTGCCTGATTTTGGTATTTCAGCCCATGCGATTATTAAAGGGGATGGTTTAGTGGCTTCAATCAGTGCTGCATCAATTATTGCTAAAGTGACCCGTGATAAAGAAATGGATGATCTTGATGCCCTGTATCCGCATTATGGTTTTGCTAAACATAAGGGTTATCCTACCAAAGCACATTTTGAAGCGCTTGCACAGTTTGGTGTGATCGATGAACATAGAAAAAGCTTTAAACCGGTTGCTGAATGTTTAGCAAACGCGGCAAAATAATCCCGAGATATTGATGTTTTAAATGTAAAGATTTTATGGGATCTCGCTTTAATTGCGCTTACTTTTAAAACCAATAGTGTTGCATGAGTATCATAGTGTTTGATGTGATAGGGTCTAATTAAACTCGCTTTACATCACTCAAGCGTCAAGCCATTTGTTAACCTTAGCGGTTTCTATTTCAAGGTGTTGATTTCGATAATTCCACTTTTAATAAGCATTGGCTGTAATGTGAATGTTTGCTAGTGTTATTGATAGTTTCAACCACATTATTGGCATCTTTTTTAGCTTCGAAAAATAAGAATTTTATTTATGTCCGATCCTCGTTTTGTGCATTTGCGCGTTCACAGTGACTATTCCATGACAGATGGTGTGGCTAAAGTTAAACCTATCTTAGCGGCAGCAGAAGCGCAGGGAATGGCCGCAATCGCATTGACAGATCAAAACAACTTTTGTGGTTTAGTGAAGTTTTATGGCGGTGCACATGCCGTGGGTATTAAACCAATTGTGGGTGCTGACTTTTGGATGCGTGTGCCTGGTTTTGAAAAAGAATTATGTGCACTAACCATTCTTGCAATGGATAACGACGGTTACCAAAATTTAACCCAGATAATCAGTGAAGCTTATCTTCGCGGCCAAGTCGACGGTCGCGTTGTTATCGACCAAGCCTGGCTTGTAACCTATAACAAAGGGATCTTAGTCTTATCGGGTGCCAAAGAAGGCGATATAGGTAAAGCGTTATTAAAAGGTAACCAAAACCAAGTTAACGACCTCGTAAACTTTTATCAAACCCACTTCAGTGATCGCTATTTTCTTGAACTTATTCGTACCGACCGCCCAGATGAAGAACGCTATCTACACATGGCGGTCGATCTTGCTGCTCAAACGGGGATTCCGGTAGTTGCCACAAACCAGGTGGTGTTTTTAAAAGCCGATGACTTTGAGGCGCATGAAATTCGCGTCGCTATTCACGATGGCTATACCCTAGTCGACCCTAGACGGCCTAAAACATACAGTAATAGCCAGTATCTTCGCAGTGAAGATGAAATGTGTGAACTGTTTAAAGACATTCCTTCAGCCATTACTAATACGGTAGAAATCGCTAAACGTTGTAATGTTACCATCAGATTATATGAATATTTTTTGCCTAACTTTCCAACCGGCGACTTATCGATAGAAGACTTCTTGGTTGACGTGTCGGTAAAAGGCTTAGAAGAGCGTCTTGAGTTTTTATTCCCGGATCCAACCGTTAGAGCCCAAAGAAGACCTGAATACGATGAGCGTCTTCAAATTGAGCTAAAAGTTATTAATCAAATGGGATTCCCAGGCTACTTCTTAATTGTGATGGAGTTTATTCAATGGGGTAAAGACCAAGGCATTCCGGTAGGTCCTGGCCGTGGTTCTGGTGCGGGATCATTAGTAGCTTACGCACTTAAAATTACAGATTTAGACCCGTTAGAGTACGATTTACTGTTCGAGCGTTTCTTAAACCCTGAACGTGTATCTATGCCCGATTTCGACGTCGATTTTTGTATGGATCGCCGTGACGAAGTTATTGATCACGTAGCCGAACTATATGGCCGAGAAGCGGTATCACAAATTATTACCTTTGGTACTATGGCGGCTAAAGCGGTTGTACGTGATGTTGGACGTGTATTAGGTCATCCATATGGTTTTGTTGAACGTCTAACTAAGATGATCCCCGCAGAACCTGGCATGACGCTGGCTAAAGCATTTGAAGTAGAACCTGCGCTATCTGAAGCCTATGCCGCGGATGAAGATGTCAAAGAACTTATCGACATGTGTCGTCGTTTAGAGGGCGTAACGCGTAACGCGGGTAAACATGCCGGTGGTGTGGTTATTGCGCCGACTCGTATAACGGACTTTGCGCCATTATATTGTGACGCTGAAGGCTTAAATCCGGTCACGCAGTTTGATAAAAATGACGTTGAAACCGCAGGTTTAGTTAAGTTCGACTTCTTGGGTTTACGTACTTTAACCATTATTGACTGGGCATTGCAGATGATTAATCCGCGCCTAGCCAAACAAGGTAAAGAACCGGTTCGTATTGAAGCGATTCCGCTGGCCGATCCCGCCTGTTTTAAATTACTGCAACGCTATGAAACCACAGCGGTATTCCAGCTTGAATCCCGCGGCATGAAAGATCTGATTAAACGTCTGCAACCAGACTGTTTTGAAGATATGATCGCACTGGTAGCCCTTTTCCGTCCAGGGCCTTTGCAGTCAGGCATGGTAGATAACTTTATCGAGCGTAAACATGGCCGCGAAGCCGTGTCTTATCCTGACGCCGAGTATCAGCATGAATCGCTAAAAGAATTACTGTCACCGACCTACGGCATTATCTTGTATCAAGAGCAAGTCATGCAGATTGCGCAGGTGCTGTCGGGTTATACCCTAGGCGGCGCAGACATGCTTCGCCGTGCTATGGGTAAGAAAAAACCTGAAGAAATGGCTAAGCAGCGCGGCACGTTCAAAGAAGGCGCGATTAATAACGGCGTTGACGGCGACTTGTCGATGAAGATTTTCGACTTGGTTGAAAAGTTCGCCGGTTACGGTTTTAACAAATCGCATTCTGCTGCATACGCTTTGGTGTCTTATCAAACATTGTGGCTTAAAACCCATTATCCCGCGCAATTTATGGCAGCGGTAATGTCTGCGGATATGGATAACACTGATAAAATTGTTACCTTAGTTGATGAATGTGAACGTATGGGCTTGCCGCTTATTCCGCCAGATGTGAACAAAGGCCAATTTAAGTTCACCGTTGATGATGACTTAAATATTGTGTATGGCATTGGCGCGATTAAAGGCGTGGGTGAAGGCCCAGTCGATTCTATTCTTGAAGCACGCAAAGATGGCCCTTTTATCGATTTATTTGATTTTTGTGCCCGTATTGATTTGAAAAAGCTCAATAAACGGGTTATCGAAAAGCTTATTTGTGCCGGCGCACTCGATAATCTTGGCCCACATCGAGCTTCGATGATGGCCACATTACCCGAAGCTATCAGAGCCGCGGCGCAACATGCCAAAGCGCAAGAAATCGGTCAACATGATATGTTTGGTTTGCTCAATGATGAGCCAGACGATAATAAGCAAAACTTTGTTGAATGTACGCCGTGGCCAGACAAAATATGGTTAGAAGGTGAGCGCGATACCCTTGGGTTGTACTTAACCGGTCATCCAATTAACCAGTATTTAGCTGAGTTGAAACAATATACATCAGGTCGCTTAAAAGACATTCACCCGACTGAGCGGGGTAAAACGGTTAAAGTCGCGGGACTAGTGGTTGCCACCCGCGTGATGATCACTAAGCGCGGCTCAAAAATGGGTTTAGTGACGCTTGACGATAAAAGTGCTCGCTTAGAGGTGATGTTATTCACTGAACCATTTGAAAAATTCGGTCATTTACTTGAAAAAGATCGCATTTTAATCTGTGAAGGCGATGTCAGTTATGATGATTTTGCCGGTGGCAATAGAATGAATGGCCGTAATATTATTGAAATTGGCGAAGCAAGAAGTCATTTTGCCAAAGCGGTTGAGCTTAATATCCATGCCGATATGTTATCGCCAGAATGGTTAACTCATTTTCAGCAAATATTAATGCCGTGGAAAGCAGGCGCTGTGCCTGTGGTGATCAATTATACCAAAGACGCCGCAGCAGGGCGCTTAGTGCTGGGAGATGAATGGCGGGTCAATCCATCAGATGATTTAATGCTCGCCCTAGAAACCCTGATGGGCTCGTCGAATGTTAAAATTGTCTTTAATTAGGCGCACACCATGACAGCGAATAACCAAGCTTCAAATAACGTAGTTTCAAGTAACCCTGCTTCAAATAACTTAGCTTCAGCGCAGATGACCAAAGAGCAATTACTGAGCTTGTTAGAGCAGTCGGTAATGCCGCTTTATCAATTAACGACAGAGCAGGGGGCGCGCGCGGCTAAGTTAGTACTGGCTTACAGTGGTGGGGTTGATTCGGAAGTATTAGCGTCAGGACTGAGCGCGTTCGCACACAAATATCCACATATTGCCTGTTTACTTATTCATGTTCATCATGGCCTTAGTGCCAATGCCAACACCTGGGTGCAGCACTGCATCACTCGCGCAGGGCATTATCAGTTACCCATACAAATTGAGCGGGTTACTGTCGATAAAGGCCCAAGACAAAGTCTAGAAGCGCAAGCACGAGACGCCCGTTATCAGGCATTTGACCGTTACCTTAATTCCGGTGATATTTTACTCACGGCTCATCATCAAGATGATCAGCTCGAAACGCTGCTACTAGCGTTAAAACGCGGTCAAGGCCCAAAAGGGCTAGGGGCTATGGCGGCTATTCAAGCTTATAAGCAAGCCTGGTTGGTTAGGCCGTTATTAGACATTAGCCGCGATCAAATAGAACAATTTTCCCTTCTGCAGCGGTTAATTCATATCGAAGATGAAAGTAATCAAGACGACAGTTATGATCGAAACTTTTTGCGCCTTGATATTATTCCACGCTTAAAGCAACGCTGGCCAAGTATCGCCACAACCGCAGCCAGAAGTGCAGCCTTATGCGCCGAACAGCAAGAAGTGATTGATAACGAAGTCAGTCATCGCTTACCCCAATGGCTAGTGCTAGCCAGTGATGATAATGCATTACTGACTGAATCAAGCGGTTTTACACTCAGCGGTTTTGAACAGCTAACCGCTGCCTGGCAAGCATTACTGTTTCGCGGATATTTAGTCCATTGCGGCGTAAGTTTACCGTCGCAGGCGCAATTACAGCAGATACTGTCACAACTGCTGATTGCCAAAGATGATGCGAATGTGTCAATTCAATGGGGCAGTTATCAAGTTAAACGTTTTGCAGGTGTCGCATATGTGCTTCACTCCTGTGAGCTTGACGTACCAGAGGCAGCCCAACTAAGCGCTGAGTTTATAAATCTTTTAAACGGCGAAATAGCGGAGCTAACCATAAATATGGGTCAGCACCAATGTCAGTTAAGTCAGCAAATATCGGTTGATAAACCTTTACTGGCATTACCGATAGCTAACAGTAAAGTGACCATTCGTTTTGGCGCTACAGGTTCGATTAAATGTCACCCTCAATTTACCAGTTCACACCGCGTGAAACCACGTGAATTAAAGAAGCTGTGGCAAGAGTGCAATATTCCCCCCTGGCGTCGCCAACAAATTCCGTTAGTTTTTTATGATGAGATATTAGTCGCTGCAATCGGCCTATGGGTCGATAAGCGCTATCTAGCTCAAGCTGGGCTGAAAGGGATCAGTTTGTTTTAAGCGTGAAGAGATTAGCTCATGCTTCATTGATGGCGGTGGCAAAAATTAAATCAGAATAACAGTTCACTCACTTTTGGAAAAAAGCGGGTTGGAAGATTTCACTTTATAAAAGTGTAACCAGATACAATTTTATACTCATAGACCTCATATTCACTTCAAGTGCAAATGATCCAGCGAGACGCCGGCTCTTGGTTTTAAAATCAGCATCCATGTGGGCTTAACCAAACCAATAACATCCTGTTAAACAGCCAGTTCGTCATCCATGCCTCTCGCTCAGAAATGTTTCACGTAGTGAAACTTCGCCCTGTTTTAGATACTCGCTGGCTCATCTGCACCCGAATCTTTATCTCTTCGATTTAGCTTCATTTTTGGTTATTACAAAACGATAAACACAAAAGTTAACTTATTTTTGGAGAAAAGTGAGCTTGCTGAAACTCTATCTACAGGCTTACCATGACATTTACTTACCGACACGCGCAAGTATGTCCCTATAGCTCGGCCGACCCGTCCATGGGGCGGACGGTCGTCTCGCAAACACTCATGGTTCGCCTTTATAGTATTTGGGTACCTGCAGGCTTGAAAAAATCAAAACCAATATTTAGCGTCCTAGAACTAATTGACATACCGAGTATAATATTTGAAGAAAGCGGGTGGAAGGTTTTATTTTATAAAAAGTTTACCCTGACCGACTAAATTTTGAGTAATGCCAGCTCGAATAAATAGTTAAGAAAGCAGGATTATATTCACTAAGAGATGGATCGCAGTTCATTTTTTGTAATAAATAGCTAACCAGAAAGTGAGTTAAGTCATTTCTTTAAAGAGAGTAAATTAACCGCCCTCGGCAACATGCTCCTGCGCTGCTCTACCTCCTGAATCCATTCAGTCGTGTGCAGAGCCGCATACAGTGTGGTGTAGGGGCTGGAGGCTAGATACCTCCGGTAACCCGATTAGCCACTCACAGCACTCGCTAGTGTTAATGCGCTGATAGCCAAAAAAACCAACCATGATAAATGCTTACCTCTTGTGAAGTAAGCTGAAAAAACACCACTTACCGCAAATACCGCGCTGACTGTTAATAGCAGTATTTTCGAACCTGGTAGCAAGATTAAAAGTGCCGCAAAACCAAACCAAGCCAAACTTGTTATATGCCACGCAAATCGAAGAGTACCTTTTGTAAATTGATCGTTTCCCAAAATATGTGGCAAATTGTCACGCTTAAACAAACGAATCAGTATGTAGCGCTCACCAAGGACCGAATGAATAACCCCACATAGGATAAGTAACATTGACGCGATGATTAGCATAGTACCTCCTACCGGCTAACGCCCAAAGCAGCGGCGCGCGTTAGCGTGTCCAGCCCGCAGGGCGATGCTGCCTTTGCTTGTGTACGCCCAGCATGGGCATGAACTAATGAGGTGAAAGTCCTCTGTAGGAAGATCACCGTTACTCTTTCTAAAAGAGAATAACATACTGTTATTAAACGTTAACTACTAGCGAATGGCAAGGGCTTATCCGCGAGGTTTGGTCTGGAGGAAGCCGCTAGCCTTGTTTATTTACAAAGAAGGCGAGCTGATGAACAAGAACATCATATGAGGCGTAGGCTAGAGGTGAGTTGGCAGGGGCTGCCCCGCGAAGCAAGGGCACAAGACGACGAAACCACGTGATCTAATGGCCACCGTAAATGATACAGTCGTGCACAGAAAGTTCATGTTCCTTCCTTTTTAATACAGAGTGGGGAGATCTGTTTAACACGCGATTGGCTATTAACCAGTAAGGCTCTGGTTTATAAGTGCCTTGGCTTTTCAATTTCATCGACTGAAAAGAGCGAACCAGATGGCAGATATATTGCTCCTGCAATATCTGCATTTCCGCCATCCGTGGCGGTCAAAACCGATAGCGCATGACGAGGTAACTTGACATGTGATTAAGCAGAAGTCAGCAGACGGCATACGACAGCATGGATGCAGGAGGTAGAGCAACGCAGGAGCAGTTGCCGAGTAACCCAACGCCCAGCGTAATGGTTGGGACATGGTGAAGGCCTGAACATTTAGAAGAAGGAGGAGTCTTGTCAAACTTGTCGATACCCACTACGTCGCCAGACGATTACTATCGGCAGCGTATTGATATGCAACCGGCCTTCAACCGCGATCTATTTCAGCAACTACTCAAGCCTGAAAATTTACACAGAGCTTGGCGTCAAGTGAAAGCCAATAAAGGCGCGGCTGGCATCGATGGCATGACCATCGAAGCCTTCCCGCTTTGGATGCAACAAGGCGGGCAACAATGTAAATCTCAATTAGAGCAAGGTGAATACCAACCCTCAGCGGTCAGGCGCGTAGAGATCGACAAAACCGATGGCGGTAAACGCAAATTGGGGATCCCTAACGTCATTGACCGTGTGATTCAGCAAGCTATTGCTCAAATACTCACACCACTGTTTGCCCCATTCTTCTCGACTACCAGACGTACTTGCTGCGTGTCGGTGAGTAAATACCATACTGAAACTATAAAGATAAATTTCACGATACATTCTTTACTGTGAGCGAAGCTTCATGTTCATAGTGGTCGTAGGCCATATTCCAAACAAACCTTGGGGCATAAACAAGTCAGTATTTTAAAATAATCTCATGTCACTTTTCACTTGAGGTCAGCGCTATGTTATCGGCGTAGAACACAAGTACAAACCCAAATATTAACCATTAAACCGCAGCCGATTTAACCACTAAACAAGACACCAATTTCTGCTTCCCATAAGACATTACCTGCGCTAGCTCAGATTGACTTATCGGCACATAAGCGGCATTTATGGCATCTTTTTGTGCTTCAACAAAGGGGTCGTGGATAAACATAAACTGCTCGTTGTAGCCGCTCAATACCACCCAATGTGGGCCTTTTTCGCCATTAAATCGATAGGTGCTTATCATCAATAACACAACAAAGCCTGAGTCAATCCAACCGCGTAGTTGCGCTAGTGTGGGGGAGGCATTGTTGATTGCAATGCCTTGCGAAGTCAGTTGCTGACAAAAATCATCGTGTACCAAGGTGATAACAGCCTTTTTATTGGTATCACGCACGCTATCAATAAACGGTACTGAGGTTGATTGGCTGTACATCTCTATTTGTAATCCGCGTTTAATGGCGGCTAACGCTAAGCCATGTACGCTGCAACCACCATGACCACTGGTCATAAAAATAGTGGTGGCTTCACGCCAAATACTCAGTTCATCGACTCGGCTAGGATTATACTGTGGCTTTACCGCACTTATGGCCATCATTAAACATGCTGCGCCACAGGTGAATGGGGTGGTTTGCACATATAAAGGCATTTTGATGACTTTACTTGGTCCTGGTGGGTCTAGGCGTTTGTGCATACGCACGCCATCCGCTAGATCATCATAATAATGTACTAAGGTTTTAAGTATCTTATAACCCATTTTTAAATAAAGATTTTTTGCGGCTATATTGTCGTTTCGTACTTCTAGGCGTAATGTAATGAAGCCACGCTCAACTACGGTATGCTCGCATTGCTTTACCAATTCAAAGGCAATGTTGCGGCCTCTAAATTCAGCTGCTACGGCAATTGAATACAGCCTGGCTAAACGGGTGCCACGATGAAATAACACTAAAGCATAGCCTGCTAGTGTGCCGTCGACCTCGGCCACTAATAAGCAGTCCAGTGGCGAGTTTATAAAGCGTTTCATCTGCCGAGAGCTGATTTTATCACCACTAAATGCATTGGTTTCTATGTGGTTTAGTTGGGGTAAATCGCTGGCAATAGCTTGGCGAAGCAGCATGAGTAGGCTCGGGTTGGCAAACATGATAGTGAGTTAATTTACGCGCTAAACCACACAAGAGGCAATAGATATTTATGGCTCAGTTTTTAATTGTTACTGATGACGCAAGTGATTGGCGTCCTTACCTTCCAAGTGACAACATGGTCACTGTTCACGATTATTTAAACATGGGAGCCTATTCAGACAAAGGCGCTATGCAAGTGATTAACTTGTGTCGTAGCTATGACTATTTAAGTACCGGATATTATTGTTCGTTAATGGCAGAGGCGCGGGGGCACAGGGTTATCCCTCGGGTAATGACCATTAATGATTTATCTCAAGACCGTTTTTTTAGCCTGCCTCAGTCTGGCTTGGATAAATTAGCCGCGACCGTTAATGATATTTCGATGAAAATCTTTTTCGGTTATTGTGATAACCCTGCATTAGAAAAAATCGCCCGTAAAATATTTGAACGATTCACCGTACCTATTCTTGAAGTGCGTTTATCTAAACAGTCCGATAAATGGCAAGTGGATACCATTGAACCTGCGACATTTCAAAACTTAACTGATATTGAGCAAGATTTGTTTGCTAAGTATTTAGAAGTGTTTTCGCAAAAGGTATGGAAGTTACCTAAAGCAGCTAAACGGTATCGCTATGAAATTGCCATGTTGGTCGATGAACACGAGAAAATGCCGCCATCGGACAAAGCTGCCCTTAAATTATTTACTAAATCAGCCAACCGTATTGGGATGGATCTGGTTCAAATTGGCTCCCGTGATTTAGC
The DNA here is from genome assembly GCF_021513195.1 of Shewanella sp. OMA3-2. NCBI lineage: Bacteria > Pseudomonadati > Pseudomonadota > Gammaproteobacteria > Alteromonadales > Shewanellaceae > Shewanella > Shewanella sp. OMA3-2. The sequence goes on along the minus strand of NZ_CP090974.1, from coordinate 3,034,639 downwards.
GCGCTTAAGTGAGTTTGATGGTTTATTTATTCGCTCAACCACCAATATTAGTAACTTTACTTATCGATTTGCTAAAGCGGCAGAGCAGTTAGGACTAGTAGTAATGGACGACCCTGAATCCATAATGAAGTGTACCAATAAGGTATTTTTAACTGAGTTATTGAATCGCCACAAAGTGCCAGTCCCTAAAAGTTTAATTTTTAAAAAGTCTGATGAAAACTGGGTAGATAATGTTATTGAGGCCATAGGCTTACCTGCGGTACTTAAAGTACCTGATGGGGCGTTTTCGCTTGGGGTATTAAAAGTTAAAGACAGAGAAACTTTAATTGAACAGGCGAATAAAATTTTTGAACACAGTGCGTTAATTTTAGCCCAAGCCTTTATGCCAACAGATTACGACTGGCGTATTGGCATGTTAAACCGTCAGCCTATATATGCTTGCCGCTATTTTATGAGCCGCGGTCACTGGCAAATTTATCAACATCATCAAAGTGGTCGTGTGAGCAGTGGTGATTTTGATTGTGTTGACTTAAAGATGGTGCCGCAACAAGTGATTGATGCTGCCAGTAAAGCGGCTAATTTAATTGGTGCCGGCTTATACGGTGTCGATTTAAAAGAAATTGACGGTAAAGCCTTTGTGATTGAAGTGAATGATAACCCGAGTATTGACCATGGGGTAGAGGACTTGTTTTTAGGTGATTTAGTTTATGATCGGGTGATGACGGAGTTTTTAAGACGTATTCAGCTTAGAGGGTTGTAAAATAACTATGTAGATTCATCATTTCACCAATGACCATAGTGGAGTAAGGCTATGGTCATTATGATGATTTTTATGCTAACTATTGCGTGTCTGCACAAATTTTAAAACAGTTTCTGCCTGCTGCCTTTGCACTGTACATGGCTTTATCGGCACGCTCATAAAGTGTGGCCAGCTCTTCTTTAGCACGCGACTGAGCAATACCTAAGCTACACTTAACATTATACTCCATCAGTTCAGGGCACTGAGGTAAGTTATCTAAAATGCGTTGGCATACTAAGCTTGCCGCGGATGACCCCCTTCGGTGATAACAACAAATTCGTCGCCACCAATGCGAAATGCTTGGTCGGTATCTCGTATAGAATCATTAATTAAGGTCGCAAAGCTGGCGAGTACGTTATCCCCTACAATGTGACCAAATTTATCATTAAGTTGTTTAAACTTATCTAAATCTAATACGATTAAAGACACATGACCTTGTTTACGCTGCGCTCTGGCAATGCTTGTATGTATCACTTTTTTCAAGTAATAACGATTACCAAGGCCTGTTAATGCATCAAACATAGCCTGGTTAGACACCTGTTGATACTTAAGGGCGTTATTAAATGGCTGTAATATCAATGCTTCAATGTGATTAAGTAGTGTTAGTTGTATTGGGCTGAGTGGCACTGAAAGATAGTAATGTATCTTTAAGGTATCGGATTCAGTTTTAATATGGCGTACTAACTCAATGCCATTGTGACGCCCCCAGGTAAACTTTTGGTCTGCGACGAACAGTTGCAGTGCTTTTATCGGCAAATGTTGACCGACAATTTTGCCATAGCAGGCAAAAACTGTCCGAGGATCTAAACTTGCATGTAATTGCTGGATCACTTGGACCAGATCAAGCTCAGGCTCCATCCGTAGATAGGTGTTTGACCTATACCCATATTCTTCTGGGAAAAGTTCGGTTGCAATTGCAAAATCCATAGGGGTACTCCAAAACGTGTCACTGTGATACCGGTATTAAGCAAGTTACATGCCTAAATTTATTTTTCTATGTTTTTTAAGTGTTTGTAATTTATTTGTTATTTTGACAAACAGGATGCAACGCTTTCGACAGTTTCTTGACAGGGAGTTTTTTGCCTATGGAAAACAATATGTTTATTCATATTTTATTTATGTTAGTTATCGCCATAGCAACAATTGCTATTTTAGGGCGGGTAGGATTACCTGCGATTCTGGCTTATCTTTTGACCGGGGTGATCAGTGGCCCAAGTGGTTTTCACTGGTTTACTCAACATGAGATGCACTATGTTGCTGAACTTGGCGTGGTGCTGTTGATGTTTACTTTAGGGCTTGAGTTTTCTGTGCCGCGTTTATGGTCAATGCGTCGTACTGTGTTTGGCTTGGGTAGCGCTCAAATGATTATCACCACATTAATAGCGGGTGGTGTCGCTTACCTATTGGGGCAAAATTGGGTAGCATCATTGGTCATTGGCTCAGCTATCGCATTATCCTCTACCGCCATTGTGCTTAAACTGATGAACGAACAAGGTTGGCTTAGAAGGCGCCACGGAGAATTATCGGTCAGCGTACTGTTATTTCAGGATTTAGCCGTGGTGCCCATGCTAATTCTATTACCTCTGCTGGCTAATGATAGCAGTCAAATGAGCATAAATAGCATAGTGTATGGTTTGCTAACCGGTATTTTGGCCTTTCTCGGACTCATGTCATTTGGTAAATGGATATTGCCACGAATTTTTGATGAAGTAGCTCGTTCACGTTCTAATGAGTTATTTGTATTATCGACTTTAGTTGTCGCATTATTGACAGGGGCATTTACTCAGTGGCTAGGGCTGTCAATGGCATTAGGGGCATTTATTGCCGGTATGTTACTTGGAGAAAGCCAGTATCGCCGTCAATTAGAAGCCGATATTCGCCCATTTAGAGATTTATTGATGGGACTATTTTTTATCTCGATTGGAATGATGCTGAATTTTGACTTGATAATACAATATTGGTGGCAAATATTAACCACTTTGATCGCCGTTATTGCACTTAAAATAATAATCGTTTATGGGTTATTAAAGTTGGCGGGTGAACACGCCAAAGTGGCATTAAGTACCGCAATCAGTTTAGGACAGGTAGGCGAGTTCAGTTTTGTGTTGTTGGCCTTGGCGGTTAACTATCAGTTATTAGAAAATAAAGTCAGTACTATACTGGTTGCGGTAGCCGTTATTTCAATGTCATTTGCCCCGTGGTTAATCCGCAACAGTGTCGATATAGCCAAAAAGATTAAGGGCGGTAAGCCACCTAAAGGGATGGCGTCACAAACCATTACTTTACCTAACAGCGATGATGATGATTTTGTGGTGATTTTAGGTTACGGCCGTGTAGGGCAAACCATTGCCCGTTTCTTAAAAACCGAAGCGATTAATTATATAGTGTTAGATCTTGATCCCACCCGTGTAACAGAGTCCCGCGCAGCTGGTGAACCGGTTTATTTTGGCGATGCCTGTAAAATGGGGATTTTAAAGCGAATAGGGATCCGCCAAGCCAGTATGGTGGTAGTGACCTTTACAGAAGAACGCCAGGCTGAAGAAGCGTTAGCGGTAAGTCGAAAATTAGCTCCTGATGCTAAAATTCTTATCCGTACGCGAGATGATTCAAATCTTAAAGGCCTTAAAGAGGCTGGGGCAACACAGGTGATACCTGAGTCGTTGGAAGGCAGTCTGATGTTGGTTTCTCAGGTGCTCTACAAGTGTGGCGTGCCCTTGCAGCGCATTCTTAAACGGCTTGAATCAGAGCGGCGTAACCATTATCAATATTTACATGGATTTTTTTCTGGCACAGAAACGGACTTTACTTTGGATTTGTTGCATGCAGTGTCCTTAACGACCAGTGCCAGCAGTGTCGGTAAAAAAGTCGCAGACATTCCATGGCATCAATTAGAGGTTGAACTTAGAGCTGTGCGCAGAAAAGGCTCTGAGATCGAGCCTGCACCGGATGATTGGGTATTTCGCCGCAATGATATTTTAATGCTAGTGGGTAAACCGCGCAGTATTGAAAAAGCCGAAGAGTATTTATTGCAAGGGTGATCTAGGCCCAAACTTTAAGCTTTTTTATTCGATTATTTTAGTTGTAGTGTGATGAGGTTATTTGCGCTTTTTCGACTGCCAATGGCGAGTATTATAAATATACTCAGGTAACAACCGATTCAGCCAAGCAACAAAACGCCAACGTTTGGTCACATATACTTGGCGTTTGCCCTTTTGCAACGCAATCAAAATTTGTTTAGCAACTTTGTCTAAAGGGGCTAATAAAACCTGCTTTTGTTGCAATGCGGCTTTATCTAATAAGCCTAATTGAATATCGCTAATGGTAATAGGCAGTTTTAATCGCTGTGCATGCATGCTTAAGCCTTCAAAATAATTAGCGGCAAATGCCTTAGATGCATGGTAAGCCATGCTTGGCCCACCTCTCTGTCCTGCTATTGAGTTAATTGCTGCCAGCTGGCCATAACCTTGTTCTGTCATCAATTTGAATACACAGTGACAAATAGCAGCAAAGCCTTTTACATTGACATCAATAATATCTTGTTCTAATTGCCAGGGAAGGGTGGCATCGTAACCATTCATGCCAGTATTAACAATCACCAAATGGGCGCCGTTTTCTTGCTGCCATGAAGTGGTTATTTGTTCAATTAACTTGGCAGGTTCTGTGATTGATAATGGCAAAACTTGCACTGAAACGGGCAGTGTTTTAGCAAATTCGGTTAACAACTCTGGTTGTTGCACAAATAACAGCAACTTGACGTTTTGAGCAGCAAGCTGGCGGGCTAATTCTTTACTTAGCTGCGAGCTAGCACCAATAATCATAGCGGTGGCAATAGTGGTCATGGGGTTTATGGCGCTCGTTATTTTCAAGTAAGGTTTATGATAGAAATAAGCGCTAGCGATAACAAGCACGAAAATATTTCAATGTTGGAAGTGTAGACTTCCAGACGTCTTAATGTATGATGATGCAATATTACAAAATTAGCACAGGAGACTTATGATTAAAGCTCTTTTATGCACTCTAGTAATGGTTACGGGCTTATCAGCTTGTCAACCTGCACCAGACAACATCAATATTATTGGTGAAGTGTTATACAAACAACGTATTGCTTTATCTGCTGATTCTGTGATCAAAATCCAATTACAGGATGTGTCTTTGCAAGATGTTAAAGCAGAAGTCTTGGCTGAATATCAAATAAGCCCAGTCACAGGTGTCACACCTTTCAAGTTTGTTGTGCCAACAGATGTTTTTAAAACAGGCCATCGTTATGCCATTAGTGCACGGATTACTGTTGCTGATGAATTGTGGTTTATTAATACGCAATCTTATCCAGTAAACCTAGCTAATCCTCAGCCATTATCTGTGGTTGTTGATCTCGTAAAGCGATAATGTCAGCCGTATTTGTCGATTAATAATTAGGTAAGGGAACGAGTATGCCAGTTCGAATTCCAGATGATTTACCCGCAGCAGGTATTTTAGAGTCAGAAAACATCTTTGTGATGTCAGAAACTCGCGCAGCCAACCAGGATATTCGTCCTATGCGGGTGCTTATCTTGAATTTGATGCCCAATAAAATTGAGACCGAAACTCAACTTCTACGTTTATTAGGCAATACGCCATTACAAGTCGGTGTTGATTTACTGCGTATTCATGATAAAGAATCTAAGCATACCTCGGTTGACCATATGAATACTTTCTATCGTGATTTTGAAGACGTCAGGCACAACAATTACGACGGACTGATTATTACTGGTGCACCTTTAGGACAACTTGATTTTGAAGATGTTGTTTATTGGGATCATATCAAAGAGATTATTGATTGGTCGCAGCGTCATGTTACCTCGGTATTGTTTTTGTGTTGGGCGGCACATGCGGGGTTATTTCATTTATATGGCATAAACCGTGGTTTGTTAGCGCAAAAGCGCTCAGGTGTATTTAATCATGTTAGGGCCAGTGAGCCTCATCCTTTACTGCGTGGTTTTGATGATGAGTTTTACGCTCCCCATTCGCGTTTTGCTGAAGTCAATATTGATGATATTCGTCAACATCCTGAGGTCGATATTTTGGCTGAATCAGCAGAAGCTGGTGTGTATATAGCCTTAAGCTGCGATAGTCGTAATTTATTTGTTATGGGGCATCCAGAATATCAAAAGGGTACCTTAAACGATGAATATCAACGCGATTTAGCCCAAGGTTTGAATCCAAGTGTGCCCTTAAATTATTATCGCAATGACGACCCATCGCAGGATCAAATTGTCCGTTGGCACAGTCACGGCAGCTTACTTGTCAGTAATTGGCTTAACTATTATGTTTATCAGTTAACGCCATACGATTTAAGTGATATGAGTAAAATGACACCCTGGGAAAGTAAGAAAACCAGCGGTTAATTGATATTAAGTCGGGTTAACTATTTATTACCAATAATGTATCAATAGGTGTTTCCAATTGGTCTGCATTAGCGTTATGTTAGAGTCTGTTGATCTTTCCAGATGAATTTAAAATATGTTTGATTTATCGGCAATTGTAAATCATCAACTTGTAGGTAACTTGACTGTCTTTAAAGGCATGGCGCTATTGGCTTATCTATTATGTGGGCCAATAAGCTTTGCCGCCAACTCACCCAATTTGACGATTATTGAACAACATCTAACTGGTATTGATACCCCTGCGAATAAAATTGACTATATCACTCTGCAATTGTCGCAGGTAAGCCACCATCCCGCCGAAGATAAAGCCCAGTTATTGTTACATCTCGCCGCTGCGCAAGAACAAGATAAACAACTGGAACAAGCCTTTCAAAGTTATTCACAAGCAATAAACATACTGTCAGCTACTCCTCAGTCGCCACTCTTGGTTAAAGGTTATCTTGCCCGTTCATTTATGGTGTATTTGCAAACAAATGATTATAAACAGTATTGTCCAGATAGGATTATCGCCGTTGAATTAGCCCATAAACAATCAGATCAGGCTCTATTAGCGGATGCACTTACTCAAACGGCTTTTTGTTTTAATCAAGCCAATAATTTTGATATTGGCCTAATGCACTTATCTGAAGCATTAGATATTGCAAAAGAATATCAATTATCCCCCGACAAACTGGCGAAAATTTTTAATGCGACCGCGGCGATATACCGTGATAATCATTTGCATAAACAAGCGGAAGACTATTTTCAACAAGCATTCAATCATTGGCAGCAAGTTGATGATAAAAAGAATATGTTCAATATGTTACATAATTTAGTTGGCGAAGCGGTGACGTTGACTAAATGGAAACGTGCCGACGGTTATCTCCAGCAAATGTCTGCTTTAATTGTGCAAATGAAAAAGAATAAAGACCTGCCATTTTTCTATTACTTCAACAAAGGCCGTTATCACCTTGGACGACAAGAATATTCAACAGCAATTCAAGCATTTGAAATGGCTAATGATGCTTCAAAAGAGACGGAAGAAGCATTTTTTGTGACTCAAAGTTTGGGGTTGTGGGCGTTAGGTTTGTTTCATTATCAAGATGTTGCAACGGCAGGGCAAGTAGCAGAGCGATTTCTTAATTCAGATGGGCTTAATGCTCAGTCGGCGAGTTTAATTGAGCAAGTTAGGTCGATTTATTTCGCTTCTGAAGGCGAGTATTTCACAGCGTTAGGATATTTATTTTCTGCAATAGAATTTGAAAAACATAATATGGAAGATTCTATGGCAAATGATGTGGTACTTGTCTCGTTAAATCATAATGTCAAAGTCACTCGGTATGAAAACCAATTGCTTGAAAAAGAATTAGCGATAAATCAATTAAGTCTCACTAACCAGATCGATAAACAAAGAATCACCAAATTATCTATGTTTATATTTATTGTTATTGCAGCGAGTTTAGCGGTATTGGTGATATTTTTGATTTATTCACGAAGACAATTTATTCGACGAGCACAAACAGATTTTTTAACAGGCATAGCTAATCGCCGCTTTACCTTTGAAGAGGGACGAAAGCGTCTGCAGCAATGCCAGGAAAATCAAAAGCCTTTTGCTGTTATTTTGTTTGATATTGACCATTTTAAAAAAATAAATGATCAATTTGGCCATGACATAGGTGATAAAGCGATAATTGCCGCTGTAGGGCGTTGTCAAAGTTACATTAAACAGACCGATATTGTGGGCCGTGTGGGCGGGGAAGAGTTCTTATGCATTTTACCCAATGTGGATGAAAATGAAGCGATGCAAATAGCCGAGCGTTTAAGGAGCGTTATTGCCGAAAAACCGTTTCAATTTAGTGATATTGCACTTGAATTTACGATTAGTTTAGGTGTTGCAGTGGTGCAAGATGATGCATATTCAAATTGGCACCAAGATTCAACCGAGCAGCACTTTACCGATTTGGTTAAAAAAGCCGACTTAGCCATGTATCAAGCTAAAAACCAAGGACGCAATCAAGTCCAACTTTACCGCTAAGTGTTTAGACGTAAACTGCATTATCTCCATCTTTTTTCGATTCAATTTACACTTGAAGTTCGTACTTGAAATACAATTATATTATTGATAATGCTTGTGTAAATCTATTGTCGAATGACTGTATTTGTCTAGGTGTAAATCTTGACTGACAATGACATTAGATTTCATCACTATGTTCGACTAATTACTACTTGCTTTACGTTCGCGTAAACGTCAAAGTGGTGATAAGTATTTTAGTTATATTTAGATTTTTTATGGAGTGGTTATGAGTTCACAGCAAGCTGGGATGGGCAATCAGGCTCAAGATATTGTTATTGTTGCAGCAAAGCGTACCCCAATGGGGGGGTTTCAAGGTTCACTTTCCTCAGTGAAATCACCTACTTTAGCAGCCACTGCCATTAAAGGGTTAATTGCTGACTGTGGTATATCGCCAGCCAGTATTGATGAAGTGCTAATGGGCTGCGTATTACCTGCGGGCCTTGGACAAGCGCCTGCGCGTCAAGCCACTTTGGGGGCTGATTTACCGCTTTCTGTTGGCGCGACAACTATCAATAAAGTATGTGGCTCAGGAATGAAAACTGTCATGTTGGCCCATGATTTAATTAAAGCCGGTAGCAGTGAAGTGGTTATTGCTGGTGGTATGGAAAGCATGAGCCAAGCACCTTATTTACTTGATAAAGCGCGCAGTGGCATGCGTATGGGGCATGGTAAAGTCATGGACCACATGTTTTTAGACGGTCTTGAAGACGCTTACACTGGCGGTGCAATGGGGACTTTTGCACAAAAAACTGCTGATGATTTTGGTTTAACTCGCGAGCAAATGGATGCTTTTGCTTTAGGCTCACTTGAAAAAGCCAATAATGCGATTAATTCTGGTGCGTTTAAAGCTGAAATTACCCCAGTTACGGTCAGTGACCGTCGCGGTGACATCACAATCGACACCGATGAGCAACCTGGTAATGCCCGCCCTGAAAAAATTCCAACGTTACGTCCTGCATTTACTAAAGACGGTACTATTACCGCCGCAAACTCTAGCTCAATTTCTGATGGCGCAGCAGTGCTATTATTGATGACGCGTGAAAAAGCCGCCAATTTAGGCTTAGCCGTGTTAGCCACCATTAAAGGTCATACAACCCATTCGCAAGAGCCATCTTTGTTCACTACCGCGCCAGTAGGGGCAATGAATAAACTACTGGGTCAAGTAAACTGGACCAAAGATGATGTTGATTTATATGAAATCAATGAAGCCTTTGCCATGGTCACAATGTTGGCAATTTCTGAACTTGGTTTAGATGCTAACAAAGTGAACGTTAATGGCGGAGCATGTGCAATAGGCCATCCAATTGGCTGTTCTGGCGCACGATTATTAGTGACATTAATTTATGCATTAAAAGCACGCGGTTTAAGCCGTGGTGTCGCGTCATTGTGCATTGGTGGCGGTGAGGCTACCGCCATGGCGATTGAAGTTTAATTTGATAGAAGTTTAGTGTGATTTAGAAATCATAACATTCAACAAGATCAGCATTGATGAGCCATAACCTTGTGACGTTAGCGTCAGCGGGAAAAATACAACACCATTGCCATCAATGCTTACCACGATTTAATTAGGTTCAAAGGATATATTATGACCATACAAGTAAAACATTATATTGATGGCGAGTTCACAGTCGGTACTGGTACGCAAAATATCGACGTCACTAACCCTATCAATAATGGTGTGATTGCAAAAATCAACGCAGCGACACCTGCAGAAGTTGCGCAAGCCATTCACAGTGCAAAAGAAGCCTTTAAAACCTGGAAAGAAGTGCCCGTTTCAGAACGTGCTCGAGTCATGTTGCGTTATCAGCATCTTCTCAAAGAACACCATGATGAAATCGCGACTATTTTAGCCCAAGAAACCGGTAAAACCTTTGAAGATGCTAAAGGCGATGTATGGCGTGGTATTGAAGTGGCAGAACATGCCTGTAATGTTGCCTCATTAATGATGGGCGAAACCGTTGAAAACGTCGCCCGTAACATTGATACCTACAGCTATACTCAGCCTCTTGGAGTATGTGCCGGTATTACCCCCTTTAACTTTCCTGCAATGATCCCGTTATGGATGTTCCCATTAGCCATTGCATGCGGTAACACCTTTATTTTAAAACCGTCTGAGCAAGACCCTATGACCCCACAACGTTTAGTGGAGTTATTTGTTGAAGCTGGGGCGCCAAAAGGCGTATTACAGCTTATTCATGGTGACAAAGTGGCGGTTGATATTTTACTACGTGACCCAGCCATCAAGGCTATATCGTTTGTCGGCTCTGTTGCGGTTGGTCAATATATCTATAAAACCGGTACTGACAATCTTAAGCGTGTGCAAGCTTTTGCTGGGGCAAAAAATCACTGCGTGATCATGCCTGATGCCAGCAAACAACATGTCATTAATAACTTAGTTGGCGCCTCAGTTGGCGCAGCGGGTCAACGTTGTATGGCCATTTCGGTGGCTATATTTGTCGGCAAAGCCAAAGAGTGGATCCCAGAATTGAAAGAGGCTTTAGCCAAAGTGCGTCCAGGTTTATGGAATGATGCTGACGCTGCCTATGGCCCAGTCATCAGCCCTGCGGCTAAAACACGGGTATTAAGCTTGATTGAACAAGGTAAACAAGAAGGCGCAGAATGTTTGTTAGACGGCAGTGATTTTACCGTTGAAGGTTACGAGTCTGGTAACTGGGTTGGCCCAACTATGTTCAGCAAAGTCACCACAGATATGAGCATTTACAAAGAAGAAATCTTTGGCCCTGTTTTATGTTGTATGGAAGCTGATAATTTAGATGATGCAATTGAGCTAGTGAATAACAGCCCATACGGCAATGGCACTTCAATCTTTACTGCATCGGGTGGCGCAGCACGTAAATATCAACATGAAATTGAAGTGGGTCAAGTGGGTATTAACGTGCCAATTCCTGTGCCGTTACCTTTCTTTTCATTCACAGGTTGGAAAGGCAGTTTTTACGGTGACCAACACGCGTACGGTAAACAAGCGGTGCGTTTCTACACAGAAACTAAAACCATTACCTCACGTTGGTTTGAAACCGATGCCGTTAGCGGTCCAAACATGAGTATTAATCTTAAATAAGCAGATAGTTAGCGTTATTTAAGCTAGCGAAAAATCCCCCCCTAGTGGCAGGTTAATTCCCCTTAACCTGCCAACAAATGACCCAAGAGTCATCAGACAGAACAACGTTAGGAGTCCCTCAATGGATTTTAATTTAAATGAAGATCAACGCCAATTCGCCGATCTTGCCCGTCAATTTGCTGCCGATGAACTAACCCCATTTGCGGCTAAATGGGATGAAGAACATCATTTCCCCAAAGACGTGATTCAAAAAGCAGGTGAGTTGGGGTTCTGTTCTTTGTATTCGCCAGAATCTGAAGGCGGTATGGGCTTATCGCGTTTAGATGCCTCAATTATTTTTGAAGAGTTGTCTTACGGTTGTACCGCGACGACTGCTATGTTGACCATTCATAATATGGCCACCTGGATGGTGACCACCTGGGGAACCGAGACGGTGCGAACTCAATGGTCAGAAGGGTTAACCACAGGTCAGTTATTAGCTTCATATTGTTTAACCGAACCTGGAGCAGGCAGTGATGCAGCATCACTGCAAACCAAAGCGGTGCGTGACGGTGACGATTACATTATCAATGGCTCTAAAATGTTTATCTCAGGTGCGGGGGAAACCGAGCTATTAGTGGTGATGTGCCGCACAGGCGAAGCCGGTCCTAAAGGCATATCTGCGGTAGTGATCCCGGCCGATACCGCAGGGGTCACTTACGGTAAAGCGGAAGATAAAATGGGCTGGAATGCCCAGCCAACACGATTAATTAGTTTTGAAAATGTCCGTGTCCCGGTTGCTAATCTTCTGGGTGAAGAAGGTCAAGGTTTTACCTTTGCAATGAAAGGCCTAGATGGCGGCCGAATTAACATTGCTACCTGTTCTATAGGTACTGCGCAATCAGCACTTGATCGCGCTACTCAATATATGAACGAGCGTAAGCAGTTTGGTAAACCGTTAGCGGCATTTCAAGCATTACAATTTAAGTTAGCCGATATGGCGACAGAATTAGTTGCCGCGCGTCAAATGGTGCGTTTAGCCGCGTTTAAACTAGACATGCAAGACCCTGAATCAAGTGCTTATTGTGCCATGGCAAAACGTTTTGCTACCGATGTTGGCTTTCAAGTTTGTGATGCCGCACTGCAAATTCATGGCGGTTATGGCTACATTCGCGAATATCCGTTAGAACGTCATTTCCGTGATGTACGCGTACATCAAATTCTTGAAGGGACGAATGAAATCATGCGGTTGATTATTGCCCGTCGACTACTGGATGCAAACGCGCACCCCATTCGTTAATCAAATGAATTAGCGAGCTTACGGTACTCAACCTGCTGTCATGCTTTGGCAGTAGGTTGATTGGCAATATGACTGGTAATAAAGTAAACCAATAATGAAGGTTATGACTATGACGACAGAGGCTATTTGGGTGCGTATTGAAGGCAATACCGCCATTATTAAAATGAATAACCCGCCAGCTAACACCTGGACGGCACAAAGCTTACAAGCATTGAAAGCCAAAGTGCTTGAACTGAATGACAATAAAGACATTTATGCTTTAGTGATTACCGGCCAAGGTGACAAGTTTTTCTCCGCGGGTGCAGATTTAAATTTATTTGCCGATGGCGACAAAGGCAATGCTGCCAGTATGGCTAAGCATTTTGGCGCCGCATTTGAAGCTTTAAGTGCCTTTCGCGGTGTATCAATTGCCGCTATTAACGGTTATGCCATGGGCGGTGGTTTAGAAGTGGCTTTAGCCTGTGATATCCGCATTGCTGAAGCGCAAGCTCAAATGGCCTTACCTGAAGCAACTGTAGGCTTATTACCTTGCGCTGGTGGCACACAAAACTTAACCGCTTTGGTGGGAGAAGGCTGGGCCAAACGGATGATTTTGTGTGGTGAGCGCATTGATGCCGCTAAAGCTGAAAAGATTGGTTTAGTAGAAGAAGTGGTTGAACAAGGCCAAGCATTAGAGGCGGCCATTGCGCTGGCGGCTAAAGTGGCACGCCAGTCGCCTAGTAGCGTGTCGGTATGTAAAACCTTAATTCAAGCTGGACGCACTATGCCGCGCACTCAGGCTTTACCTTTAGAACGTGAGCTTTTTGTCGGTTTATTCGACACCGAAGATCAAGCCGAAGGCGTAAATGCTTTTCTTGAAAAGCGTAAACCAAACTGGAGAAATTGCTAATGACCCAAGATGTCATATTTCAAACTCTCGGCACGTTATCGGGTAAGTCTATTGGCGTTGTCACCCTTAATATCGAAAAAGCGCTTAATGCACTCAATATCGATATGGTGAAGGCGATGACCACTCAATTACTGCAATGGCAAACCAATGATGATATCGCCATGGTGGTGTTAGAGGGTAGCGGTGATAAAGCATTCTGCGCCGGTGGTGATGTGCGGGCTATTTACCATGCATCGGTTGCCACACCGAATAAAATGACAGATGAAGCTTGTGAGTTTTTCACCCAAGAATATCAGTTAGATTATTTGCTGCATCAGTTTGGTAAACCTGTACTGGTTTGGGGTGACGGCATTGTTATGGGCGGCGGGCTAGGCTTAATGGCGGGAGGCAGTCATCGGGTATTAACCGAGCGCAGCCGCATTGCTATGCCTGAAGTGACTATTGGCTTATATCCTGATGTTGGCGGCAGTTACTTTTTAAATCGTATGCCAGGTAAAATCGGCCTGTTTTTAGGCCTTACTGCTTATAATATGAATGCCGCTGATGCCATGTATGTCAATGTTGGTAATCACTTTTTAGCCAGTGACGATAAAGAGCCGCTATTTGATGCTTTGGCCGATATTCACTGGAATGATAATGCACAAGTTAATCATCAAGCGCTGACACAGCTATTAACTTCGATGCAGAATAAAGTGTCTGTGGCGCTTGGCGACAGTCCGTTAGAGCAATTTCAACAACAGATTAATTTATTGATGTCGGGTGATATTGAAGATGTTCACCATCAATTGTCTAGCTTACAAACCGAACTTGATTGGCTTAAACGGGCACAAAAAACCGCATTAGCAGGTAGCCCATTAAGTTGGCATTTAGTGTTTGCACAAGCCGCACTCGGTACAGATTTAGACTTAGCCGATTGCTTTAAATGGGAACTCGGTGTCAGTGTGAATTGTTGCTCCCATGGTGATTTTTGTGAAGGGGTTAGGGCGCTATTAATTGATAAAGACCGTAATCCAAAATGGCGTTTTGCCGATGTATCAGAGGTGACAGATGAGGCTTTATCGGCCTTACTAACCTCACCTTGGCAAGCGAATAACCACCCATTAAAAGACTTTTAAAAGGAATTGAACATGGCAACAGTAGCATTTATTGGATTAGGTAACATGGGCGGCCCAATGGCGGCCAACTTAATTAAAGCGGGTATGACGGTAACGGTATTTGACCTTAATCCGCAGGCCGTAGCCAGCTTAACCGAACAAGGGGCACTAAGTGCCAAAACAGCGTGTGGCGCCGCAGCGTCAGCTGATTATGTCATTAGTATGTTGCCAGCAGGTAAACACGTTCAAAGTATCTATATGGGTGATGACAACAATAAAGGTTTACTCGATGTTGTTGGTAAAGACACCTTATTAATTGACTGCTCAACTATTGATGCTGCTACAGCGCAATTAGTGGGCGCTAAAGCCGCTGAAAAAGGCCTCGCCTTTATGGATGCCCCCGTTTCTGGTGGTACAGCAGGCGCAGCAGCAGGGACATTGACCTTTATTTGTGGTGGCACTGAAGCGGCCTTCGCCAAGGCACAAACGGTATTAACTGTGATGGGGGCCAATATTTTCCATGCTGGTCAAGTCGGCGCAGGTCAAATTGCTAAAATTTGTAATAACATGCTGTTATCAGTATTAATGGTTGGCACTAGCGAGTCGTTGCAATTAGGCATAGATAACGGTTTAGATCCTAAAGTATTGTCTGATATCATGAAAGTCAGCAGTGGTGGTAACTGGACCCTTGAAAAATATAATCCTTGTCCAGACGTGATGGAAAATGTGCCATCGTCTAAAGGCTATCAAGGTGGTTTTATGGTTGATCTAATGGTGAAAGATTTAGGCTTGTCGCAACAAACCGCCTTAGGATCAAACTCAAGTACCCCAATGGGCGCATTAGCGCGTAGTTTATATGTTAACCATGCTCGTCAAGGTCATGGTCGTCTTGATTTTTCTAGCATTTTTGAACAATTTGCCAATCAAAATAAAAAGTAAAAGGACTCGGTAATGGAATTAAAAGATAAGGTTGTCGTCATCACAGGTGGCGCGGGTGGTTTAGGTCTTGCTATGGCGCATGATTTAGCTACTCAAGGTGCAAAATTGGCGCTTATCGACGTAGACCAAGCAAAACTTGAGCAAGCGTGTGCTGACCTAGGTTCAATAACTGAAGTGCAAGGTTATGCGTTCGACATTACCGACGAAGAAGATGTGGTCGCGGGTTTTAATTTTATTCGCGAAGATTTTGGTCATATTAATGTGTTAATTAATAACGCCGGCATTTTGCGCGATGGATTAATGGTTAAGGCAAAAGATGGCAAAGTAACTGACCGTATGTCCTATGAAAAATTTCAGTCGGTCATTAATGTCAATTTAACCGGCACATTTTTGTGCGGCCGTGAAGCTGCTGTAGCCATGATTGAAACTGGCCAGCAGGGCGTGATTATCAATATTTCAAGCCTAGCCAAAGCCGGTAATATGGGCCAATCTAACTACTCAGCATCAAAAGCAGGTGTTGCTGCAATGTCTGTCGGTTGGGCTAAAGAGTTAGCGCGTTATAATATTCGTTCAGCAGCCGTTGCCCCAGGTGTTATTGCCACTGAAATGACAGCCGCGATGAAGCCTGAAGCGTTAGAGCGTATGACGAAAATGGTTCCTGTAGGACGTTTGGGTGAAGCCCATGAAATTGCTTCTACCGTGCGTTTTATCATTGAAAATGATTATGTTAACGGTCGTGTATTCGAAATCGACGGTGGCATTCGCTTGTAAATTCAAACGTGGCATTATTCGTAAACAAAGCCGAGCCTAGCTCGGCTTTTTTGCTGAAGAGTATTTACCTTTATTTAGTCTGCTGCTTAATACCAATGTGTCTAAAGCACACCGCAAGTACAACCCCATCACTTATGTGAACAAAAAGCAGTCTAAAGGACTATATTGATAAAAATAGGGCTACTCTAATCTATTGATCATGTTTGATTTATTTTTCACATTGGCGCCGACACTTATAACGCGCTATTTTAGTTTTATATCTGAGGGTAACAGTCAGTAAATTGCTTTACTTCAAAGATATAGGAAATGTAGGATGATAGAAATCAATAACTTAAACGGTCGGCTCTATACGTCGGGCCGTGAATAAGCTGTTAGCTATCTTCGTTACCTTCTGGGAGTGCCATGAACAACGAGTATCATTGGTGGGGATTAGAAGAGTCAACTTTTAAAGGTGTACTTTATGATTCCATAAATATGTATTTTCTTCATGATCATCCATATAAAAATTGGGATGAGTTTGCGGAAGCAGATCCTCACATGGCTTATGCTCATCTAACGAGCATTCGTTTTGATGCTTTAGAGCAACAATTTGTAGATTTGAGAGTTATTCCTCAAATGCTTGGTGTTGAAAGTCTTCCGTTAAAATCCACAGTACAGGATATTAATAGACACGATTGGCTTAAATCTATCGTTGATTTAACTTTGTTTAGATTTTCAAGTCTGCGTGATATTGCGTTTCATTTTGTTAATGAGGTTTTGGAGCTTGAGCTTCCTGATCATAAACTCAATATAAAGCAGCTCAGTAAATTACTTAAAGAAAACCACTCAGACATTCTAGAGAATTTAAAAACACTAGATAAAACTGGAATTCCTCTTCGTTTAGATCGTAATGAGAGAGCACATAAAGGGTTTTGTGATTTATACACTGAAGATGACCAACTATTCAAAAGCATGTCATGGGCAGAAGCACATAAATCTCAGATTAATGGTTATGATTTAATAAGTGTTTATGAAAAGTCTAGAGAAAAAATTTGTAGTATCGTTGTTAAAGAAGTTGAAGAAGCAATGGAGGCATGTATTAAGTTAGTTGATGAGTTGTACGTACATTACCGAGATAAGCATGATGCACTTTCTATAAATTCTAGAAGTGGAGTTTCTCATCATTTTCATAATTACCACAGAGAAAAATAGGCGGTAATGCATTTAATTTCAACTAAAACAGCTGTTTGCTTTTCTGTTCGCTACGCGTTTCAACCCACAATTTTAGTACGCTTAACGCGGCGTTAGGCCTAGGGAGTCGTCACATGGAAAGTTTTTTATTCTTCGTTAAAGAGAATCCAATGGAATGCTTAACAGCGATTTTAGTTTTTTTAACTGCAATTTACGCATTTTTAACTTATCGTATGGTTAAATTGAGTGAAGAATCTATCAGAGAAAGTAAGCTTCAAACTGAAGCATTAACTCGACCTTATATAACTATTCAACCCTTACTTAAAAAACATACTCCTGTTATATATTTAAGCATAAAAAATACAGGGTTGGTTGGCGCTAAAAATTTAAGGTTGGAATTGGATCGTGATTTCTACCAATTTAATGAGGCGACTAAACCAAATAAGAATTTACGTACTTTAAAAGCATTTACTTTACCCATTCAGCAATTTTCGCCAAATAGTGAGCTAGTTTTTCCATTAGCTCAAAGTTTCTTGATTCTAGGAGATGAGGCATCGTCTAGTTGCCCTGCGGAATTTAGTGTTACCGCAACTTATGAATACGCAAATAAGACTGTAACTGAAATAAGCTACATTGATATAGAAGCTTATTCCGGTGGGGAAGTCGATAGAGATCCACTAGTAAATGAAGTCGAAAAAATCCGAAAAATTTATGAAAAAAAGGCCTAACAAACGCCTCAACAAAGGACGTAAAAAGCTTGGCTTACGCTTCTTCGTCGCTAATTATAGCCAAGCATTTTACTTGACCCCTACAGTTTAAGCCTAGGAGGCTCGGTGTGACTGAAGAGCGTTTGCGACGAGTTAACTCATCCATCAAGTGTATTAACAAAATTCCTTTAGAAGATCGTTGGATGGAACAGTCTCGCTGCCTACAGCAACTTGCACCGCTAGCCAATAAAGTGTAGATAATTAACTGAAATTA
Organism: Shewanella sp. OMA3-2; assembly: GCF_021513195.1. Taxonomy (NCBI): domain Bacteria; kingdom Pseudomonadati; phylum Pseudomonadota; class Gammaproteobacteria; order Alteromonadales; family Shewanellaceae; genus Shewanella; species Shewanella sp. OMA3-2. Next base: position 3,016,162 of record NZ_CP090974.1, on the reverse strand, counting down.
GAGCGGCTAAGGACTGATTAAACAAGTTAGTCGCTGCCTTAGTTATTTGGGCTGCATTTCTATTTACAGAATGGCATTATTTAAATGTCACTTTGCCACCGACCATTTTAAATGCTGGTGCGCCTCTCACTAATGACTCTCTGGCAAATATTTGGCCGCATTCTGGGCATGTGCAAGCAACCTTGGTGTTGTCTTCGACAATACGTTCCTTGAAGCATTTGATTAAGGCGCCTTTACCTCCCTTACGATATTTAAACAGTTGCGCTTTACATTTAGCGCAGAAAATATCGACGGTGCGCGAAGGGCCTTTTTTGTTCGGTTGGGCCATCTATTATTTACTCTATTTTATTAAGCACTGCCCAATAATATTGGGCAGCTTTATGTCGACCCATCTACTCGCGCCAAACATCAAATTGAATGCACCGAAGTGAATTAAATACGCTGCTATTCCCCATTGAACGAACACAGCAATAGCCCAGTAGCACTGGTTACGCTTTAAATTTAGGCTAACTATTGTTATGCACCCGCGATAGATGAGGCTTTGCTAGATGCAAGTGATCAAGCATCACTGTTAATTCGCTTTTTGCTCAGTTCAGCTTCTTCAAGTGCTATTAATTGCTGTACCATCCAGGGGCGAGTTTTATAAGCTTAATCCCCCTCAACATCTAATCGTTACCCTTTAATTTTATAGGTTCCTTTGGTATTTAAGGTAACCGTTACGGGCTCATTAGTGGTGTTTTTCCAATACCAGCCGTGATTACCTGCAAAAGGGGTGGTAAGTGAGCCTTTCATTTCAGTGGCCGTGGTAATGGCGTAGCTTTCATAATATCCGCTAGTGTCGCCTTGTGGTTCGCCATGAAAGTCAAAGTACAGCGCATTACCATCCGTTTTCCATTCATATTCAAAATGGCCATGTTCATTCACTAGCAGTTTATATTCAAGACCTTTATTAGCTGGAATGACGATGTCGATAACATCTGAACGTATGCCTGCAAGCTGTCTTGTTTGGGCTATTTCGGCGACGGTTGGGGCATTTAGAATAACCAAATTTTCAATACTCATTTGCTCAACACTCACTTTCTCAATGATGTTGACGTTATCCGTGCTTGATTTTATTGCTTTAGATTCTGATGCCTGGGCTATTTCAGTTAAGCCCAATGCTGCGCCGATACCGGTTGGGTCAATGTTGTATTCAGCAGGTAAAATCGCAATAACTAGTACGATGATACCAATGACGACAGCACTGATACTGGCTTTAATCAAAGTGGCAGTCGACTGAACTTGAATGTTTATGCTTTCATTGTTTTGCATGGTAAATCCTTACATTATGCAGTTCTTCAAAATAGGGCTTTAGATGTTTATATTCACCGCGCCTGTAGTGCTTGTGTGGTGTAAAGTATTAAGTGTTAATTGATGAAGTACCCAGGTGAGTTGAAAGCCGACTAACATTATGCCCCCGCTCATTAATAGCGAATTAGTGGCAGTTGCGAAACGCATAAAGCTGGAATGTCGTCGCCACAAACTCATGCCAATAAGCACGACGGCGAGTGCCATAAACTGGCCAATTTCGACGCCCACATTAAAGGCAATAATGTTGGTGACTAAACCCTCCTGTGGCAGGTTAAATTCTTGAATTTTAGTGGCTAATCCAAAACCATGAAATAAACCAAAAATAAGCACAGCCAATTTAGTATTAGGTTGAACTCCCAGTATTCGCTTAAAGCCGCCAAGATTATCAAAGCCTTTATAAACAATAGAAAAACCAATAATGGCATCAATAAGATAAGCATTGATGTTGATGTCGTTAAACACTCCCCACAACAAGGTTAGACTGTGTCCTAGGGTGAATAAACTCACGTATAACACAATATCTTTTGTTCTAAAGAGGAAGAAAATGACCCCAACAAGAAACAATAAATGGTCATAACCTGTGAGCATATGTTTTGCGCCAATATACATGAAAGGTACAATTGAAACCCCTTGATTTTGGATTAAAAACTGCTGAGTAGTTTCATCAACCCCGTGGGCGAAAATTGAAAAAGATATTATTCCTCCTAAAAATATAATCATTATTTTTAAGAGGTTAGCCAAGTATTGGCTCATGGTGTTTACTCCGATAAGTCAGTGGGAATTAATTAATCAACTTGATAATTGATGAAGACTTTTTGTCGATACAGGGTGTTAACTACATATTGTCATTATTGTTATCGTTCACTCTAAAGGTACACCTAGTCATTTTATTAAAGCTTATTTATGAGTCAATTATCTGGTCGATATATGCTTAGGTCTTAACTGATTAACTTTCTGCAATAGTATGGACTAACCAACGTTCTGTTTCAGCTAAAGTTTTAAACATTCAAATTTTCACTGTACGCTTAGTTTAACGACTCTGTTTGACCGTTTAGGTGAAGTACATGACATTGCTTCAGTGTGCATTTTATCATTGAAAACGATTATGTTAACAACGGTGTATTTGAAATAGACAGCGGCATTCGCTTGTAAACTTAAGCATGGTATTATATTGACCCAAAGCCGAGCCTAGCTCGGCTTTTATTTGGATTAAATTTTTTGCATTGGTAATTTATCAGCATAAACAACATTTTTATGAAGGGAAAAAATGAACATTACAATGATAGAGCTGTGGATTAAAAAGCTCATGCTGCTTGTGGGTATATTGGGTGTGATTGTGATCTATTGTGGTTTTTTGTATCTGTTTTTTAGCGGTCGCTCGACAGCTGGTTTACCCTGGTTTTTGCTTATATCGCCGTGGATCTGTATTTACTTTGGCTTATCACAAACTCGCCAGTTAGCCACAATCGGTTGGTTTGTTAATAAATTCACCTTCACTAGCAATAAAAATCCTTAAAAGGTAAGTCAACTTGTCCGATAAACCTTCAACGCCATCATCACTTGTTACTGCTATTTTAACCTTTACCGCATTGGTAGCGTTTGCCGCTAATTCTGTATTAAGTCGGATGGCATTAAGTGGTGGCGACGCAAGTTTAATCGATCCTGATTCATTTACCTTAATTCGATTATTAGCGGGTGCAATAACCCTGTGGTTTATTGTTGGCTGCATGCATTTTTATCAAGAGAACCCCGTCAAGTCTTTAGACCCTTCATCCTCTTTCAAGCCGTCCTCACCTTGGTTGCATCAATTTAATAAGTGGCGAAAATGGTGCGGGGCATTCAGCTTACTGGCCTACGCCTGGCTATTTTCGATCGCCTATCAGTCGTTAGATACCGCAACAGGGGCGTTAGTTTTATTTGGCGCAGTGCAATTATCGATGAATATAGCTGCAATTATTCAAGGACAAAAGCCGAGCATAGTGGAAGTTGTTGGCAGTGTCATTGCCTTTACAGGCCTTGGATATTTATTGTGGCCTAATATTGGTACGCCTCAATATTGGTCAATGATATTAATGGTATTAAGTGGTGTGGCATGGGGAATGTATTCTCTACTGGGGCGACAAAGCCTGTTTCCGGTGTTAGATTCAGCCCATTATTTTAGTCGCAGCGTAGGCTTAATGCTGGCAGGGTTAATGGTATTAAGCTTGGCAATGAATATTGATTCAGTGCAATTAACCTTAAGCAATATGTTGCAAAGTGAGCATTATGGCGGGGTAGTATTAGCCATCATATCCGGCGCTCTGACCTCTGGAATTGGTTATGCCATTTGGTATAAAGCGTTAACTGGGCTTACACCATCAAAAGCTGCCGCACTGCAATTGAGCGTACCTTTTATTGCTGCTATTGGCGGTGTGATTTTTAATCATGAAACTTTAAGCCTGCATTTAATCTCAAGTGGGGCAATCATCTTAAGCGGCATATCCATGGTGTTAATCGCACGTAATAAGTCATGTTAATCTAGAGTGGACGTTCGGAGTGAGTTTGAGATCAAAGAGAGTCCATGCCAATAGCTAGATTGGCTACCAAATGTGGCGTTAATAGTTGCAGTTAAGTTTTGGCGTTCATCATCATAATACAATTGGCTCTAGCAGTTACTCGACAAAAAATTAATTACAGTCTTACTATTTTGATGGTTTACAGCGATGGTGAACACTTCGTTAGGCGATTGTTCGATCTGACTGGCTCAATCAGTTAACATGCAGGGCTGAAAAATAAGATTATCTAAGTAACCATTTAGTTAAGTCTTCATTTAGTAACATGATAGAGGGTTTATGACACAAGAAGCAGTTTTTCCAATTGGCACGCCGGGGCAACCTTGGGATGAGTCAGAAAAAGCACAATGGTTAGCCCAAGTGACCATTAAGCGCAGTTATCAAGATGAAGTGGTCAGCAAGTTTGCCGCTTTATCAGCAGATTTTGAACAGGTTAACTATGGCGCTCTGGCATTTGATGCGGCTAAATACCCTTTGTTTGCCTTTAAAACTAAAAATTGGAGTGCCACTAAAAAAACGATACTGGTCACCGGTGGGGTACACGGTTATGAAACCAGTGGTGTTCATGGTGCCATTCAATTTTTAGACACTAAAGCCGCGCACTATAGCCAATATTTTAATATTGCCGTGGCACCTTGTATCAGCCCATGGGGATATGAAACGGTCAATCGTTGGAACCCTAAAGCAATCGACCCGAATCGCTCATTTTATGCTGATAGCCCTGCCGAAGAGTCGGCAGCGTTAATGGCTTTTGTTGCCTCATTAGGTGAGGTGTACGCACATATTGATTTGCATGAAACCACCGACACAGACGAATGTGAATTCAGACCACTACTGTCTGCAAGAGATGGCAAAGAGTATGAGGCTGGTATTATTCCTGATGGCTTTTATTTAGTCGGTGACTCTGAAAATCCAACGCCTGAGTTTCAAAAAGCGATTATTGATGCTGTGGCTAAAGTAACCCATATAGCGCCTGATGATGACGGCCAATTAATTGAAGTGCAAATTGAGCAATTTGGCGTGATTAATTATCCGGTTAAAAAACTCAGTTTATGCGCAGGTATTACCCATAATCATTTTAATACCACAACAGAAGTTTACCCGGATAGCCCTAATGTAACGGCTAAAGAATGTAATGATGCCCAGGTTGCAGCAATAACCGGTGGGCTAGATTACATAATTGAATATTTAAAATTAGGCTAAAATAATCTTTAGATATTGATGACGTTCAATAGACAGAACGTCATTTTATGATTTGCTAAGCTATCATTTCGCTTAGGTTGATAAATAGTCCAAAAATCTCTAAAATGTCGCGCTTGATCCTGCCTGTCTTTGTCCTATATTGCTTAATTCTTATAGCGACAGGCAAAACGGTTACTTAATTATCCTGTTAGCCATTTAGCTTATAGTTACCAAGCTTAGGTTTATTGCGCTAACACTCATACTCGATTTGGAATTTCATTTTGATTACTACAGCTAACATTACGATGCAGTTTGGCGCTAAGCCACTGTTTGAAAATCTATCAGTTAAATTTGGTGGCGGTAACCGCTACGGTTTAATTGGTGCAAACGGTTGTGGTAAATCAACCTTTATGAAAATCCTTGGCGGCGATTTAGAACCATCAAGCGGTAATGTGTCGTTAGATCCACATGAGCGTATGGGTAAATTGAGTCAAGACCAATTCGCATTTGATGAATTTAGTGTCATTGATACTGTGATCATGGGCCACAAAGAATTATGGGAAGTTAAGCTAGAGCGTGATCGTATTTATTCTTTACCAGAAATGAGTGAAGAAGATGGCATCAAGGTGTCTGAGCTTGAAATGGAATTTGCTGAAATGGACGGTTACACCGCTGAATCGCGCGCGGGTGACTTACTATTAGGTGTTGGTATCGGTACTGATCAACATTTTGGTTTAATGAGTGAAATCGCCCCAGGCTTTAAGCTTCGAGTGTTGTTGGCTCAGGCCTTGTTTTCTGATCCAGATTTATTGTTACTTGACGAACCAACCAACAACTTGGACATCGATACCATTCGTTGGTTACAAGATATGCTCAATCAACGTAACAGTACCATGGTTATTATTTCCCATGACCGTTACTTCTTAAACTCAGTGTGTACTCACATGGCTGACTTAGATTACGGCGCATTACGTGTTTATCCCGGTAACTATGATGAATATATGACTGCCGCGCAGCAGTCTCGTGAACGTTTGCAGTCTGACAATGCTAAGAAAAAAGCTCAAATTGCTGAGCTTCAAGGCTTCGTGGCACGTTTCTCTGCTAACGCTTCTAAAGCTAAGCAGGCTACATCACGTGCTAAGCAAATTGATAAAATTAAGCTTGATGAAATTAAAGCCTCAAGCCGCGTGAATCCGTTTATTCGTTTCGAACAAGAAAAGAAATTGTTCCGTAATGCGTTAGTGGTTGAAAACCTAGCCAAAGGGTATGACACACCATTATTCAGCAAGCTTAATTTGATGGTTGAAGTGGGCGAGCGTATCGCTATTTTGGGTGAAAACGGTATTGGTAAAACAACACTGTTACGCACACTAGTCCATGATATTCCACAGGATGAAGGTACGATTCAGTGGTCTGAAAACCATAACATTGGTTATTATGCTCAGGATCACGAAGCTGATTTTGCCAATGACATGACCCTGTTCGAATGGATGAGCCAGTGGCGTAAAGAGAACGATGATGACCAATCTGTACGTGGTATTTTAGGGCGTATGCTGTTTGGTTCTGACGATATCAAAAAGTCAGTTACTGTGTTATCTGGTGGTGAAAAAGGCCGTATGTATTTCGGTAAACTTATCATGCAGAAGCCAAATATTCTGTTACTTGATGAACCTACCAACCACATGGACATGGAATCAATTGAGTCACTGAACAATGCGTTAGAATTATATGAAGGCACATTAATTTTTGTGTCCCATGACCGCGCATTTGTATCGTCTTTAGCAACACGTATTATTGAGTTAACTAAAGATGGCATTAATGACTTCAAAGGCACTTATGATGAGTTCCTTGGTAGCCGAGGCATTGAAAGCTAAATAATTGCTTTTACGCGAAATATATAAGCCCTGAACGAAAGTTCGGGGCTTTTTGTTTTTAGGGCGGTAGACTTAAGTCAATATTAATAAGATAGAGGATTCTATGAGCCTAACTCACGAACAAGTTATTCAAGCGCTAACAAATGTAAATTGTCGCAGTAATTTTAATATCAAAAATGTCACCGAATATATGTTGCCAGAGTTAAAGGAGCCGGTGTATCTACACCTTGATGCCAAAACGCCTTTACTTATAATTCGTCCTGCTTTTGAGGTTTTTTCCAGCGAATTAGCTACTATTGATGGGGTACATGCTAAATATGATTATCATCACAATGCGCAAATGACTCGTTTTCCAACTCGACGTAATAAAGGTGTATCAGAAATTCACTACGGTTTAGCCTTTAAGTTTGATAATGAAAAAGCCGTCGAAGCCTTTATTAATAGGTTGATTGAAATTGTAACTGGCTAAAAGTTCACACGTATTGTGAACCCTATATACGGAGGCTTGCAATGACATCCCCTTTTGATATTAACCAATTTAATTATCGCTCAACGGGTAAAGGTTCCGCGTTAATATGGTCGCATGGATTGCTTGGTTGCATGCAAAGTGAAGATGCTTTGGGAATTTATGCTTGGCACCGATTTTCTAAAAAACTCACCTTATTGCGCTTTGATGCTATGGGTCATGGACTTTCTGCCACAACGGACAATAAATCAGATTACCTTTGGGAAAACCTTGCTGAAGATACTTACCAACTAGGCACTAAAGTACTTGGCAAGACTCCTGTAGTATTAGGCGGTCAGTCAATGGGCTGTGCAAGCAGTTTATTTGGTGCGATTCTTCATCCTGAATGGGTTAAAGGACTTATTTTGATGAACCCTCCTACCGCTTGGGACTTAAGGGTTAAACAAAAAGAGTATTATCACAAAGTCGCTAAAGCCGCCAAAATGCTTGGTGGTAAAGGGCTGGCTAAAATTAATGCCAGGCATATCGATAGAATGTTGCCTTCATGGCTTATTCAGGCGCATAAACACAGCGTGTTACGCATGCTTGATGGCTTAAAAAGTATGAAGCGAGGTAGCCTTGAACAGCTATTTTTAGCCGCAGCGGAAAATGATTTACCGACACATGAGCAATTAGCGAGTTTGAATATTCCCTGCTTAATTCTGGCATGGGACGGCGATAATACTCATCCATTATACAGTGCTGAGGTGTTAGCTAAGGTATTACCTAATGCCAGCTTGCTTATTGCCCAAAGTATGGCTGATGTCGACGAGTGGCCCGAACGGATTGTTGACTTTTGTCGGCAGTTAGCATAATGCTATGATGCACTTCATTATTTAAACTATGGTTGGATTTTAAGTTCATTTAAATCTAATTCTTTCAAAGTGTTAACGGGCATCGCCTATTTTTGATGAATATTGTTAATTAAATAAAGGTTTGATTAATTGGCAATGGATTGGTGTTCTCAAAATATTTCAACAACTCATATCACTGGCACTGCCTCGTTTAATTCATTTCAACTGTTCACGACGGTATTACTGTCTATAGCCAAGTTATTACTCATCAAATTGCTGAATGGGCGATACACTTTTAAATGATGCCAGTGCTATAGCTATAATGGTGAGTAAATTCAGATGGTTGTAATTTTTTGCTGTCATTATCAATACAGGTAAGGTGGTAGTCGAGTCGATGTTCGGTATTTCTGGGAATCAAATGGATTTAACTATGGATTATCTCGCGAGTAACAAAGTCACCTGGAATGCTCGTACTCAGGTGCATGTAACATCAAAATTCTACGATGTAGACGGCTTTTTAAATGGCGCATCGTCATTAACTGAAATAGAAACCCAAGAACTACCAGACGTTAAAGGAAAATCCTTATTACATTTACAATGTCATTTTGGTTTAGATACTTTGTCATTGGCACGAAAAGGCGCCATTGTTACCGGTGTCGACCTGTCGGATAGTGCGATTGCAAAAGCCAATGAACTGGCGTTGGCAATTAACCTTGATGCTCGGTTTATTTGTCAGGATGTTTATCAATTTGGTGAATTAGCTAAACCTGAATTTGATATTGTATTTACTTCATTTGGCGTACTTTGCTGGTTACCTAATTTAACTCTTTGGGCGCACACTATAGTAAATAGTTTAAAACCGGGGGATTATTTTATATGGCTGAGTTTCATCCATTTAATGATGTCGTCGAAGGCTATGGTTATTTTAATCGCGCTCAACCTGATATAGAACAAGAAGGCACTTATACTGAAAACTGTGATGGTACAGAGCATACGGTGGTCACTTGGGCCCATCCGATAAGTGATGTGATTAATGCATTGTTAGCCGCGGGTTTACAACTAAAACATTTTAATGAGTTTGATTACAGCCCTTATGATTGTTTTGCAGGGCTAAGCTTGGATGAAAACTGCGAGGCGCCGCGTTACCAAATGCTGAAGTGTAATCAAGCTATGCCTTTGGTGTATTCTTTAAGTGCAATAAAACCTTAGTCACTATCTCTAAAGCATTAAGCCCTTTTCAATTTTAAAGGTTTTTGCATCGAATTGCAGGTCATTTACACAAGTCAGGGCTTGGTAATTTAGTTATAGTCGATAACGCAGTAAAAATGACCTACAAGCGCTGTCCGAAGGGGGGAAATGTTTTACTCTTTGTTGAATTAATTTTGCTTAAATTGTAGGGCATCACTCCATTCACCTCGGCTAAAGCGTTTTTAACTCAAGCAAACTAAACCTGTAAAGAACAACAGGTCCTAGACTTTATTGCGCTCTAAAGATGATAAATGGGTTCTTGGAGTCTATTATACAATAAAGGACTTTTTTGGGCTTGTTTTGATATGAAATCAATCAAAGGTAATAATGTTTCACCTCATCAATTTGTTCTCAATGATTCCCTTCATCAATTATTTGATGCGGTAAATGTTGTTTCGGTGCAAGGATACGACGAACAGCGCCAGGTTATCTACTGGAATGTCGGTAGCGAGTTACTATATGGCTATACTAAAGAGCAAGCATTAGGCCAAAAACTAGAAGATTTAATCATTCCAGAACATATGCGTGAACTGGTGATTGCAGCACATAGTAACTGGATAACACAAGGGATAGAAATACCAGCATCAGAAATCACCTTACGTCATCAAAATGGCACTGATGTTAACGTTTTTTCAAGCCATGTACTATTTACTAATCAATATAATAAAAAACAAATGTACTGTCTTGATGTCAATTTAGCCGATGTTAAATATGCTCAATCTCAGGCTCAATTTAAAGATAATATGCTCAAGACTATTATTGAGGCCTTGCCTGATTTATTTTTCCTGATGGAAATGGACGGCACCATTCTTGATTACCATGGTACTGATAAAAAAAATATTTTTGTTAAGCCAAGCCAGTTTATCGGTAAACGTATGATTGATCTCTTACCTGAAGATATTGTGAGTAAATTTCAAACCCATATAGATAAAGCTTTACATCACCACGGCATGACTACCTTTGAATTTGAGCTAAATATGCATCGTGGTATTGTATATTTTGAGGCGAGATTAAACTATTTATCTGCATATAACCAAATTGTGGCAATTATTCGAGATATTAGTGATCAATACAAATCCGCTGAAATAATCCGTCAACAGGCATATTTTGATAGCTTAACTCAATTACCGAATCGTTTTCTATCGCTAGATCGTTTATCTCAAATGTTGGTAGAGTGTGAGAGAAGCAATGAGAAAACAGCTGTACTTTTTCTTGATTTAGATGATTTTAAAAAAATAAATGATTCATTGGGTCATGAGGTCGGTGACAAGGTGCTAATAGAATCAGGTCGTCGATTAAAACAAGTTTTGCGTGAAGCGGATACCGTCGGCCGTTTAGGCGGCGATGAATTTATTGTCCTATTACGGGGTATCAATGAGCGCCATGATGTATTAGTTATTACTGAACACTTACTTAAAGCATTTAGAAAACCTTTTATCATAGATGGTAGGGAGTTAATGCTTACTGTGAGTATTGGCGCTGCGATTTATCCTGAAAATGGTCAATCTGCATCCGATTTATTACGAAATGCCGATACGGCAATGTATCGAGCTAAAGATTTAGGTCGCAATAGTTGTTCATTTTTTTCTAAAGAAATGAACGCCATGATGCTCCGCCGCTTTAAAATTGAAGAGCAAATGCATGGAGCATTAGAGCGCAAAGAGTTCGAACTGTATTATCAACCTCAATTTGACGTTAAAAAAAGGCAGATTACGGGCGGAGAAGCCTTGTTACGTTGGCATAACTCAACACTTGGTAATATTACTCCCGATGAATTTATCCCTATTGCTGAACATACTGGTTTAATTGTTCCAATAGGGCGTTTTGTTATTCAGCAAGCTTTGTATTTTTTAAATCAATGGCAAAGCATTAAAAAACAAAAGTACACCATGGCGGTTAATTTATCTCCGCGACAGTTTAGCGATATTGAATTATTGGAGATAATTACCAAAGCGCTTATTGATAATAATATTAATGCTGAGAGTTTAGAGCTTGAAATTACTGAAGGTGTATTAATGAGCCGTCAGCCTTTAGTACATGAAACCTTGATTCAAATTGATGCATTGGGAATAAAATTATCAATGGATGATTTTGGTACAGGCTATTCGTCATTAAGCTATTTAAGACAATATGATTTTGATGTACTAAAAATTGATCGCAGCTTTATAAATGGTATAACGTTAAATAAGGCCGACTGTGAGTTAGTGAATGCCATTATATCTATGGCCCATAGTCTAGGGTTAATGGTTGTTGCTGAAGGTGTTGAAACTGTCGAACAATTAACTTTATTAGATGAGTTAGGGTGTGACTTAGCACAAGGGTATTATTTTAGTAAACCTATACCCGCTAAAGCATTTCTCGATTTTGTAGCGGATTATTAATTATAAAAATCGGTTAATAGAAAAAGACAGGGAGAACTCAAAAATACTGCCTATTTCTTTGTTGGAAATAGGCAGTATGTTCTCACTTAAAAGCTTTTAATAGGTTGATTAAAAGTTTGCTACTAAACTGGTTCCCGAATAGCTAGTGTAACCTCGCATCATTACATGGTAAGTGGTTTCTACTGTAGGGGTGAATGAACAAGTCTCATTGTTGCCACTTTTGTAGGGACGACAATCATAACTGCTGGTGCTAGGTTTGCTTCCCGCTTTAACATATAAGTCAGCATCTCCGCTGCCGCCACTCATGGCTACATTCAATGTTTTGTTGGCTGGCACCACAACTTTATAGAAAGTCTGTGAACCGCTGGCGCCAGTTAGGCCTGTTCTTGGTACACCATTTGCGAGACAATCGCTACCTGTACAGCTGGTGCCACCGCCTCCAACGCTATAGTCAGCTGAGAGGTTAGCATTTGAGTAAGCTGAATACCCTTGTACCATAACATACCATTTACCTGCAGCTGGACTGGTAAAGTTACAACTTTCATTATTGCCACTTTTATAAGGGCGACATTGATAGCTATTAATTGTTGGCTTAACGCCTTGGCTAACATAAATATCTGCATCACCAGAGCCGCCAGCTAACGCAATAGCAAGGCTTGAAGCATTTGCAGGCACATCGATGAAATAGTATGTTGATGACCCTTGAGCGCCAGAAGTACTGATTGCTTGTTCATCTAAAAGCTCTATCTCTGTTGGCGGTGGGCAGTTTGCACCACAACCACCACTCTCATCTAACGAGAACAGGAGTGAGTTTGGTGATCCCGTTTTTGCATCTGATACTTTACCGCTACTGGCACGAGTGGTCAGTAAGTTTGTTACTTGAGAAGGTGTCATATTAGGTGATTGATTCAGATAAATGGCAGCAACACCGGCAACATGGGGAGCCGCCATTGACGTTCCGCTGATGGTATTGGTTGAATTATTTGAAGTATACCAAGCGGAAGTAATACTCGAACCAGGAGCATAGATATCAAGACAAGTACCGTAGTTGGAAAAACTTGAACGGGAGTCAGAGCTTGTTGTTGAGCCTACAGTGATAGCATTAGCCGCACGAGCAGGAGAGTAATTACACGCATTGCTATTGTCATTACCGGCAGCGACAACAAAACTAATACCAGCTGCTACAGCAGCATTTACAGCATCATCAGTGGCTTGTGATGCACCGCCACCTAGACTCATGTTAGCAACTGAAGGGCCTGAAGCATTATTTTTAACCCAGTTGATACCAGAAATAACGCCTGAATTACTGCCCGAACCACTACAGTTGAGTACGCGAACACCTACGATGTTCACGTTTTTAGCAACCCCGTAACTGGATCCACCTATCGTGCCCGCAACATGTGTACCGTGACCATTACAGTCGGTAGCATCAAAGTCATTATCAATAAAATCATAACCGCTGGTGGCGCGGCCACCAAATTCATTATGGCTAGTCAGTACACCGGTATCAACCACATAAGCGGTGACACCTGAACCATCGAAATCATAGTGATAGTTACTATCTAAGGGTAGGTCACGTTGATCTATTCTGTCTAATCCCCAAGTCGGGCTCGCCTGATTACCACTGGCGGTTATCACGGGTGAGATAGACATCATTTGATCTTGTTCTATATATTTAATTTTTGGGTCATTCTGAAGTTCAGCAATTTGCTTGGCGTTAGCATTGATCAAAACACCATTTAATGCGCTACCAAAGTTTTTTACTACGCTAATATCGTAGTTATTGGCAAGCATATTAGCTTGTTGAGTTGAAAAGTCAGTCAAAGCTGACACGTCTTGCAGATTCAACACGCTAGGGGTATTAAATACCACGATATAACTACCTTTAATCGCTTTTGAATTGTCGACGGAAAGTAACTCTGCTGCCTGGGATTGAATTGGAAGTGTGCTCAGAGCTGCCAATACCGCAAGGGCTATTTTATTTTTCTGTACCATTTGATTCTCCATATTGTTATTGCCTCCATGAATGTCGAGACTTAATTAAAATAAAGCAAAATATGACAGTTTTGTTGTTTGGCTCTGATACAAATGTTAATAAAATGGTTTATTGAGTAACATTTTGTTTACATTTTAAGCGTTAAATACGAGTTGCAGATTCTTTGAATATATAGTGGTATTAGTACAAAAGTAGGGGTTTTGATAGGCGGTAGATTTTGGTGTTGGCTAATAAGTTATTTTTTATCAGTATATTAGGTCTGATTTGTTGTAATGTTGCTTTTTGTTATCAATCTTAATGAGGGGGTGCTTGGTTTTTATTGTAAGCCAAAAGTATTAATCTTAGCTGAGGTTGATAGTTTATCTTAATATAGGAAATGACCTTGTCATTAATGGCAAGGCCATTTCTAATTGCATAGCGAAGCATTATTTACCTATGATAAATATAGATTTTCTGTCGGTTTAAATGAATGTAGCCTCTTTGTTCCTATTGTGATGCTAAAATCTCTTACTCAAAAAACCAGTCATTTGACTGGTTTTGTATTTTGCTTGTTATTACGGATTACGAGTATAGATTGTTAATACAGCTTGCTAATCACGACAAAAATAGCGTGATTAGCGCAGCAACTATCTTAGCTGTGACTTTAGCCATTATTTCAGCTGCTGTAGTAAATAGGCATACACTAAGCTTGAAAGTTCAGCAGCTTGTTTATTATTTGCGGCACCGGCGTGGCCGCCTTCCATATTTTCATAATACAGTACATCAATTCCCATCGATTCCATTTTAGCGACCATTTTACGGGCGTGGCCTGGGTGGACTCGGTCATCACGGGTTGAGGTGGTGAAAAAGGCTTTAGGGTATTTTTTGCTTTTATCTAAATTATGGTATGGCGAATACGTTTTAATATAAGCCCATTCTGCTGCGATATCTGGATTACCGTATTCGCCCATCCAGCTAGCACCCGCTAGTAATTGGCTGAAGCGTTTCATATCTAATAATGGCACTTGGCACACCACAGCATTGTACAACTCTGGACGACGGGTCAGCGCTGCGCCCATTAATAGGCCACCGTTACTGCCACCTTGAATACCTAGGTGCTGACTTGAGGTGATTTTTCGGCTTATTAAGTCTTCTGCAATTGCTTCAAAATCTTCATAGGCCTTATGACGATTTTGCTTTAACGCTGCTTGATGCCAAGCTGGGCCGTATTCGCCGCCACCGCGTATGTTCGACAATACGTACACGCCGCCTTGTTCTAGCCAGTTTTTGCCTATAGTTGCCGAATATTTAGGGCGAAGGGATATTTCAAATCCGCCGTAGCCATAAAGTAACGTTGGGTTTTTACCATTGAACTTCAGGTTTTTGTCCATTACCACAAAGTAGGGTACTTGAGTGCCATCTTTTGAGGTGGCAAAATATTGTTCTGTGACAAAATTTTCAGCATTAAACTGTTGTGGCAGTGACTTTAGCTTGTTAATCGCTAATGTTTTACCTTGTACTTCATACAAGCTAGAAGGCTCGAGAAAGCTGTTGTAATCGACATAGAAGTCATCGCTGTCTTGCTCTATGTCAAAAATAGTCAGGCTGCCGTTTTCATCAAATGCTACCGGAGTTTGTACCCAGGTGTTATCCGACTTAGGCTCAAAACGTACCAGTTTACTTTTCACATCTTCTAGATAGTTCACATATACTGCGCTTTTGCTAAAGGCGACTTGCGCGATAGCTGAATGTGCACTTGGGGCGCTGAGTAACTCATATTCTGGCTTGGCGCTAATAAGGGAGGCGACAGGCGCATAAACTACAGCACCTTGAGCGAGTTTTTGGCTTGTTAGCTCACTTTTAAGCTCAAGATAAAGATTACCCTTGAAATACCCTTTAATTTCAGCATCTTTGGGTATATTTAGCTCGGTGAGTTTGCCTTGAATATAAACAAAGTAGCTGGCGGTGTAGAAAGTATGGTAATCACCTATTAGCACGACTTGTGAATCACCATCATCGAGTACCTGAGCGCCTGCTGCGACAGAGCTTTTATCTGCTTGATAAATAAAGCTGGCTTTGTCTAGCGTATCGCCGCGCTGCCAAAGTTTGACTACGCTGGGGTAGCCTGAATCTGTCATGCCTTCTTTGCCGCCAAAATCTGTCGCAACAAAAACCTGATCCTGACTTAACCAGGTGAGGTCTGACTTTGCTTCGGGTAAAAAGAAGCCTTGATTAACAAAGCTTTTAGTTTTTAGGTTAAATTCACGCACTTCAGTCGCATCAGCACCGCCTCGTGAAAGTGAAACGAAACAAAGTGTATTGTCTGGCGTGCGACAGTTAATGCCTTTAAACACCCAACTGACGTCATCGGCTTTGGCAATGGCATCTATGTCTAAAACGGTTTCCCATTTAGGAACATCTTTTACGTATTCAGTTAAGCTAGTGCGGCGGTATATACCACGAGTATGGTTTTCGTCTTTCCAAAAGTTATACAGGTACTCACCCTTGCGCTCGGCATAGGGGATCCTGTCTTTACTGTTTAAAATAGCCAGCGAGTTATCGACTAAGGTTTCAAAACCTTCATAAGATTTTATGGCTGCTGCGCTGTGGGCATTTTTTTCAGTTACCCAAGCCAAAGGTTTTTTACCTTCGACCTCTTCAAGCCATTGAAAGTTTTCTGTTTGCTCTGCCATTAATGCAACCTTTACGGGAGTTTGTGGTACTGTTTTATGTTCGGCAAAGGCCGCTGTGGCGGTTATGCTACTTAAGATGCACAATGATATGAGTGCCTTATTCATGCCCTTACCCCTTTAACTGTGATTATTTTATTTATATCTGGTCATTAATCGATAATAGTTAATTAAGCTAACCGAATAACGATATAAATCAAACAACCGTGATGCAGTTTTCTTGTGATGAAATTATCACTATTTACTGCTTGTTGAGTGTGGTTAAGGTTGTTTATTTATCTTGCCTATATACTTTTCTATTCGCATGGATTAATGCTGTACAGTCTTTTAAGTCAGTGCATCAGGCATATTGATTAATAAAAAAGCCTTAAAGGGATGATCCCTTAAGGCTTGTTGTTATAGCAAGTAGCCGTCGCAACAGGCTTACTGCTGACACTCTTTAAGTAACTTAATAAAAAACTCACTCCCCTTACGGTGAGCAAACTCGATATTGCGTTCAGGTATTGATTCTGGATCATCATAATCCGCTAATGCCTTTTCCATACTGGCTTCTCTAATGATATGCAGTGTCGGGTAAGGGGCGCGATTGGTATAATTGGCAGGGCTGTCTTGATGTTCACCATCAAAACAATAGTCAGGGTGAAAGCTGGCGATTTGAAACACACCTTCAAATCCTTGTTCAACTAAAATGTCGTTAGCTAAATCGACGAGGTCAAGGTAAGGATAAAAGCCTTCAAATCCACGGGGTAAAATAAATAGGCTAGTTTCAATGCCTGGGTGCTGCTCAAGTAATACACATTCCATTACAAAGGCTTCAAGCACCTTTTTAACTTTAACCTCTTCACACGCATAATATCTAATCGTGCCGCGTTCAACTTCACGTCGTGCAAAGGGGCA
The DNA here is from genome assembly GCF_021513195.1 of Shewanella sp. OMA3-2. Lineage (NCBI taxonomy): Bacteria > Pseudomonadati > Pseudomonadota > Gammaproteobacteria > Alteromonadales > Shewanellaceae > Shewanella > Shewanella sp. OMA3-2. Next base: position 2,998,714 of record NZ_CP090974.1, on the reverse strand, counting down.
AAGGTTATATTTTACAATTACCCGCTTAACCCAATTTTCTGATTCAGCAATACATGGGTGTAAATCTGACATAAGTTAACCTATGTTTTTAGTGATTAGGAATAACCATCGGAATGATGGATGCCACAAGTAATAACGCCATAGTAATATTAAATATTCGTTGTTGGCGTTCATTTTTAAGAATGCGTTTTAAGGCAACACCAAACCCAAGCCAAACGATGGCGCAGGGAAATGCGACGCATAAAAATACACTGGCAATAGTGATAACTTGAGGCGTAAGATCCTGTTGTACTGTGGTGAATGTGGCTATTGCGCCAACAGCCATAATCCAGCCCTTTGGATTGACCCATTGAAAAGCCGCTGCTTGCAGGAAGCTAAAAGGCTTGCTGATTTTTTTACCTTCCATCTTGCTGCTGCTATTGGCAATAAGCCATGACAGGTATAACAAATAGCTTATTCCGAGCACTTTGATGATGGTATGTAGAATAGGGTAGGTTTGAAATACCGCTGCCATGCCTAAACCAACAGCAAGGATCATCAACGGAAATCCAAGGCTAATCCCCAGCAGGTGAGGTACACTTTGTTTAATACCAAAGTTAACCCCAGAGGTCATTAACATGATGTTGTTAGGGCCAGGGGTGATACCTGAAGAGAATGCAAATAATGCAATGGCGAAGACCAGTTCCATTTTGAGTACAATTTATCCGAATCAATATCATTAATGGCTCGCATTCTAACCAGTAACGCAATGACAATCTAATAAAAATTTAATGCGGGTAAATACTGGTTAATAAATTATTGTTATCTTAGGTTTATAGGGGTAGTTTTAGGGACTAATTTTTTTAAATATTTTTTAAAGATAGTTTGTAAAACACCACAACATGCCTTCTGAGTTCGGCTGGCGAAAATAAAATAAGGCTATTATTTATGTTTAAAAACGTTAACCAAGTTATTTTTTCTACATGTCTTGTTATGCTAACAGCGTGTTCCTCTTCCAATATTGAGTCGACTCCAGTAAGCCGCATTACTATGGTTACTAGCGGTGATTTATCTTCTGTAGCCAGCACGTATGCCTGGCATGCAAGCATGTTTTCTGTCCATACGGCCAATAAAATAGATGAGCAAAACTTAAAAATTCATTTACGTGGGGCAGTTGATAAAGTCATGGCTGAAAAAGGCTATCAAGTGGTTAATTACAATGACTCTCCACAAATGACGATTGGTTTTGGTATGGCATTAGCATCCGAGATGAGCGATGCAGAAATTTTAGCTAAAGCCGGATTAGTGCCCGGGCTTGCGACTCAAGGTGTGGATAGCGAGCATGAAAAAGGTTCTGTACTAATTGCCTTGTTTAATCCGCTTGTCGAGCAACCTTTTTGGCGAGTATTAGCGCAAGGGTTTACCGAACCGAATAATGACATGACACAAAGAGAAGCGCGTTTTGATAGTTTAGCCAGAATAATGCTGAGTTCGGTTCCCAAAGCTGGGTAAATTACAGCCATTTAATTAAAAACAGCGCTTAGTTCTACGCTGTGGCGAGTCCAGGCGCAATTGGGTTGAAACGATAAAATCAGAGGGAATAATCTCAGTATTAATGAGTTAAACGCAATTCATGTCGGTGTTCCTGGTTATAACGTGAAGCACAGACACTACAACGTTGTTCAGTGAGGTCGCTTTGTAAGCGTGATGCTTCTATTTCTGACTCACAATCAGAACATAGACCATATAAGCCTAAATCAAGTTGACATAATGCCGCATCCAAACGCATTAAGCGTTCAAATAAACAGCAGTCGGCCAGCTTTAATTCGCTGAGATAATCGATAAGGTTAGATAAATCCATTTGCTGAATAATACTAAGCTGCAAATCTTCGAAATGTTGCTGAATAAGCTCAAGACCAATTTTTGATCTAAGCGTGATTTCAATTTGTGATAATTGCGCTCGAATGTTCTGATTTTTCACAGCATAACCTTTATTAGAGATGAGCAATATAGCATGCCATTTTACGAGCTTAAAAATAGATGAGTTATGATGAAGATCAATTCTGAGTCAGGTTTTAGCCGTCAAATAACCGATGTAGATTAAGCTTTGTTAATCTACACTGGCAAGAAAGACACTTAACTAAAAAGTTGATAGGAAAAAGGAGCAGATATTTAATTGAGGTCGTGTTGTGCTTTATTTAACACAGAAACAATTTCATTGGCGGTTTTAAATACTCTCAGTTCACGAAATAAAGCATCCGCCTCTGGGTATTGTCGATTCAAATAACAAAACCATTGTTTAATCCGTGCTGGCAAGTAATCGGCTTTTTTACCATTCAATTGTTTATCGGTATAACCGAGCAATAAATCTAAGGTTTCAGTCCAAGTATAGGGTTGGCTGCCATTTTTGATACAGGCCCCTAAATTAGGCAATGAAATTGCACCACGACCGATCATAATGTCACTACAACCGGTGACTTCCATACAACGTTTTGCATCGGCTTCATTCCATATCTCACCATTGGCAATAACTGGTATAGGTAAGCGCTTTTTTACTTCTGTAATGTATTCCCAATAAGCGGGGGGTTTGTAACCATCTACTTTACTGCGAGCATGAATCGCTATTTCACTCGCTCCTGCTTCATATATGGCTAGGGCATTTTCCATAAACAGTGATTTATCTTCATAACCTAAACGAATTTTAGCGGTAACGGGTTGATCTGCTGGCACGGCTTGGCGCATAGCTTTTACAATATTATGCAGGTTGTCAGGGTATTGAAGTAAGACGGCTCCACCTTTATTTTTGTTAACAATTTTTGCAGGGCAGCCAAAGTTAACATCTACACCACGAGAACCAAGTTCAACCGCACGAACGGCATTTTCAGCCATCCACTCAGGGTGTTGACCCAATAATTGCACTCTTACTGGTGTGCCATTAGGTGTTAAACCGTTATTGTGCAGTTCAGGGCACAGCTTATAGTAGACTTTTTCAGGTAATAGTTGATCCACCACGCGCACAAATTCGGTGACCACTAAATCAAAAGGGTTAATAGTGGATAAAATATCGCGCATCAAATCATCAACTACGCCTTCCATCGGCGCTAATACAAGTCGCACAGCATTCTCTCAGGTTAAAATAAAGGGCGCTATTTTAACCTGAAACTCGGATGTTGCCAGTGTTAGTTTTATAGGTTTCAGCTTAAAAAGTAAAAACGTATTGAAACCATCAAGATATGCTCTATGATTAACTGACTTTGTTAATTTCTAACAGCTTTAAGGATGATAAATGTTGATCAAGTTAAAATTATTTTAAATTGTTTGAAATTTATTATTCAGTCGCTAGGTCTTTATAAGCAAGCCAGCAATGATGTTGGTCATCATTCAATTATTTTACAAGGAATCAAAAATGAACTCAATTAAGCAAACTACCTTAGCAGTGGCTTTAGGCGCAGTAGTAATGAGTGCTGGCATGGCAACAGAAGCACAAGCAAACCCATTTGGATTTGAGCAACTTACCCAAGGTTACCAATTAGATGGTGGCGAAGGTAAATGTGGCGAAGGCAAGTGTGGCGCCGAGATGAAAAAAGCTGCTGAAAAAGCCAAAGAAGGTAAATGTGGCGAAGGCAAGTGTGGCGGCGAGATGAAAAAAGCTGCTGAAAAAGCCAAAGAAGGTAAATGCGGCGAAGGCAAGTGTGGCGGCGAGATGAAAAATGCTGCTGAAAAAGCCAAAGAAGGCAAGTGTGGCGGCGAGATGAAAAAAACTGCTGAAAAAGCTAAAGAAGGTAAATGTGGCGGTAACAAATAAGCACAATTTTACCTAAATAGTTATTTTTAAAATAAGGCCTGTTTTCAGGCCTTAAGTTTATTATCAATAAGTACTTTGTTGTAAGGATTTGTCTATGTCTGTTGCCCATCAAATAATGCCTAATGCTATGGTTGGTTTAGGTCTTAGGCGGGAAATGCTGGACGAGTTCTGTCAGTATACCCCTAAAGCGATTGAGTTTTTTGAAGTTGCACCTGAAAATTGGATGACTTTAGGCGGTAAATACGCTCGCCAATTCAAACAGCTTACTGAACGGCATCCTTTTTTTTGTCATGGACTATCATTATCAATTGGCAGCCCAGCACCACTTGATACCAATTTTGTCAAAAATATCAAAACTTTTTTAGACTCGCATAATATTAATATATATTCAGAACACTTAAGTTATTGCTCTGGTACGGGGCATATGTACGACTTAATGCCTATCCCGTTTACTGAAGAGGCGATCATACATACCGCCAAACGTATCAAGCAAGTTGAAGATATTTTAGAGCGACCTTTTATTGCCGAAAACGTGTCTTTTTATGCTGCCCCTCGGTGCACAGATGAGTGAGTTAGCGTTTGTTAATACAGTGCTTGCTGAAGCGGATTGTAAACTGTTGCTCGATGTGAATAATATCTATGTGAATTCCGTTAATCATCAATATGACGCTAATGCATTTTTGGCGGCTATGCCTACAGAACGTATCGCTTACTTGCATATCGCTGGACATTATCAACAAGATATTGACTTGATGGTTGATACTCACGGGGCAGATGTTATCGATCCTGTATGGGCATTGCTGCAGGAGTGTTATCGCATTCATGGGGTGAAACCCACCTTATTAGAGCGTGATTTTAATATTCCGCCGACAGAGGTATTATTGCAAGAAATCAACCAAATACATGCATTTCAACAGCAAGCAACCGCGGCACTAACCTTGAGGAAAGCCTAATGGAATTTACAGCCATTCAACAAGGCTTTATGAATTATATACGTGATCCTAGTCAACCATTACCCGAAGGCATTGAGCCTAGGCGAATGACTATTTACCGTGAATTATTCTTTAATAACATTAATGGTTTTATTTCTAGTGCATTTCCGGTGGTTAAAACCCTGTATGATGAGCAAGATTGGCTTGCGTTAGTGCAGCAGTTTTTTGTTGAACATGATTGTCACACGCCTATATTTATTGAAATAGCAGGCGAGTTTTTAACGTTTTTACAGCAGTATCAATTAAAACCCACTGACCCCATTTTTCTATTAGAGCTGGCGCATTATGAATGGTTAGAATTAGTGGTGGCCACCACTCAAGCTAGCCTAACACAACAAAGATTAACCATTGAGCAGTTGGCTACTTGCCCGTTACAAATGTCTGCGTGTGCCAAAGTGGCGCAATACCAATTTGATGTACAACATATAAGTGTTGATTATCAGCCAGTTGAACCACCAGGCAAGCGCAATACTTTTGTGTTTATCGTGACGTAGATGACGAGGTAGCATTCTTACAATTGAACCCACTAACGGCACAAGTATTAGCATTAGTTGCACAGCGTACCGATTTAACAAAACCAAGCCAGCCGCAAAAAAGCGTTACATTAGCGGAAATAGTGAGCTGGTTAACAGAGCAATACCCACAAATGCAAACCGAGGTATTGACCAATGGATGCGTGAAAATGCTGTCGCAAATGGTAGAAAAAGGCATTGTTGTGACCAGCCGATAAGCGTGCCAATAAAAGCCATAAAATATTTAAGGTTTTTATTGTCAATGTTTCCCAGTAAAATACCGTCGTTGTGATCAGGTTCTCGTTTTGCGGACGATTTTTAACGCGAAATGTTAACTCGAGCACAGGTCATACATAACCAAGTACTTTTGCCCAAGGAAATATCATGAGCGAGCCGTTTAAAGATCCATTCAACATTCTGTATTTAATTGGTTTTGTTGCTGTTTTACTTATTCCTACCCTGCCAGCGACGTTAACTTGGTTAAAAGTATCTGGCTTAATTTAAACCTATAATTGGGTTATAATAGCCAGCATGACCAGAGCCACTCATTTAGAGTGGTTTTTTATTTTAGGGTGGCTAAGTATGATATTAAAGCGTGGCTTATATCTTTGCGTAGGACTACTTAGTTTCGTGCTTGGCATCATAGGTATTGTTGTACCTTTACTGCCAACAGTGCCTTTTATTCTATTGGCTGCCTTTTGTTTTGCGCGTTCAAGTGACAAATTGCACTTATGGTTAATGACTCATCCTTGGTTTTCTGAAGCGTTAATTAATTGGCAAACTAAACGGGCAATGAATAAAGCCTTAAAGCGCCGCGCGATGATAATGACCACATTAAGTTTTGGGTTAAGCATCATCATTGTGCCCATTGTGTGGGTAAAAGTAATACTGTTGTTTATGTTATGTGGTTTGTTACTTTATTTGTGGCAGATCCCAGAGTTAACAGAATAATTGCACAACAGTTGCAAGCCATAGACAACAGGCTTAAGATCCCTTCTATAATTAAAATAGTCCCCAGTGGGGCTTTTTTATTGCCATCACATTTAAAGAGTTTTCATTATGATGAATAAAGACAGTTTAGCGCTGATTAAGCAAAGCATTAAAACCATTCCTGATTACCCTAAAGCGGGAATCATGTTTCGCGATGTCACCAGTCTGCTAGAAAATGCTGAAGCTTACAAAGCCACTATTGCTTTATTGGTTGCGCATTATCAATCCAAAGGCTTTACCAAAGTGGTCGGTACTGAAGCCCGTGGTTTTTTATTTGGTGCACCTTTAGCGCTTGAACTCGGTATCGGCTTTGTTCCTGTGCGTAAACCAGGTAAATTACCGCGTGAAACCATCAGTCAAAGCTATCAGCTAGAATATGGCAAAGACACATTAGAAATTCATGTTGATGCCATTAATGCCAATGACAAAGTGCTAGTGATTGATGATTTATTAGCGACCGGAGGCACAATTGAAGCCACGGTTAAATTGATTCGCCAATTAGGTGGTGAAGTCGAACATGCTGCCTTTGTGATTTCCCTGCCTGAAATTGGTGGTGAAGCACGCTTAAAAGATATGGGCATAGAAGTATTAAGTCTATGTGAGTTTGAAGGCGAGTAAGCAGTTTAATTAGCAAGATCAAATTGTCGATAAAGCCAGCTAATAGCCGCCAAACAATAGCCTGTAGCTGTTTTGCATGTTATTGTTTGGCATAATTAGCGGGATCAATTCCCGAACTGTGTTAGCTTGGGGAATTGCATGTCTTATCAGGTGTTAGCCCGTAAATGGCGCCCTGCCAAATTTGAACAAATGGTCGGTCAAGCGCATGTATTATTAGCACTGACCAACGCATTAAGTCAGCAACGTTTACATCACGCCTATTTATTTACCGGCACCCGTGGGGTAGGTAAAACCAGTTTAGCGCGCCTGTTTGCCAAAGGCTTAAATTGTGAACAAGGTGTGACGGCAAATCCTTGTGGCGTATGTTCAAGCTGTGAAGAAATCGCCCAAGGTCGATTCGTCGATCTCATTGAGGTGGATGCCGCTTCACGAACCAAAGTTGATGACACCCGCGAATTATTAGATAACGTTCAATATCGTCCTTCGCGAGGCCGTTATAAAGTCTACTTAATCGATGAAGTTCATATGCTTTCGCGTAGTAGTTTTAATGCCTTGCTTAAAACCTTAGAAGAGCCTCCGGAACACGTAAAATTTCTGTTAGCAACAACTGATCCGCAAAAGTTACCTGTAACTGTGCTATCACGTTGCTTGCAGTTCAATTTAAAAAGTCTATCCCAAGAAGAAATTGCTAAACAGTTAGATTTTGTCTTAACCCAAGAGCAATTACCCTTTGAAGACCAGGCGCTGACCTTATTATCTAAAGCCGCTAATGGCAGTATGCGTGATGCATTAAGTTTGACCGATCAGGCTATTGCCTTTGGTTCGGGTCAAGTGATGCATCAACAAGTGCAAACCATGCTAGGCAGTATTGACCAGCAGCAGGTTATTGCACTACTAAAAGCGCTTTGTGATGCTGATATTGAACCCTTAATGCATACCGTTGCTAAAGTATTAGCATTTGGTGCTGATGCGCAAGAAGTACTGCGTAGCTTGCTAGAATTGCTGCATCAAATTACCTTAACTCAATTTGCGCCCGCAGCAGCGCAGTCATCTTTATACAGCGAACAGATTTTGGCTTTTGCCCAGCAAATATCCGCAGAACAGATCCAACTTTATTATCAAATGCTACTTGCTGGACGTAAAGACCTCCCTTTTGCCCCCGATCCTAAATCAGGTTTAGAGATGGCTTTACTGCGCGCGGTGGCATTTGTGCCAGAAAAGCAGGTTAAACGCTGGATAACAGACACTCCGGCTAAAGTCGATTTGACTGAGGCCGCGCAAACATCGCAAGAGGTCACAGAGACTCGCCCAAAGTCCGCAGCTGAGAATGTTACTGAACAGGCTTCAGTAGCTGTTACTGATGATACGATTCGCGCCGATGCAGCGAGTTTAGATGGCGCCAATGTTGAACATGTTGGCGCAGTAGTCAGTGATGCCGACAGATTAGTTGAGCAAAGCACGCTGTTATCTGAACCAGTTCAAACTTCAACTAAATCTCAACCTCAAGATGACCTTGACGATAAAACTGTGCTTGATAATGAAGATGATGCCGCCGCAGAGTTAATTGCCCAGCAGGCCATGTTGCTTAATCAGGCAGAAAGTATGGGCTTTGCACGTAATAGCGATGATAGCAAAGACACTGATGATAATGAGACTAGTGACGTAAGTCTTCAATCTCAAACCGAAGTCAATGCTGCGGGCACTATTGGGCCTGATGTTATTGATAATAATCAGTTAAGCGGTCACTTGAATGTACACTTAGAGGATCACTTAAATGATCAATCCTCTGTCACCGACTATGTTGATTATGGTGACATTCAAGACGATGATGAGGACGACCAAGATAATAGTCACTATGAAGATTATCTTGCTTATAATCAACACTCTGCAGGAGATGCGTCATTATCACCTATTCAGCCTACAGAAGAGCTTAGAGCTGATAATGAACCATTTGATTCATTAGACGTTTCATCCGTTCAGCAACATGATGACAGCGAAAATAATCCCCCAGTATTGGTTGAATTGGATGATGATCCATTAGATGACATTCTTGATCTTGTATTAGCCAGTCGAGACACTTTATTGGCTGAAGTCATTGCCCATAAAGCACAGGATGAAGTCGATGCTTCACATAAAAAAGCGGCAGATAAGCAGCAAGTGAAGCAATCTAAGCTTGGTAGTGTAAGCACTCTTGAGCTTAAAAGTCATGATAAAATAGCCCCACAGCAGTCATTAGCCCAAGATGAAGTACCGCTAACTGTAACAGCAGAATCAGCTTCTAATTCTACCACTACAGTGACAGCGCCTATTCAAAATGCAGACTCTTATCAGGCTGATACTGCTTATGACAGACCACCCTGGGAAGCACCTACAGATGAAGATCTAGCTCAAAAAACATCACTAGCATTACCGCAAAGTGAGCCTTTGAGTTTATCTTCAGAGCCAATATCAGAGCCAGAAATAACGTCTGTGTCTGCCAGTCATGCCAATATGATGACTGATATTGATACTCAGCAGCATGTGCAAGCTGAGTCTATAGCTTCAATTGCACCCGCTATAAGCCAGACGACGATACCGATAGCAACATCGACAGCATCCACTATTACAACGTCCACAATGACCGATGTTACGGTTATTGGCCATGAAATTACTGGCCATGCTGTCGACTTACATTGGTATCAAGTGATGGCGCAAGTTAAAGTCGGTGGACGTGTTAGACAGCTTGGGGTGAACTCTTTATGTAAAGCGGTGTCAAATCCGATACAACTCACCTTAAAGCCGGATCAAAAACACCTGTGTGCTGATATTGCTATTGGGCAATTACAAGCTGGATTATCAGCTTTTTTACAACAAGATATTCAAGTGAATATTGATATTGGCCAAGATCCACAACGGGAAACGCCGCTAGAGTTACGCAAACGTTTTCACCGAGAGTTAGTGTTACAGGCTAAGCAATCAATATTAACAGATGACAATGTAAAGTGGATGATAGATGAGCTTGCTGCACAATTAGATGATGACTCAGTGGTGTATCCACCAGAGCAGCTTAATACTGTGGCGGAACAAATTCCCGCATTACTCGGGTAAACGCCATTTATGGGCAAAAATTCACTTGTTATCCAATTCATCGCTTCGATATAGTGAAGTTTGACAATCGCTATTAGGCGTTAACCTTCACTTTGAATAGGTATAAGCTCGCAAATTTATATTAACCCGTTTGCTAATCTGATTAATTTCAGTAAAATCAGGTTAATTTTGGCGACTTGCTATAACTCAAATTATTTAATAGAGAAAGAGAAAAGATTATGTTTGGAAAAGGCGGCATGGGCAACTTAATGAAGCAAGCCCAAATGATGCAAGACAAAATGGCCAAAGTGCAGGAAGAAATTGCCCGTATGGAAGTTGTTGGCGAGTCAGGCGCAGGTTTAGTGAAAATCACCATGACGGGCGCACACAATGTACGTCGTGTTGAAATTGATCCAAGTTTAATGGAAGACGATAAAGAAATGCTGGAAGATTTAATTGCAGCAGCATGTAATGATGCCGTTCGTCGTGTGGAAGAAAATCAGAAAACTAAAATGGCCGACGTTACAGGTGGTATGCAGTTACCGCCAGGCATGAAAATGCCATTCTAACGATGAGACCTATTACGGCGGTTTTAGTCATAAAATTGTGGTGATAATAAAAAGCTCAAGCCGTTATAGCTTGAGCTTTTTTGATCTTAATTTATAACAGACCCTAGTTATTATAGGCGCCACTGGCATAATGTAACTCATAGCTGTGGCTGTAAATTTCTAAAATATTACCAAATGGATCTTCCATATAAATCATACGGTATGGTTTTTCACCCGGATAATAGTAACGGGGGCTTTCATGCGTTTCTTACCGCCAGCGGCAACAATCTTCTCCGCTAAGCCTTCAACATCAGGGTCTTGAACACAGAAGTGGAAGATACCGGTTTTCCAGTATTCGAAGTTGCTCTCTGGATGTTGTTCTCTGGATTTTCTTGATTATTGAACTGAAATAATTCTAGCCCAATTACCATTGGGGTAACTGGCCTTAGTCCTGAGGCTAAGTATGAGCATAATTCTAGCGCTAAACTATGGCTGTTAACGCTGTATTTATATCAGTAAACTTGAAGGTAAATCCTTCTGACAATGCATGTGAAGGTAATACATATTGACCTTCAGTGAGTAGTTCAGACATTTCCCCCATGGCCAATCTTAACGCTAAAGGTGGCGTGATAATCTTTGCTGGACGATTTAATGCTAGGCCTAAGGCTGATGAAAATTCGGCATTACTAACAGGGTTAGGTGCGGTGGCGTTGTAAATGCCTAGTGTACTAGGTGTGGTTAACATCCAGGTGATTAAACGCACTAAATCATCTTGATGTATCCAGCTCATGCCTTGTTTACCTTTGCCTATAGGGCCGCCTAAGCCCAGTTTGAATGGCGGTAGCATCTTGCTTAAAGCACCACCATTTTTGCCTAGCACTATGCCAATACGGGCAATGCACACCCGTGTTGTCGCTGAGTTTGCTTCAAGAGCCAGTTGTTCCCATTTTTGACATATTTGATGGCTAAATTCATCATAAAATTGACTTTGCTCATCAACTGGCTGATCACCCTGGCGACCATAGTAACCAATAGCAGAAGCACTAATAAATGTATGTGGTGGTTTTTGGCTTGAAGCGATTAATTGACTGAGTTTTTGTGTAATATCCCATCGGCTTTGACAAATACGTATTTTTTGGTTTTTAGTCCAGCGTTTCGCCACAATAGGCTCACCAGCCAAATTGATTACCGCATCGAAGTTATTTAAATGGCTCAGTTGGTTAATATCTTCAATAAAAGTGTGATGGGTACCGAGCACTTTTGCAGCACGTTCAATGTCGCGAGAGAGGATGGTTAATGGGTGATCGGTTAGTTTGGCAACCAAATGTTTACCAACAAAGCCTGTAGCACCGGTTATCAATATATTCATACGCCCTCTAGCCAATTAATTATCATTCGAATTTACATACGCAGTAGCATATTAGGCCGATCACTGTCCTGACGCATAGCGATAATTAAACAGACTTTTGATAACAAAGTTCCATAGATACTGAGTCGGCAAATCTAAGCGCATGTGGCTTGTCTATTTCAACACTGGCAAACTCAACCCAGTCATGCTCACTGGCAATCTCTAAGGTTTGGTTAGTTAAGTTTTCCAGTAACGAGAAACGATTATTTTCAATTAAGGAAATGATTTTTTTAGTTATAGTGCGATAATTGAGCGCGTCTGCTACGTTATCACTGTTACGCGCCTTGTCAGCGCAGTAATGAATGATGACATTAATGATTACATCTTGTTGATTTTGAATTTCATCTTCTTTTATGCCGATATAGGTGCGTAAACGAAGATTTTTTATGCGTATAATAGCGGTTTCTGAGTTCATAATATGTTCGAGTAATAAATGTTTTTCAATGAGTAAGCTTAACATAACTAATTTCACACTTAGGTAGCAACAAGGATTTTTCTTCTATGAAGGATATACATCAATCGTCTATGGCGATTCGCAGTTTTATTATAATGGCCTGTGTGGTTATTATTCTTGCAGGTATTAAAACCGCTAGCCCCATTGTCGTCCCTTTTGTTTTATCCGCTTTCTTAGCGATGATTTGTAATCCCGCCATTACATTAATGTGTCGATTCAAAATACCTAAAGCTCTCGCTGTGTTACTGCTGATGTTATTTATTGTGCTGATTGGGTTATGGTTAGCCAGTTTAGTGGGCAGTTCTATTACTGAGTTTTCAAAACAACTGCCAGTTTACCGTGCGCAATTAATAGAACAGTTTGCTTGGGTGTTAGACCAGCTTAGGTCGTTCAATATTAATATTTCCCGCGATAAAGTATTAGAGTATTTTGACCCCGGCATGGCGTTAAGTATGACTACCAATATGCTGTCTGGCGTGGGTAATGTAATGGCTAATTTGTTTTTAATTATTTTGACCATTGTATTTATGCTATTTGAAGCGAAAGATATGCCTAAAAAGTTCCACCTGGCATTAGATTCTCCTGACATGCGTTTGCAGCAAATTGATAAATTTTTAAGTTCAGTTAACCAGTACATGATGATCAAGACCTTGGTGAGTCTGGCTACCGGTATTATTGTTGGCATTGGGTTATCGATTATTGGCGTCGATTATGCGCTGTTGTGGGCTGTCATCGCTTTTTTATTCAATTATATTCCTAATATCGGCTCAATTATTGCCGCTATACCGGCTGTTTTATTGGCTTTTATTCAGTTTGGTCCCGGCGCTGCTGGGGCAACCGGATTACTTTATCTTGGCACCAATATGGTAATGGGAAATATGGTTGAGCCTAAATTTATGGGTAAAGGGTTAGGGCTGTCAACCTTAGTGGTTTTCCTTTCATTAATTTTCTGGGGCTGGTTATTAGGTTCTGTTGGCATGTTATTATCAGTACCGCTGACTATGGTAGTTAAAATTGGTATGGAGTCGAGTCAATCAAGTATGTGGTTAGCCATTTTACTCGCTGATAATGTCGACGATGCCGAGGATAAAATGATTGAGTTAGACACAGAGACCCAAGCCGGTAGTGAAGAGCTCGAGATAGATAATGTACAGGTTGAATCAATCGCTGCAGTGAATAAGCTCGATGATACAGATGATGAAGTAAGTCAGAAGAGTTAATACTGTTAACTCATATCTACAGCTTTAGCACTGGTTAAGCGCCAGTGTTAGAGCGATCTTAATAAGCCAATAATCCTTAAATGTTAAGGTATTAATAGCCATCAATAACTTCCACTTAAAATAGAACGATAAGAGAATACATTATATTTATGTCTGGATTAATAACAGCCTTAAGTCAATTTGCTTTTGATAATGAGGTTCAGCGTGTGTTTCATGGCCGTGGTGGTTTGTTTCAAGGTGAAGAGCATTTGTGTCTTGATTGGTACCCTCCAGTGCTATTGCTGACCAGCTTTAAATCATTGGATGAGTTAGAACAGCAAGCCTTGTTTAGCGCTATTACCCATCAATATCAGCAACAAGCCAGCGCTGAACCGCTTAACTTAGTGTTTCAACATCGTAGCGGCGGGCAAACTGTTACTGAATTGGTTTGTGGTAGTGTACCAGATAACCATGTGGTCACAGAGCAGGGAGCCATGTTTAATGTTCATCTGATGCGTGGTCAAAACCATGGCTTGTTCTTGGACATGGCTAATGGTAGACGCTGGGTGAGGCAGCATGCTCAGGGCAAGAAAGTATTGAATCTATTTGCTTATACCTGTGGTTTTTCGGTTGCCGCCTTGCTGGGTGACGCGGACGAAGTCGTCAATATGGATATGAGCAAAGGTGCATTAAGTATAGGTAAGCAGAATCATGTTCTCAATGATTTACCACACGGGGCAAGGTATCTTGGCCATGATATTTTTAAATCCTGGGGTAAACTGACTAAATTAGGCCCCTATGATTTAATTATTGCCGATCCGCCAAGTAATCAAAAAGGCAGTTTTGTGGCGACTAAGGATTATGAGCGTTTATTGAAACGTTTACCGAGCTTACTTGCTCCAAATGGTGAGGTGTTATTGTGTTTAAATGCACCAGAATTAGGTTGTGATTTTTTAATGCAACAAGTCGATGATACCGCACCGCAATTGCATTATATTGAGCGTATCGCCAACCCTGATGTTTTTGCTGATATAGATGAGCAAAAATCGTTGAAGGTGTTACGTTACGCTATGATTTAAACATAGTTAAGTGCTATTTCTGCTTTAGACCAAGCTCTCAATAGCATAATTGTTGAGAGTTTGATTCCATTTATCGCTGTATTTTTCTGCTCTTAACCTTCTCATTTTAACTTTCATATTTCAATTTTAGCTATCGTCATTGAATGCCAATAATAATCCTGTCCCCCTGTTAATATTTAATCGATAAATTACACACATCAGTTACATATTATCTAATCGTCGTTTCCGTATACAGATCACACTTTGGTTACATATCTGACTTATATCACCCACAGGTGGTAGTAAAAAAGCTAAATTACGCTAGGCTTAAATACGTGGTTTCATTATTAAAGTGAGCTTTGTTTATCGATGTTTATGTTTAAAAACGGGGTGTTGAGTAATAGTTTGTCTATTTTAATGATCTAGATCAAATAAACACATGTTTACCAATTTGTGAGTATATAGATTGCAAACGGTTTAGCGTTAACATCCACGTAAAGCAAAATAATGACAGTGACTTAATTGATTAAGTCCCCATTCCAACCACTCTTGGAGGCTCCATGAGTAAAGACATTAAAAGTGAAAAAAGTCTCGAATTGAAAATTTTTATCTTCTTGACTGTCTTCCTTGCACCTATTTTATCTGTGCTGCTTGTCAGTGCACTAGGCTTTAGCATCTGGTTTAGCCAAATTTTAACGGGCCCACCAGGTGTTGGTTAATATAAAAATTAAAAATAAACATGTGAGTGTGATTAATGAGTAATGAACTTCACGTAACCAGTTTAATTGTCCAAGTACGTCCAGACAAAATGGCTGATGTTAGACAAAAAATTATGGCAATCAAAAACGCAGAGCTTTCAGCAAACAATGACGTCAAGCTTGTTGTGGTGATTGAAGGTACAAGCCAAAGGTCATTAATGGATGATATTTCGACAATTAATGCATTACCTGGCGTGTTATCAGCGACCATGGTTTACCACCAAAGTGAAGAGCTTGAAGAGGGTGAGATATGAAAATGAACAGACGTGATTTTATGAAAGCTAATGCCGCAATGGCAGCAGCAAGTGTCGCTGGATTAGCATTGCCCGCAGCAGCAAGCAACCTAATTACCAGCTCAGAGCAAACAAAGCTTGAATGGAATAAAGCGCCTTGTCGTTTCTGTGGTACAGGTTGTTCTGTGATGGTGGCCACTCGTGATGGTAAAGTTGTTGCCACCCATGGCGATGCTAATAGTGAAGTTAACCGCGGCTTAAGCTGTGTTAAAGGTTATTTCCTATCCAAAATTATGTACGGCCGTGACCGCTTAACTTCGCCTATGTTACGTATGACAGATGGTAAGTATGACAAGCACGGTGAGTTCACTCCAGTAAGCTGGAGTACAGCCTTTGAAACAATGGCACAAAAGTGGAAAGCAACCATTAAGGCAAAAGGACCGACAGCCGTTGGCATGTTTGGTTCAGGTCAATGGACTGTGTGGGAAGGTTATGCCGCTGTTAAGCTAATGAAAGCTGGCTTTGGTACGAATAACATCGACCCTAATGCGCGTCACTGTATGGCTTCGGCTGTTGCTGGCTTTATGCGTACCTTTGGCATTGATGAGCCAATGGGTTGTTACGATGATATGGAAGCGGCTGACGCGTTTGTATTATGGGGCTCTAACATGGCGGAAATGCACCCGATTTTATGGACGCGGGTAACTGATCGCCGTTTAAGTGCACCTCATGTAAAAGTGGCGGTATTATCGACCTTTGAGCACAGATCGTTTGATCTAGCTGATTTGCCAATGGTATTTAACCCGCAAACAGATTTAGCCATTCTGAACTTTATTGCTAATTACATTATTCAAAATGACAAGGTTAATTGGGATTTTGTTAATAAGCATGTCAATTTCCGTAAAGGCACCACAGACATAGGTTATGGGCTACGTGCGACTCATCCTACCCAGATGAAGTCTAAAAATGCCGATACCGCCAACGATTCAACCCCAATCGATTTTGAACAGTTTAAAAAGTTTGTTGCTGATTATGATGTTGAATCAGTAAGTAAGCTTTCAGGTGTTCCTGAGCACAAACTGCTTGAACTTGCCGAGCTTTATGCTGACCCTGAAAGAAAAGTCACTTCATTTTGGACCATGGGTTTTAACCAACACACTCGTGGTGTTTGGTGTAACAACTTGATGTATAACATTCACTTACTTGTGGGTAAAATTTCAACTCCAGGTAACAGTCCTTTCTCTCTGACAGGTCAGCCTTCTGCCTGTGGTACCGCACGTGAAGTGGGGACTTTCTCGCACCGCTTGCCTGCGGACATGGTGGTGACTAACCCTGAGCACAGAAAAATTTCTGAAAATATTTGGAAAATCCCTAGTGGTATTATTCCTGAAAAGCCAGGTTACCATGCCGTTGAGCAGAGCCGCCGCCTTAAAGATGGCGACTTAAACTGTTATTGGGTACAAGTTAATAACAACATGCAGGCCGGACCTAATATTAACGAAGAAGTCTTACCAGGTTACCGCAATCCAGAAAACTTCATCGTGGTGTCAGATGCCTATCCAACAGTCACGACCCAAGCCGCTGATATGATTTTACCAACAGCCATGTGGGTTGAGAAAGAAGGGGCTTATGGTAATGCTGAACGTCGTACTCAGTTCTGGCATCAAATGGTCAAAGCACCAGGAGAGTCTAAGTCAGATTTATGGCAGCTAATGGAGTTTTCAAAATACTTCACCACAGACGAAGTCTGGCCTGAGGCAGTATTGGCTGCAAATCCTCAGTTTAAAGGTAAGACTTTATATGAAGTCTTGTATCAAAATGGCAATGTTAATAAATTCCCTGTTACTGATGCGGATCCTAAGTTTCTTAACGATGAAAACCAAGCGTTCAATTTCTACGTGCAAAAAGGGCTGTTTGAAGAGTACGCCACCTTCGGTCGTGGTCATGGCCATGATTTAGCTGACTTTGATACCTACCATAAAGAGCACGGTCTGCGTTGGCCTGTAGTT
The DNA here is from genome assembly GCF_021513195.1 of Shewanella sp. OMA3-2. Taxonomy (NCBI): domain Bacteria; kingdom Pseudomonadati; phylum Pseudomonadota; class Gammaproteobacteria; order Alteromonadales; family Shewanellaceae; genus Shewanella; species Shewanella sp. OMA3-2. The sequence goes on along the minus strand of NZ_CP090974.1, from coordinate 2,981,085 downwards.
GATGGTAAAGAAACTAAATGGCGTTTCCGTGAAGGTTCAGACCCGTATGTCAAAGCTGGTAAGGGATTTGAATTCTATGGCAAGCCAGATGGTAAAGCGGTTATTTTCGCACTACCTTATGAGCCCGCAGCGGAATCACCTGATGAGGAATACGATCTTTGGTTATCAACCGGTCGAGTACTTGAGCATTGGCATTCAGGCTCAATGACTCAGCGTGTTCCAGAGCTTTATAAGGCTTTCCCTGATGCAGTGTGCTTTATGCATCCTGAAGATGCTAAAAAGCGTGGCTTACGCCGTGGTGATGAAATTAAAGTCATCTCACGTCGAGGTGAAATTAAGACTCGTGTTGAAACTCGTGGTCGTAACAAGCCGCCAGTGGGCTTAGTGTTTGTACCTTGGTTTGATGCAAGTCAACTGATTAATAAAGTGACCTTAGATGCTACCGATCCAATATCTAAGCAAACAGACTTTAAAAAGTGTGCCATTAAGATTATGAAGGCATAAGGGGAAAACACATGAATATTATCAAAGTTGCGTCAATCGTTGCGATTTTAGGTTTATCATTTAGCGTACTGGCGACCAGTGTGCCTGAAGACCAAATTGACACTTTACGTTTGGCGCCAATCAATATTGAGCCAACGCCACCTGCAATGCAGAAAGTGCTTAATACCGACTTGAAGCAAATGCGTAATTATCCAATGCAACCACCTTTGATCCCTCACAAAATTGATGGCTACCAGTTGGATTTGAAGGTCAATAAGTGTATGCAGTGTCATGCTCGCACTAGCACTGGGCACTCTCAAGCGCCTATGGTTAGCGTGACTCATTACATGGACAGAGACAATAACTTCTTGGCAGAGCTTTCTCCAAGACGTTATAACTGTACCCAGTGCCATGTGATTCAATTAGATGCCAAGTTGTTGGTCGAAAACGACTTTGTCGACCTCGAACATCTAATGAATGCCACTAAACCTGCTAAGCATTAGGAGCGATTATGTTGGCTAATTTGTTGGAAAAACTAAAACTGCTTTGGAAGGTACTTAACCGTCCGAGTGTTCACTACAGCCTTGGTTTTTTGACCTTAGGTGGATTTGTCGCTGGGGTGATTTTCTGGGGGGGCTTTAACACCGCTTTAGAAGTCACCAATACAGAAAAATTCTGTATTGGTTGTCATGAAATGGAGAATAACGTTTATCAGGAATTACAAAGCACGATTCACTTCACTAACCGAAGTGGTGTACGTGCAACGTGTCCTGATTGCCATGTTCCCCATAACTGGACTGATAAAATTGCCCGTAAAATGCAAGCTTCAAAAGAAGTTTGGGGCAAGGTGTTTGGTACGATTAACACCCGTGAAAAGTTTGAAGCGAAACGTCGCCATTTAGCTGAAAATGAGTGGACACGCTTGAAGGCAAATGACTCACTTGAATGTCGTAACTGTCATAACTTTGATTACATGGATTTTACGCGTCAATCAAAGCGTGCGTCGCAGATGCATTCCACGTCATTGGCAAGTGGTGAAAAAACCTGTATCGATTGTCATAAAGGGATTGCACACCAATTACCTGATATGGCGGGTGTAGAAGGCTTCTAATCGTTGTTAGCTATACACGAAAAGGCCAAGCAATTTGCTTTGGCCTTTTTATTTTTATGGTGAATTTTTAAAGTAAAACAATGTAATGATTGATTACAATTCGACTTGCCTGTTGATCACATCCACTAAATACGCGGTAAAATCATGGCCATGGTTTTGTAACATTTTAGGGAACATTGAAATTGGCGTTAAACCTGGAAAGGTGTTGATTTCATTTAATAGAATTTGATTGTCAGCGGTTAAAAAGAAATCAATTCGTGATAAATGACGTAGCTTCATTCCTTTAAATGCTTTGATAGCATAAGCGCGAATTTGTTCACTAATGTCGTCGGGGACATTAATCGCTTCGATAAAGGTTTTAGCTTTGCTGTTAGTGGCATACTTTTCATCGAAGCTATAAAAATTATTACTGTCGCAGACAATTTCACCTGGCTTTGTCGCCACAATTTCACCTTGGTATTCATAGACGGCTACTTCAAGCTCTCTGGCAACTATGGTTTGCTCGACAATCACATAGGGTGAATAGCTAAACGCTTCTTTTAATATGCTGGCAATTTGGGTTTTATCGTCGACTTTATAACACCCGACAGATGATCCCTGAGAGGCTGCTTTAATAAATAACGATCCCCATTTATCAAACGCTGCAGTCGTTTGGGCTATCGCGTCATCATCATATTGATGCAGGAAAATATACGGTGTATTAGGTACACCTAAAGCGCTAAACCACATTTTGGCGGTGATTTTGTTAAAACAATTACTCGATGCTTCCGATTCACAACCAAAGTAGGGCAATTGAATTAAATTAAAATAGGATTGAATATCGCCGGTTTCAGCAGGGTAACCATGAATACAAGGAATAACATAATCTACCGGCCATGTTGGTATTGTCTCATCTTCAAAACGCACTTCACGGCGGTTAGTTAGCTCACATACATCACCGTGTTGGTTTTTGTAATGTCCGTGCTTATCTAGCTCTAAACGTAGTACCGAGAATTTATCTGACTTAGCCAGTGATGACTCAAAAAACTTAACCGACATTAATGAAATATCGTGTTCCGCGCCGCCACCGCCACATAACAGTAGCAGATTAATTTTTGGCATGCTTGCTCCTAAAAATGAATAAAATAGGGCTAGATGAATGCGCCCTGAAATGACCTGCTTATGATAAAGATCCACACTGGGTCATGGCAAGTAGAGGTTAACAATATTTCAGTTATAAATAGCAGAATCGTCTAGCACGTTTATGTAAAGTAATTTGCATCAACTCAGTTATCATAAACTCAATAGGCATAGGCTAATTGATTTAATCTGCATCAGTATCGGATGCCTGAATACGTTTATGTGTTCCATAAACGCTGCGCTAACCCTGATGCTCGAGTGGTGACTTGTTTTGCTGCACGTTCAAACACCGCGGTACTGCCTAAGCAATAGAAATGATTTTTTGCCCGGTAATCGCGGTATAAAGCAATTCTTTGGTCAGCAGTTGCCACTGTGCAACACTTGGCCTTGGCGGCAACACAAAACTGACTTGATCAAACTCACTGCCTTGGGATTTATGTACCGTCATGGCATAACAGGTGTCATGCTTAGGCAGTCTTGCGGGCAATACTTTCAATAAGTTGCCATCAGCTTGAATAAAGTGTGCCATTAACCGAGCTGGATTTTGCTGATCCTGCAAAATTAGGCCGATATCACCATTAAACAAGCCTAAATTATAATCATTGTTTTGAACTATGATTGGCCGTCCAAGGTAAAACTCTTGCTTAGGTTGAATAAGTTGAGCCTGGCGCAAACTGTCGGTAATCGCCACATTCATTCCGTCGACCCCGTATTCAGATGCGCGCATGGCACATAACATACGGTACTGATTATATTGCTCAATAATTTGTTCCGCGCCATAAACCTGTGTGTTGGCGACATTATTATTAAACACATTCTGATTAAAATGAATCATATCTAAGTACGGCTGATAAGCACTGACTGACAAGGCTAATAATTGCTGTTTACCTGCATTGTCTAGATTGGCGCTGATTTTATTGGCACTGTTCTGATTGGAATGGGTTTGATGCTCAAACCAATTTAATTCAGCATAACCGTGTTGCCAAACCTGTCTAATATGGCTGACATTAGCGTCATTGACCGCGTTAGCTAATTGACCAATACCGGCATCGCCTTTAAATCTGTGGCTATGCATCAACATACATAAGCTGTCGCCAAACTGATTGCCTTTACTCTGTATGCCGGTGCTATTCGAGTCGGTGCTATGTGTCTCAAGTGATTGAGCGTTATTGACTTTGAGGCTATCAACAAACTGACTCACATCCTGGCCTGTCAGCCGTTTAATATTGTCAGCTTGTTGCTGGCTATAATGCATACGCCATGGCGCCAGGTTTGTTTGCTCTGCTTTGATGTTAGCGTTTATGCCTGTTGTTGCAGTTTGTTTTAACCCTTGGCAAATATCCGCTAGCACGGCACCGGCCTCAACTGAGGCTAATTGGTCTTGATCGCCTAACAAAATGAGTCGAGCCTTGTCTGGCAGTGCGGTTAATATTTTGTTCATCATGGGTAAGTCGACCATGGAGGCTTCATCAATAACCAGTAAATCAAGCCGCAGTGGATTGTCTTTGTTATGCCTAAATTGGTGCGAGTGCGGTATGACACCGAGTAAACGGTGCAAAGTGGCGGCGTCTTCAGGTATCGCTTCTAATGCTACTAGAAGTGCGGTTAAGAGCGCTTGAGGCTGATGGTTATCAGCTAAGCTTTGTCTTAAACGATTTTTAGATGCTTTAATCGATTCACTCAGTCTAGCGGCCGCTTTACCTGTTGGGGCAACTAAGCGAATGGTCATATTCTGCTGAGTCAGTAATAACAGCAGTAACTTGGTGACTGTGGTGGTTTTACCCGTACCTGGGCCGCCTGTAATTACCGCAAGTGCTTTAGTGAGCGCGGTTGCAGTGGCTATTTTTTGCCAGTCGAATTGATGATTAACTTGTGGCGGAAATAAATTATCTAAGTAGCTTGGCAGTAATGGGTTGTCGGCCGGTATATCAATACTGGCAAGTTGACGTAATTTTTGCGCCACTTGAGTTTCAAATACATAGTATTTATTTAAATAAAGTCGGTCGAATTCGATAACCATCGGGGTATTATCGCCAGGTTTACCCACTGCATTTAGCTGGCTAAGCTGCTTAATTAAGTGATTGTGGTCGACAGTGATTTGGCATGATGCTTGAGCCCCAACGGCAAAAGGGTGGCTACCAATATCTTCAGCCATAGGATTGGCCAGCACAATATTATGCAACACTAAACAACTGTGCTGATTAGATAATTGCTGACTGAGTAGGGTACAGATTAATAACAATAAATCACTGTTTTCTTGGTCAACTGTATCGGTATTTTCGCTTCCATTGCTATCGCTCATTGGCATAATGGTTGAGACAGTCATGTTTTCAATGTTGGCTAGCTCAAGAGCAAAATGCCTATCCAGCGCGGTGATCAATTTTGCTTGTTGCCACTGTTTAAGCAATTGTGCCATAGGCAGTAAAGTCGTTAACATATTATCGCTTCTCCGCGCCGCGTTCGTTTGCACTATGGTTGTTATTATCAATACTTGTATGGGCATCAAGTTCTGGGGTTGAAAATAATTTATCTAACTGATCAATAAGGGCTGCGTCAGGTTTATCAAAAAAGACCCCAGAGCCAAGCGCATCCAGGCTCATGCCCCTGAGGAATAAATAAAAACAGCCGCCAATATGTTGATGGTAGTTATAATCTGGCATCCGCAGGCGTAAATAGCGATGCAGGGCTAAAGTATACAGAATGTACTGCAAGTTATATCTGTGGCTATTGATGGCTTTAGCCATCGCAGTTTGGTTGTAATCCTGCAGCTGGTGGCCTAAGTGATTTGACTTATAATCTGCAATATAAAACTGACCTTGATGCTCGAAGGTTAAATCGATAAAGCCTTTTAACATCCCTTTTAAGGTATCGAAGCTGAAGTTGTTCTCATAACCAAATTGGTCTAATAAGTGATTAAGCTTTTTGGCATGTAGCTCAGTGATGGGTAAGTAAAACTCCATTTCTACCAAGGTTTGTTGGGGAGTTAACTCTTGTAAACAAATTGGGGCGAGATCAGCTTGATGCGAGCTATTCTGCACGTTTCTATCTAAGGATTTCACTAAGGGGGTGGCTAGAATTTGTTGATACCACAAGGTTAACGGGGCCAACCAAATTTGCTGATCAAAACCATATTGTTGCATCGCTTTGATTAATGCCGGTTGCAATTCAGTGTCTGCTTGGGTGAAATCAAATAGCTCTAATACTAAATGCATGAAACTACCCGCATTAGCGCCGCGCTCAAAGCTGAAGCGGTCTAAAATATTTGCCGCAGGTAGCACCACTTCTATTAGCGCTTCTTCGCTAAAGTCCTCATCATCGGCGCCGGGGAATGGTTTTTTCATGGGCAAGATGTTTGACTAACCCTGAGTAACTGCCCACACGCCAAGGTAACCCCAGTTTTCGAGTGGTTTGTTTGGCTGCATAGGTTCGCTGGGTATCGATATTGTCGACTAATACTGTAGTGTCGATAGTGTCAGCCACTTGGCTAACACTAATAGCATCAATTGTGGCTAATTGTGCCACTTTAGCCGCCATTTGTTCGCCATCACAATCTTTATCAGTAATACCTAATAAATAGCCTATACCGGTTTCATGCAGTTGCGAGCTAATGCCGGCTTTTAATTGCCTTGATTGGTTGGCGATATACAGGTAACAGGCATAAATGGGTCGGGTTAGCGCCACGTATAACAAGCGTAAGTCTTCGGCTAAGGTTTCACGCTTATATTGCTCCCAACCTTCATCGCTACCATAAATATCCCAAATTAACTTACCTTGGCTATGGTATAGCATAGGCTCAGGGCGGCGATTACCTCCTCTGGCTAGGCTGATAAAAGGCACAAAACAAATAGGGTACTCAAGTCCCTTTGATTTGTGAATGGTGACAATTTGCACCAGATTTTGCTCGCTTTCTAACCGCAGTTGTTGTTCATCTTGGCCCTGAGTGCCGAGCAGTTGTTGCTCAAACCAGTTAATTAATGCACTGCTACCGTCAAGCTCCGTGGCCTTTTGTTGCAGTAGTTCACCTAGGTGACGAAAATCAGTTAAGCGGCGCTCGCCACTTGCGCTGATACTCATAAACTCATCGTCATCAGCTGTGGTTGAGCTTAAGTTTGAGTCAATGTCTGACTCTAGTTCTGCTCCTGACTCGGAAGAGGTAGTCATGACAGGCTTAGCTAATAGTCGATGCACTAAGCGAGTGTCATTAGCCAGACTCAGTAACGCAGGCATAATGCCGCTTGATAACCACAACTGGTGCCAGTGAGTAAATAAATCTAACACTTTTTGACGCAGTGCTTCGTCTTGATTAAATTGATGAATTTTATTGGCGTTGTAGCCGATTAACTCAGTCGCTAACGCTGCACGAATGGCACGCTCATCTTTGGGGTTAGCTAATGCCCGCAGAATAAGGGCGGTCTCTTTGGCTTCATTGGTGTCAAATACACTATCGCGACTTAAAAATACCGCGCCAATGTTGCGGGCACTTAAGGCGGCTTTAATCACCGCAGCTTCGTTTCTGTCCCTGACCAATACCGCAATATTTTTGGCAATTAATGCTTCGCCGTTTATCACGCATTGGCCGGCCTGTGCTTCTGTTAATAAGCGGGTTATTTCTGCTGCGGCGTCGTTGGCAAGTATTTGACGTGCGGTAGTTTTGTTTAATCCTGTTTGCTCGTGTTCTTTAAGCAGTTTGATCCGCAATGCCGCTGTTTTTTCGCTTGCTTCAATCAATATCTTTTTTTGCGCAGATGCTGGGGTTTTTACCGGATCATAGAGAATAGCATCACTGATAAATGGGTCTTGGTGCTGATTGAAAAAATGATTAACACCGTTAACTAATTGTGCTGACGAGCGGTAATTGGTATCTAAATTATAGTGCGCTTCGGTCTGATTACGGGCATTAATATAGGTAAAAATATCAGCACCGCGAAAGGCATAAATGGCTTGTTTTGGATCGCCAATCATTAAGATGCCTATGGCGTTGTTAGGTGTGGTCGATTGTTGTTCGGTAATGCCAGAGCCGCCCGCTTGTGAGCTGTGCGGATCACTTTTTGGCGCTTGATATACAGTATTGAATATTTGAAATTGTAATGGGTCAGTATCTTGAAACTCATCAATCAGCGCAATTGGAAAGCGCTTTGCGATGGCATTGGGCAAGGTATCAGGATTATGCTCAAGCGCTTTGGCAAGGCTAGTTAACAAGTCATCGGGTGTCATCAAATTACGTTGATGTTTCTGTTGAATAAACCGTTGCTTAATGCCTGCTTGAGCACGAACTAAAAAGGCAGGAATAATGGCATTGATTAATCCCAATAACCGCTCGATATGATCCAGTAATGGTGCATCCTGCGCTGATGGAATTTCACCGCCTTTATTTAATCTCAGCTCTGATAAGGCTAACTGCTCCATTGGCTTTAACGGCGGTAAACCTTGGCCGTAACTAACCCAATGGGTGAGGTCATCGAATAATTGCAGCAATTTAGGGTAACCATCGGCTTTTTTACCAAAGCGCTGACCATTTAAGGGTAAATCCACTAACAGCGCTAACATAGCTGGGTGCTCTGTAGGCCAGCGTAATTTAAAACGCTGTAGACTTTGCACTAATGACTCAGACAGTTTAATAAAATCTGGCGGCGTGTCAGAGGCTATCGCTTGGCTAGCACCGAGTAACGCGCGCACCTTTTGAGCCAGTTTTTCTGGCTCACCAAAGGTATTACTGATCTGTTGGGCTAAAAATAATGGCAGCGGATAACAGGCTTCGCGCCAAAAATCGCGCACCGCATGGTGTAAATACTCACTGTCGTCTAAGGTGAATTCTGATTCAAATAACAATGACGATTCAAATGCCATATCGGCCAAAATACGCTGGCAAAAACCATGAATAGTGAAAATAGCGCCTTCGTCGAGTGACTTAAGTGCCAGATCAAAGCGTTTTAACGCAATGGCGCGTTCATCCTCTGGGATCTGCTGATAAAGCTGCTCAACAAAGAGATCATCTGTGGTGACGCCTAAAAAACGTTTATACGCAATTTGGATCCGTTTACGTATTCGATCTCGCAGCTCTTCTGTAGCCGCATTGGTAAAGGTAACCACTAAAATTTGTTCACACAGTAACGGTGCTTGGCCGCCATGACCTAACAGCAAACGTAAATATAACCCTGAAATAGTATAGGTTTTACCTGTGCCTGCGCTGGCTTCTATCAGGCTAGACCCTGCAAAAGGTAAGTTGAGCGCATCCAGTGCTGACACGGTAATATTAGCTGACTTGGCGTTATTCATAAGTGATATATCTTGCTCCGATACTGTGCGTCTGCTGTTTGTTATGTTGGCTCAATAGATAAAGCGGCTAAAAACTAAAGATTAACTGTTTTAGCGATTATTGCAGCTTGTTGCACAGCCGCATCACCACTGACAAAGTCATCTAACTCACCGAGTTTACCCTTGTGGTATAAGCTCACCATCGGTTGCAATAAAGTATCCACTAACTGGCCAAATGTGGCCTGACTAAAATCATCCGGAAAAGTGAATAAACGTTGATGATGTGGCTCAAATCCTTCCCCTAATTGTGTTTGCTCGTCTCGCCACTGTTTTTGTGCCGCATGCAATTTTTCAGTGTGCGTGCCGTCGGTTTGTGCATAAAGCCAGGCTGTACGGGGGGCAAAACATAATGGCTGACGTTGGCCATTAATATAAGTTTGTACAAACTGACTCAATTGTAACTTGGCTTGCTCGGCGGTACACGGGGCAAAACAATGAAAATGGCCCATGTCTAACAAGTAACTGTATTTGATAATACCTTGTGCATTAAGGCATAAATGGCGGATAAAACACTGAACTAAATCTCTGCCGTGGGCGGTGCCAGGTCGATAATTAATTAAGCCTTTAGGGCTAACATCATCGATGCGTCCAACCAGGTTTAAGTGACTTAAGTGCTGATTGTCAGGTGAGTTGACTTGCATAGTTAGGTCGATATCAATCGATTCGCTGGTTTGCTCATCTTGTAAAAAATGTATTCGATTAATCAAAGGTGCTATATCGCGTTGATATTGCGACAATAAAATATCATCAAATGGAGCCATAGGTAAGCTACCACTGGCTTTGAGTTGATTAAGTAGCTCAATATCGACGTCACTGTTAGTTTGACTTAAAGCTGAGTCGATAAGATTAGATTGTAATTTATAGCGACCTAAACCATCTAAACTAAAAGGTTCGTCATTATCATCGGCTTGCAAATTTAAGTTTAAGTCAACTTTTAGACTACGGTTGAAGAAAAATTGCGCCGGATTACGGAAAAATCGAATTAATGCTGACAGCTCTAGTTCATCACTTTGGTTGCCATTCTGTTGGCTTTGATTACTGCTCAGTTGACCATTTTTTTCAGCAATAATCGGTTGCTGTGGGTTGAAAAAACGTTGATCGTACTGTTTATCTAACGGCGGAGGACACCAACGCTGATGATAACTTTGTAAAGGGCTACCTTGGGTAAATAATTTATGATCAAAGGGTTGCAGTGGCTGAGCTTGAATAAGTTGCTGGCTTACCGCTTGTTCAATTCGCTCAACATCATCTTCGGTTAATGTGTTGCTTGATAAGTGCTGCGGCAGATAACTCATTTGGCAGAACTCAACTAACTCTGAAATCAGCATTGACGGAATACGTTCTGCATTGTCACGTTCGCTGTGGCCAATGTAGCTAACATAAAGTTGTTCACGCGCTGAAAGTAGTGCCTCTAAAAATAGATATCTGTCATCTAATCTGCGTGAACGGTCGCCTTTTTGAGCGCCAAAGTGCGCCATTAAATCAAATCCGACAGGATGCTGTACTCGCGGGTAAACGCCGTCGTTCATGCCCAGCAAACACACAATTTTAAATGGAATTGAGCGCATAGGCATTAAGGTACAAAAGTTAACACTGCCGGCAAGGTAGCGCTGACCCACGCGTGAGTCATTTAAGGTTTGATTAAACCATTGCTTGAGTACTTCAATATTAATCTGAGCTTGATGACCCGCTTCGATAAGTTCATCTGATAGGCAAGCAAGCGCATTTCTGATGGTGAGTATTTGGCTTTGCTCATCGTCAACGGTTTGGTAAAAGTCTTCAATTAATTGGTTTATTTGGCTCAGTCTGTCGGCTGTTGAGCTGGGCTTGAAAAAAGCCTGGGTGTGATCGTCAATCGCTTCTAAAAAGTTAAGTAATTTACCCAAGGCTTGTGCTGATTGGCCTTCAACGCCACTGACGGGTAATATTCCTTGATACATAGCGGATTGATCATTAAGTGCATAACCCAAAATTAATCGCTTAATACCAAATGACCAAGAGTTTTGCCCAAAGGCCGGTAAGCCTAATTGAGTGCGGCTGTTTGCATCCCGTCCCCAACGCACATTGGCATGATCTAGCCAACGCTTAATAATATTAAAGTCATCTTCATCTAATTCAAAGCGTCTTAAAATTGCTGGCACTTCTAAAATAGACAGCACCTCTGTTAATCCAAAACGGCTTTGGTTGATATTAAGTAGGGTTAAAAAACTATTAATGAGTGGTGACTCCTGGGCGGCGCCACGGTCAGCAATAGCATAGGGCACCGCAAGTTGCCTTGGCATTTTTGCGGTGTTATTTGGATTAGAGGCGTTAGCTCCGCGCTGAAAATTGGAGTAATACTGGCTGTTTACTGTGCCAAATACCGCATCAATATAAGGGGCGTAGGCGGCAACATCGGGCATCATTACCACAATGTCTTTTGGCTCTAAAGTGGGATCTGCATCTAATAAGCTTGCGATATGATCGTGTAATGTTTCTACTTCCCGCAGTGGGCTATGACAGCTGCGCAGGGTAATAGAGGTGTCATTATTGTTAAGTAAACGGCGTTTTTCAATTTGCTGATACAAATTAGCATCTGGCCCTAATGCTTGTCCTAGGGTTTCCATTTGTAAAATATCATATTGAACCCCGTGCAATAGGTTATTCGGGGTGGGCTCGACATAACAGTCGTAGCTAAAATTGGTGTTTTCAGGCGGCAAGCTCAATAGCAAATCTAATAACTCACGGCCCATTTTGCCATTGTTGGCCAGTATTGGGTTCCCTACCTCAAGTTTGTCTTCCCAATCTTCGGCAAGTTGTTTTTTATGGGTATATTTTAACGCCATTCTGGCTCTGACTTTAGGGTCGATAATGTCGCCCCAATAGTGCTGACAAGGACTGAGTGCCAGCATGACCACTTCAATACGCTGGGCCAGTGCATAAATAACGTCTAATGTTTGTGGTGGCATTGAAGAAATACCAAACACAAATAATCGGCTGGGTAACATACTGATATTGGTTGTAGGCTCAGCTAATGCGTTCAGTAATGACTGGTGTAAGTTTGCTCGGTGATATTGGCTAGCCTGTAGTTTGGTATCGTTGTAATCCACTAATGCGCGCCAAAGCTTAGGCTGCCATAACTGGTTTTCATCTAAGTTAAAACGTGGGTTTAGCTCGGTCAGTGGGTGGTTGTTTTCCCATGCTTGGATCCAATCTGGGCGATACACCAAATACTGGTCAAAAATATCGGCAATGCGATTTGATAGTTGATACAGCTTAATAGCGTCTTGTGAGTTGGATGAGGCGTTATTCTCACTTTCCAAATTACCATTGGTTAGATAGTGCTGCAAAGGTTGGTAATCGGCATCATCAAGTAAGCTTGGGATTAAATCCATTAGCTTCCAGGTCATCGCCGCTTTGGTAAAGGCGTTTTCCTTTGGCACATTGGGTAATAATTGATGGCAAAGTTGCCAAATAAAACTAGACGGTAAAGGGAAGGTGAGTGCTGCCGCTATTTGGTTATGTTTAGCCACTTCTAAACGCAGCCATGTCGACATGCCTGGGCTTTGTACTAACACTTGCTCGGTTGTAAGCAGGCTAGTATTAGGCAAAGGTGTTGCCAGCATTTTAGCTAATTGCTCAGACAAGACTTCCATTTGATTGGATTGAATTAATGACAGCATAGGGCACTCACAATAGAACATCTCATGCCATTCTATGGGGTTAGCTCGCTTGCATCAACGACTAATATAATAATGTTATTTCAATTGCTTAATCATTAGCAGTTTGAACCTTAATGTCCAATATAGACGTGTGTATTGGCGTAAGTGTTGCTTATGTTGCGGCGCTGAAAGAGGCTGGTATTTTAATGCAACAAAACAAGCGGTAAACAGATTAAATTGCTGCAGTAGTTGCGGCTGAATGTCATTTAGCTCAAGTGCTAATTGTTGCACATAAGCTAAAGGTGGCTGCTGCTGTGGGCTGTTAATTCCTTTTAAGGTTAACAGTTGGGTTATGGTTTTATAGCGGCGGATCAGTAAATCTTGTTTTGGCTTAAGCTCAAATAACCCGGCAAAGTAAGCAATAAATAATAAGATAATCAGCAGGCATATCAGCATGGCAATGGCGATTTTACTGGTGCTGATATCACCAAGTAACTTTTTCAACACCTGCTGTTTACGTTGCTCATCAAAGCCTAACACCCATACGCTCCAGTAATAGTCCATGCTGGCAATTTGATTGCGTATATCGTTTAACCATGGGTATTGCTTCAGACGTAGGCTACTAAAAGGACTGTCTAGTAAGTAGCTAGATTGGCTGTCAAATGTGGCATCAAAGCCATCTAAAATACGTTGTGGCGCTATCATGGCCGTGGGGTCAAAACGCTGCCAGCCTTCACCTTCAAACCACACTTCGGTCCAGGCGTGGGCCATATATTGATAAATACTGTAATAGCCAGCTTTAGGGTTGTATTCACCGCCTTGATAGCCGGTTACCATATGGGCTGGGATACCGCTGGCTCGGGCTAAATACACCAAAGCAGAAGCGTAATGGGCACAGAACCCTGCGCGGTTTTTAAACAAAAAGTCATCAATCTGTTCATCACCCAGTACGGGGGGGCTCAGTGTGTAGTAATAGGCTTGCTCGGCAAAGTAATTCATCATGGCATTAATACGCGCTTTAGGCTGCGGATATTGCTGACTAAACTTTTGTGCTAAATGCCTGGTTTGCGGATTGGCATTTTCAGGTAAAGCAAGATTGATGCTACGGATATTGGGGCTTAAGCTTTCATCCATTAGGCTATTAGGGTAAGACACCACTCGATAACTTTGACGTTGTGCGACTGGCCGCATGGCGTAAAGGCTGTAGTCGGATAATTCTACAATATTGCTGTCTTGACTAAAGGCTTGGTCAAGCCCGTATAGCCAGCGCTGGTGGCTTGGCTCGCTAATAACCACATACTCTAGTGGATTGGTTTTTTGATTGTCGTCCTGTGGTAGGGGGCGGTTAAATTTTTGGTAACGTGATTGACCTTGTAGCTCTTTTATATTCGAGTCTTGTCGCCATGTTTTCCCATCATAGCTTTCCATCACTAATGTGCGCCAATAAAGGTCCGCATTTTTTGGGCCTACTGTGCTGCCGTCAGCGTTATCAAAGCCGACTCGAAATGCCAACTCATCAGAGCGGGTCAGTTTACTGATATCACCAAATGACATTTCATCTGATAAGCCGGTTTTGGCCGCTTTCATACTGGGGACTAACCACAGAGGGCCTAGACGAGGAAATACCACAAATAAAACTATCGCCAGAGGCATACTTTGAAGAATAATTTTGACACTAAAATGTAAGTTTGCGAAAGGTTTTCTTTTATCTTGATAAACACTGACTAGCACGCTGGTATTGATAATGGCGATAAGGGTTAAGTGTAAGGTGTTAATAATGGCCTGTTGATCTAATAAGGTCAGCGCAATAATAAAATAGCCGACTAATACTACGGTTTTAACATCTCTAAGCTCACGCATTTCAATGTACTTTAACGCGTAACCCAAAAGCAGCAGGTTAATTAGCGCATTTAACAGCCCAATTTGTGATGATACTAACCCTAAGGTTACCGCGGCCGCGATGGCTAAGCCATTAACTAATATTTTAGGCGGTGCAGCCACTTTGCCGTAATAAATGCCCATGCGCCAGACAAAACAAATCGCGCAGATTGCGGTGGTCCATGCGGTTGCGTGTGCAAATTGAGGCGTAAGCACAGCGACATTAGTGATTAATAACCAAAACAGGGTATTACGGCTGATGATACTGTCAAAGTTATCGTGCATCATCGCCTCCTGATGCGGGTTCAGCATTCATATTAAAACTTGGGCGGTACATAGCGATGGCTTTTTGGCAGGCTATTCGATGACTTTCACCACTACTTTGACCTAAGGTGCTGTTATTTAATATTAAGCCAAACACTTGGTTTTTTTGAGTAAGATAGTTAACTTGCCAGCAAAGTTTACCCAGTTTTTGTTCTAAATCTTGGCCTTGGGTATCATCAAGTGATAACCAAACTGGTGAGCCCTCGGGTTCATTAAACTCTTTAGTTAACATGCCTTTGCCCTGGGCCCATTGTTTCCATGCCACTTGTTTTAAAGACTCACCTGTTACATAGCCGCGCAGCCCTGTGTAATCATCGACCCCAGGGCGAATTTTACCATGGTTGATATCATTATTAGCATCACTTGTTTGACTGGTTAAGCGGATATCGCATTCCAGTGGTTGTGCAAAAACAACCTGATGTAAGTCGAGATCAACATAGGACCAGGCTTTAAATAGCCCTAATGGAAAATGTGACCAAACTTTAATCCGCCCGGGCGTTAATAAACCTCGCTTGGGTTGAGCATATTGCACAGTAGCAATAGATTGATCTTCGGTTTGTTGCAGACGCACATGGCGCTGACCACTAAATTGCAGGCAGATTTGTTGATGAGTCGTATCACGGTATTTTTGTTTGCTATGCCCGGTCAACATTATCGGAAAGGAGTGTGTTTGTCCGGCGTAAGCATCGGCAGGAGTGATGGCGTTAAAGGTTAACCTGGCTAGATTTTTGTAACTGTATATAATACAGGTATGAAAAACGCTGGCCAGTAATAAGCTAAGCCCAATCACCAAGTTGTTTTGGTAGTTGGTGCCAAATAAGTACAGCAAGACAATCAGTGCTAACCAAGCCAAACCAAACGCACTAGGCAGAATAAAAATACCCTTGTGGCTTAGGGTGACTCTTTCTTGTGGCGGTAATCTACGGCTTATCCAGCGGGACCATTTTTTTTGTACAGAGTTGGGAATAAACCGCATTACCCAGCTTTGCCGCTCGGGTGGGTTAGGATTAACTTGACGACTTTTACGGCTAAAAATCATTAAAGAATGGGATTAACGCTGGCGAGAAGCGTATCAGACAAGGCTTTACCTTGAAACTGTCCATGGGTGCTTATTCTGTGCTCTGCAACAGCATGGAATACCGCTTGAATATCTTCGGGCACCAAATAATTGCGTTGTTCTATGACTGCCCAGGCTTTTGCTGCTTGCAGTAGGGCTAAGCTTGCCCGAGGTGATAACCCGCTGGCCTGGTTTTGTTGACGAGACAATTCGACAAGTGCTAATAGATATTTAAGTACCGCATCGGATGCCGAAACCTGATTAACTTCCGTTTGTAGCTTAATTAATTCTGCAGAGGTTAAACATTGCTGTAATGGGGGACGTTTATGGCCGTGTTGTTGGTTTTTTAGCATGGTCATTTCAGCTTCTGCGCTGGGGTAGCCAATCGATATACGCATCATAAAACGGTCTAATTGCGACTCTGGCAGCGGAAATGTACCTGATTGATCCTGTGGGTTTTGGGTGGCGATAACAAAAAACGGATTAGGCAAAGAGTAGGTGTGAGCATCTTGAGTAATCTGTTGCTCCGCCATGGCTTCTAGTAGCGCACTTTGGGTTTTAGGACTGGCGCGATTGATTTCATCGGCAAGCAACATTTGATTAAATATCGGCCCCTTATGAAACTCAAACTTTTGCTGGTTTTGATCAAAAATGGATACCCCTAGAATATCAGCAGGCAACATATCACTGGTAAATTGTATTCGTTGGTAACTCATGCCTAAGCTGGTGGCAATACCATGGGATAAACTGGTTTTACCCATGCCAGGTAAATCTTCAATTAACAGGTGTCCCTTGGCCAAAATACACGCAACCGCTAACTTTATCTGCAAGGGCTTGCCAAGCAAAACATATTCAAGTTGACTGATTAGCTGTTTGATTGCGCTATGGGACACTGTTAATCCTCTCTTGTTTTTATATTAGTTGTAATAGCTGTTTATTCAATTGACCTTTTCAACGATTGTTTTAACCCTGGTTTGCTATCAACTCAAACTGAGGCCTTAATAAGCGTAATTCAGTTCTTGTTTGGTAAACATATCGGCTTTCTGATTGTCTTGTTGTAAGTAAATCATTCGATAACTTAATACCGCTTGAACATATTCACGGGTTTCAGTGTAAGGGATAGTTTCAATAAAACTCATTGCATCTAATGACCCATTCGATACTTTTAACCAACGTCTTACACTGCCTGGGCCTGCATTATATGCCGCGGTTGCCAATACACGATTATTACTAAATTGCTTTAGTAGCTCTGAATAGTAGGCACTGCCTAGCATGACGTTAACGCTTGGCTTGTATAAGTCTTTTACGTCGTTAAAGGGAATTTTGTTCTTTTGTGCAGTTTGTTTGGCTGTTGCAGGCATTAGTTGCATTAAGCCTCTGGCCCCCACACCTGAAGTCGCATAGTAATTAAATGCACTTTCACGGCGTGAAATAGCCCTAATTTCATTAATATCGACTTTGTATTTTTTGCTGGCAGTAACAAACTCTTCATTGGCAGCATTAGGGAAACGCAGATTTAATGCGTTCCATTGTTGTCCTTGAATACTTGATTCTACACTTAAGTCATACCAGCCTTGCTCTAGGGCATAAAGCCCATATTCAGCTGTCATGGCTTTATCATGGCGGCGCATGAGGTATATCCACTCTGTGCGCGAATCCAAATATTTATCAATTGCTCTTAGTTCGATGACTCTAGCCATTCCTGAGTCATCTAATAATTTGGCGCGTAATGCTTTATTTGAGATTAAGTTGTCATCATTAAGTGATAGAGGTTTATTGATCATTTTGGCGGCATTAAAGCCGTAAAAATCCCGTTGCTGAGACAGTCGTAAATAGCTTTCCTGTGCTATTTGGGTATCTTGTTGCTCATTCATGCGGGCTTGCCAATATTGCCAACGAGAGTGATCTTTGCCTTGCTGGCTTAATAGCGCCAAGTAGATGTTTATGGTATTAAAGTCTTGCTGGCGAATAGCCCAACGAAGGCGCATTTCGTATAAGTCATCAGACTCTAATAGCGGTAACATAGCATCAATATGATCTTTTAAAGCTTCTTCTTGATGTATCAATCCACGTCTGACCAGATAATGATTTAATTGACGGCCTTTGATGTCACTGAATCGCCCCGCTTTTTGATATTTAACGTAAAGTTTGGTGGCTTGTTTCAGATCTTTTCTGGCAAGTTTTCTTAAACCAGCATCGACAATATCACTCACAATAGGTTTAGAACTGCTAAATAGCTTAGTATTTCTTAATATATTAGGGTCTTTGTAGACTTTTAGTAGCAGTTCAGCATCGTCACGGTGTTTGCTGACTTTTAGGCTTAAATAGCTTAATAAACTTGATTGGCCTGCATCAAAACTGAGCAGCATTCGTCCCCATATGAGTTCTTGGGTGCGGTAACCCTCATTGGTCCACTGGTTAAACAAAGGATCACATTCTGTTGGTCGAGAGTGACCATAGAGCCATAGTCGCTCAGCGCCTTTATAGGCGGCTGTTTTATCACCTGTAGCTAATTGCGCACGTAAGAAATAACACTGTAAACGCATGTCATTAGGCGTGGTCGGTGAGATAGCTAAAAAATCTTGCCAGCGTTGTGTATTGCCGGCATTCATCAAATAACGATAGCGGGCTGAATTATACAAAGGTGTGGTGTTAAATTTTTCTATTTCGACATGCGCCTTATTACCGGTCATGCGTACTATGTTGTCAATATTGTTGTGATAATCGAGATAGACGGCTAACGGATAATCACCGAGTTGTTGCCTAAGTTGCTGGTAACGACTGGTTTGGCCGCTGTCTAAAGCTTGTTTTGCATCAAGATATTGCTGTTGCTTAACCGTGTAAGCATTGGCTGGGTTGCTAGATAAAATAGCCAGCGCCGTGACAACAAGTAACCTTGTTAGCAGTTTAGATGAACATGTATTGACCCATGTATTACGCATTTAAATGAGAATCTCCGCCTCAGTACATCGTTTGCGATAAAGTGATATAAAATAGTTTTTCGTGAAACTGTTAAAACATTAACAGTATTAAAGCAAATAATTAACTGATGATTAATTTTGCCATATTATCCTTCAGTTTTGTCTAACGATTCATCGAGTGCACGGTTAAGTATCTGCTTATCAAGCTGTTTACTGGTATCTACACCCAAGCGTTGTAAAGTATGCGCCTGGCGGATTAAATTGCCTTTACCTGATGATAATTTAGCCATTGCTTGCTGATAACTTTTATCAGCTGTTTCAAGCGCGCGTCCTAGCTTATCCATATCCTCAATATAACTGCACAATTTGTCATATATTTTAGCGGCTTGTTTAGCAATGGTTTGTGCATGTTGATTCTGATGTTCATAGCGCCATATATTATTAATGGTTCGCAAAGCCACCAACAAGTTAGTTGGGCTAACTAACATAATGTTTTGCTCTAAGGCGAAATTAATTAGGCTGGGATCGTACTCTATCGCCAGTAAAAATGCCGGTTCAACAGGGATAAACATTAGCACATAATCTAAGCTTTTTAGTCCATGTAATTTATGGTAATCCTTTTGACTTAGCCCCTTGATGTGCATTCGAATAGACAGGGCATGATCTTTTAAAGCTTGCAGCCGAACATCTTCATCATCATTGTTAAAGTAGCGTTCATATGCAACCAGTGACATTTTTGCATCAATCACCACATCTTTGTTATCGGGTAAATGAACAATCACATCAGGTTTAAATCGTTTGCCCTCATCATTTTTTAAATCTTGTTGGGTGTCATATTCATGTCCTTCACGCAGGCCACTTTCTTGTAATACTCGTTCCAGTATCACTTCACCCCAATTGCCTTGTTGCTTATTGTCACCTTTAAGCGCTTTGGTCAGATTTATTGCATCTTGGCTCATTTTTAAATTGAGCTCACGTAAATGGTTTAACTGATGTTTTAAGGCGCTTCGCTCAGACTGTTCATGGTTATATGACTGTTGAATTTGTTGTCTAAATCCATCTAACTGCTGTTTAAGCGGGCCGAGTACACCGTCAATTTGCGTGACGTTTTGTTGTTTAAAACTCTCACTTTTTTGCTCAAAAATACGATTAGCCAAGTTTTCAAATTGTACTTTTAATCTTTCTTCAGCCACTTCCAGTAAATTAATTTTATCTTCTAATGCTTTGTTTTCTGCTTCTCTTTTAGCGATGATGGTTTGTTGCATGGCATTCGATTTTGATAGATTAAGCTGCGATTCTAATATTTTTCGCTGGCTATCTTCTAGCTGCTGTTCTAAGTGAGGAATGCGCTCAACTTGCGCCTGCGCTCTAGCAAGCTGACTAATATAAGATTCAAGCTTTGACTGTAGGTGATTTAAGCTATCAATTTTATCATCGAGGACATCTTGAATTTGAACAACTTGACGTTGTAGCTCGGTCAGGGCTAGATCCGCCTCAGCTTGATACTTTTGTTTCAATTGCTCCCAACGTTGGCGGGTCAATCTTTGGTTAAGTAATGCACCTATTAAAAAACTTAGCACACCAATTGCAACCATGGCGGCAATCTGTGGTGGCGTGAAATCAACAACGAATGGCATAACATAACCCTTTGAAATAAAAACTCGATAAGGTTCGCATGCTAAAGTTTGGCCTGCAAGTATTATGGTGAACAATTTAATGTTTTTTCATTGATTCGTTTATTTTTGAATCGAAATGAAATTTTTTAACGTATTAACCTGTCTTATGAATAAGTTGTTATACAGTATTGAGGGAATAACATGGTCAATAAAGCACGCTTTACCAAGGGAATTAAACGCCAATCAACATGGGATTTACCCGATAACCAAGTGACCCCTGAGTCGGTTTTTAAAGACCGTCGCAATATTGTTAAAGCCCTAGGGTTTGGCGCTTTGGGTGCCAGTATTCCAGGTTATGTGCAAGCTGGTTTATTTGATTTTGGCAGCAATAAATCAACGCCTTCATTTACCACCTCACCATTGCAATTTGCCCAACCTAAAGCATTTGTTATACCAGACACCTTAACCCCAGAAAATAAAATTACCCGCCATAATAATTTTTATGAGTTTGGCACCAGTAAACAAGACCCTTTTGAAAACGCACAACAATTTAAGGTTAACCCCTGGTCACTGCAAATTGAAGGGTTAGTAGACAAGCCAATAACCTTAGATTTAGATGATTTAACTAAACGCTTTGCATTAGAAGAGCGCACCTACCGATTACGCTGTGTTGAAGCATGGTCTATGGTGGTGCCCTGGATCGGTTTTTCACTGGCCAGTTTATTAAAAGAAGCCAGGGTGAAATCATCCGCAACCCATGTTGCATTTGAAACCTTGTTTGACCCAGATCAAATGCCTGGGCAGAAAAGCCGCTTAATGGGTGGGGGAATTCATTACCCATATGTTGAAGGGCTTACTCTGGCTGAAGCAATGAATCCGTTGGCATTTCTGGCGGTCGGTTTATACGGCAAAACGCTGCCACCGCAAAATGGTGCGCCTGTTCGTTTAGTTGTACCGTGGAAATACGGCTTTAAAAGTATTAAATCGATTGTCAAAATTCGGGTTATGGACAAGCAACCACCCACCAGTTGGAATCAACTTGCGTCTAATGAGTATGGTTTTTATGCCAATGTTAACCCACAAGTGGATCATCCAAGATGGTCACAGGCATCGGAGCGAAGCATAGGTGAGGGCGGTTTGTTTTCTGCTAAACGCATTCCTACGCAAATGTTTAATGGTTATGGTGACTCAGTTGCAGATTTATACAAAAATCTCGACTTAAGGAAGTTTTATTAATGCGCATTACTCCACGTGGCTTGTGGTGGTTAAAAGGCGCTTTGCATATCGTCTTTATCTTGCCAATTATGTACCTAGTGTATTTGGTGTTAAGTGACAATGCTGGCGGTGACCCTGTGCAATATATTATTCATTATACTGGCATGGGCGGATTAAATAGTTTGTTGGCGGCATTAGTCGTGTCGCCTTTGGCCAAGTACCTCAAACAAGGGCTGTTATTACAAACACGGCGCTTAATTGGCTTATATGTTTTTGCCTATGCCACTTTACATATCATGGCATTTATTAGCCTAGATCTATTGTTCGCCTGGGGCTTTTTGTTCGAAGAAGTAGCCAAACGGCCTTATATATTAGTGGGTGCGATAGCTTATAGTATTTTGCTTTTACTCAGTGTGACTTCGTTTATGGCGATTAAGAAAAAAATGGGCAAGCGTTGGCAGCAATTGCATAACTGGGTTTATTTCGTCGCTTTATTGGCGCCAATTCATTTCTATTGGTCGGTTAAATCTGAAATTATTGAGCCCAGTATCTATATTATGATTTGTGTGTGTTTACTGTTCCTACGTCGGCATAAAATATTTAAGCGACGACAATAAAGTTACTGCCAAGCTTATTATTCTCAGCTAGGAGTATTTATTACCCTCACATTCTGACAAAATGAAAAGCGAGTAGTATAAGTGCAGGCCCTTGTTTCGCTTTGTTAATCCATTGCATAAATAGGCCGCAAATAAGGTATATACAATAACTCCAGCCATTATAGATACAAGCCTCATCCATGGGGCTTCTAAGTTAATCCTCATATCAATAAATTCTGCGGTACTAAATCCCCACACAAAAATGCTGCTTAGAATTAATCCTAGTTGCAATAATCGAGTGATAAAAACATGCTTTATAAACATTAATAAAGGTGATGTTGTGGTGATAACGGCCAATTCTATGTTGTTAAATCTTAGGAAGTGAGCCCCAATTAATAAATAAGCTAAGGTAATGATAAGCACTCTCCACCACATAGTCAGGCTCCTTTTGATAATTTGTCATTATCTTACGCTTGCTTAACAATGTGTTCTGTTTACTTGTTCATATAAATGGAGGTTTGAGCGCTAGAATGATGATTAAAAAATCAAAAGCAAAAAGCCAGCGGTTAAGCTGGCTTCTTTAATTTGGTCGGTATGAGAGGATTCGAACCTCCGACCCCTTCACCCCCAGCGAAGTGCGCTACCGAGCTGCGCTACATACCGAATGTTGTTGCATTACTAAGCTTCAAAAGGTGGGGTAAACTTAGTGAGCAAGCACTTTATCAATTGAACGAGCTTGGCGCAAGCACTTAGTTAATCAGCATTTATTGACTGATTATATTCTATTCAAGTTAACTCATTTGACGCTATTAGAAGGACGACTGCGGGTTAAATGCCATTAGCTAGTTTTGATATAGTCGGCGACCTTCACGCATGACTTGAATCAATTCAGGTGCACTCATTTTTTTGTTGAGTCGTTGTTCAAAGTTTGCATCGTATATGCGGTATTTTCCATATCGACCCAGAACTGTAATCTCATCTTTCTGATAAATCGCAAATTCACGACTATTGCCGATATATATCCAAGACTCTTGATTAGGTTCTAATAAACTTCTGCCTGAACTGTATTTCTCGCTAGCTGTTGTACAGCCTAATATTTTACTTAAAATCGTTGGCGCAATTCCGTAATGGCTGGTGCGGTAATGGGTTTCACTTGGACTAATGTTAGGCCAGTGGATGACTAATGGCACTTTAACATTGTCAGGTGATAAATCGCGCCTTGCATCTTCAATACTGCTGGTGAAAACCTGGCCATGGGTGCCAGTAATAAACACTATGGTATTGTCATCAATTTCAGGTAACAACTGACTAAGCTGGTTATCAATAAACTTTAAAGATTGACGGTATTGGTTAAATAGCACCTTTTGTGCCGGTTTTAACGATGTGGGTGCTTTAATGGTTTCAATCCCCAAAAAGCCTACCGGTGTATCGTAATCTTGCGGGGCAGTGAGGTTTAGCACCGCAAACCAGGGAGCGGTTTGATTATGTTGCCACTGATTCAATGCGGTAATACTTTGAATATCTGTGGTAGCGCTGCCATCATCACTGACACTAATATGGGGTTGAAACCCCTTAAACATAGCGCCGGTTGAAGCGAGTTCAGTCAGTGAGCGTGCCGTAAATAGTCCTAGCTGATAACCCTGACGAGTAAGCTCTTGATTGATGATGGGGGGGATAATGGTAAAGTCTTTCTTATCGCTATAATTGCCTTGTAAACCATACATTAAGGTAAACATACTGCTTTTAAATTGAGTGCCACCGGTATAATGCTGGGTAAAGTTAAGTGACTCGCGGGTGTACTGGCTTAAAAAAGGCATGGTGACGTCATCTACCATTGCGGCTTGTAAGCTATCAATAGCAATAACCAGCACATTGGTTTGAGTCTCTGTCTGACACTGCAATGGCTCAATAGGGTAATGTAAATTTGACGTTTTTTGGGAAGGTTCATCACTGGTCACTGTGTTGCCATCAACCCCGTGTGATTCCATAAAGGTTCTAGCCGTCGCTGGATATGAAACCAGGTACGCATCATCAAAACGAGTAATATCAGTGACATTGGCGGCATCAGCCCAAATATGAATTAAGTGGCTACTAATAAAACAGGTACCAACAAACAGCACTACTTTATTGCCCCACTGTTTCTTTTGAATTTTATCGATGCGTTTCCAAATGAAATTGGCAGCAGTCAGTTCGATAACAAGGATTACGATTGGCGTGATGATATAAGAGGTGCTATGCAATAGCGCATTTAAATCTTGCCAAGCTAAGTCAAACGCAAATGGGCTAAGATGGATGCCGTAATCATCATAAATAATGGTGTCGTAGAGCAAAATATACAAAGCCATTGACCCAACAAAGGCGGCATACCCTCGTAGAATTTTGGAGTAGGGCAAGAGTAGACTGACTGGGAAGATAAAAATCACATATACAATAAAGGCTAAAAATGTGAAATGCCCTATGGTACTTAACGCGAGATAGCCCCAACTTATAATAGAGTCTGGTTGGCCTACACTGCCAATATAACGGGAACCAATAATCATGGCGAGCAAGCCATTGAAAAAGGCAAACCAATGCCCCCAATTTATCAGGCGCGAGACTTTATCTCGTGTCATCTGCTTTCTACGCTCAATCATGCCTTAATGGATCCCTTATTACATAGATTATCGACAGCTAACCTGAATTAGTTAACTTACTTTCAATGTGTTATTTAATCGACTGAGTTAATGCCTTAGCAAACTGCTCTGCAACCATTTGACGTGATTCAGAAGGCACTTTCTTTTCTAATAAGTGAGAGACGCAATTGCCTAATACCATTAAGCTTAAATCGGTAGGGGCTTGATGTTTATTCAATAGTGCTAGCATCTCACTGATTAAGGCTTCTACTTGAGTGTTGCTGTATTTTGATTTAATGGCCATGTTTTTCTTGTCTGAATGAGTTCTCAATTGTGTTATATGATAACGGATTTCAATCAAGCTCGCCTCATGTTTTCTATACCTTCATGATTAAAATAGTTATATCATGGTCAGTCTCCTTAGCAGTATTTGACTTACCAAAGGTTATCGGATTTATGACGATTAATATTGAACAAGCCATTATTCACGAAATATCACTCGACAGTCAGGGGCAAATGGCCTGCCGTTTACGTCCGCAACCTTTATTAAATAGTAAAGCGGTTGAGGCTATGCTTGAAGAGTTGCACCAGACTTACTCAAGTAAAGCGGGCAAAGGCTTTGGCTATTTTGGTGTGCCAAATGAAGACGGTGATGCTAATGATGCCTTTGCTAACGCGCTTCAATCTTACCGTGAAGGTCAGTCGGGCTTTGTTGATTTTACAGTGACCGCCAGTAAGTTACTGCAGCAAGAATTAACTAAGTATGACTTCTCCCAAGGCGGTTTTTTATTGATGTCATGTTATTCAGCCATGGCGAGTGATTATCTTTTTGTTGCGCTGCTGAGTGCTAAATCATCCATGACAGTGCTAGATGATATGGAATTGTCACAGAATAATCATTTAGATTTAAATAATATTCAATTAGCTGCGCGAATTGACCTAACCGAATTGCAGGCCGATAAAGCGTCAAAAAAATATATCTCATTTATTCGGGGCAGAGCGGGCCGAAAAGTAGCTGATTTCTTTTTAGATTTTATGGGTTGTGTTGAGGGCGTAAATACTAAAGCACAGAACAAAACATTGATAAATGCGGTTGAAGACTTTGTTGCTGGTAGTGAGTTAACCAAGGATGAACGTCAGCAATGCCGCGACAAAGTGTTTGAGTATTGCGCTGAACGTGCCGATGTTGGTGCTGATATTGAAGTGAAAGATTTGGGTGATGAATTGGCCGATCAGGGTATGGAATCATTTTATGATTTTGCCTGCGGTGGAAATTATGAATTAGATGACGAATTTCCTGCAGATAAAGCCAGTCTTCGTAGTTTGAAAAAGTTCTCTGGTACTGGTGGTGGTGTAACCCTCAGTTTTGACGGTGGCCATTTAGGCGAGAGAGTTATTTACGACCCTATTTCAGATACCATTTTAATAAAAGGTGTTCCCGCGAATTTAAAAGATCAATTAGATCGTCGATTAAAGGGTGAATAGTCAGTGTGTTATTCAAAGCTGACTTTTTTAAAAATAGTGAGTATAAAAGCAGCATTTTAAAATTAAGTGCCTACCAAAGGCACTTTTTTGAAGCTGTTAAAGGGTCAAAATGCCAGGTTGAGACTATATTGCACTATAAATGGGTATTAATTGTGTTTTTTACTTTTCATTGGATTGGAAATTAGTAAACTAGCACCAGTTTTTACCAACATCCTGCTGTGTTACACAATAGTGTGAACCATATGCAAATGGGGGACTTCTATGATCACCGCTTACGCCTACAAAAATCATCAGCTTACGATGACTGAACTTTCTGTTGAAGACTCTTTACCTGATAATATTCTCTGGCTGGATTTATATAAACCTAATGAGGAGCAACGTCATTGGCTGCGTCACTTTTCTGCAGAGGAAGTGTCTGACGAGGAAGATATCAACGAAATTGAAGCGTCAGCTCGATTTTTCCAAAACCAAGATGGTTTGCACATTAACTCGTTATTTCCACAACGTGTTGGCTCAGATGTGAGAGCCGTAAACGTTTCGTTTAATTTACGTCAAAATTTTCTATTAACCATACGTGAAGAAGATATCGGCTTAATTCGTTTGCTTCGAAATTATATGCGTTTAGGTCGGCTAGATACTGATACCCCAGAAGGTTTGTTATTAGAGTTATTCACCCTTAAAGTAGATTATCTATCCGATTTGATTGAAGATGTGTATAGCGTGCTGGATAATTTGAGTGAGCAGGTTTTTAATGACGAAGAATTAGATGCCGTATTTAAACAGATTACTTTACAAGAAGATTCTAATGGTAAAATTCGCTTAAGTTTACTTGATACCCAGCGTTCACTGCGTTATTTACAGCGTTATTATCGACAACATTTGGCCGATGATAACTTGAAAGATATTCGAGAAATGTTATCTGATATTGAATCTTTGATGCCACATAGCCAATTTATTTTTGATAAATTAAAATTTTTGCTTGATGCCGCAATGGGTTTTAGTGGTTTGCAACAAAATAAGATTATTAAAATTTTCTCGGTATCGGCAGTGGTATTTTTACCCCCCACCTTGATTGCCAGTAGTTATGGGATGAACTTTGCTTTTATGCCTGAATTAGATTGGCGCTTAGGTTATCCAATGGCGGTTGGGTTAATGTTTGCCAGTGCCGCGGGCACTTACTTCTTTTTTAAACAAAAAGGCTGGCTGTAGCATATATGCAAGTCTGAAAAAATGGGCAGATTAATATTGCCTATTTTTGTAGGTTAATGATGTCCACATTAACCTTTACCAAACCCATAGCTAATGGATTCTCTTGGATTTAAATACTTATAAATTTTATCGGGTAAAGCCGCTGCAGGAAGACTTCTTATAATACTCATGCCTTCTTTTTCTAACTCAATTATTGGAGATTGTACTAAAGGAACAATAGGATCGTATGCAACGATTGACGGATATAAAATATTATTTAAATTCACCGACATCACTAACCCAAAATGACCATTAGACAATTCTACAATGCTACCAGGTGGATAAACCCCAAGCATTTTAATTAATTTTTGCACGTATTCAGTGTTTAATTTACTTTTATAATTTCTGTATAATAAGCCTAAGGCAACACTGGGGGTTTTGGCTTTGATAAAATGGCCGCCATTGCATAAATTATCGTATGTGTTGACTACAGCGATAAGTTGAGAGAATTTATCTAGCTGACCCGCTTTTAATCCTTGCGGGCTGCCACTGCCATCTAGATACTCATGATGATTGGCTATCATAGGTTTGGCTTCTTCTGGAAAGGTGTCAGCTAGCTTTAAAAAGTTAATACTCATTAAAGGGTGCTGTTTTACTAAGTTGTCTTCTGGTGTTGATAATGGCACCACTTTATTCAAGATATTAGAGGGGACTTTTAATTTACCAATATCATGAAATAAGCAGCCAATACCCAATAACTCTATCTCTTCTTTGCTCCAGCCAAGCTCTTTCGCCATTAACATACACACCATGGACACATTTAATGAGTGGTGATGGATAACATCCTTAGGGTTGGCATTTTTCATCAAGTGTAAAGCAAGATTATCTTCGTCAAGTAATAGCTTGGTTAGATTACTGATCAGATCTTTGGCATCACTGACAGCATTGAGTGGCCGGCTGGCTATTTTCGCCACCATGGTGTGCATCATTGATACTGAGCGTTGAAATTGTTCCTCAGTTTTTTTGATATTGCGTTTTAGCTTTTGTTGCTTATCGATACGTTCAGATTTGTAATCAAGCATACCTTGTTTTATGGTATCAAGTGATGCTTTATCAAGCGTTTCTGGCTCTATTGGCATCTCTGTGGTAACAGGCTGAATATCGCTTCGCTCTGGGTCGTAAAAAACATCTTTTACCCCTAATGACTTAATTAACTCAATTTGAGTTTGTGAGGTAATTTTGAATTTACTGAATAAAAATGGATGATCTTTCCATGAGATAGGCAAGTTAACGTAAACACCAACTTTTAGTCCTGATACAGCAATTTTGACGTTTTTTTTCATAAAAGTGGGTGATTAGGCTCAGGTAAAATTCATAGATAGATATCGTTAAGCGTCAAGGGTGAATAAAATTCAGTCAGACTTTACAAATAGATAAGTTACATGCAGCATATTAACATTAACTTTAAAAATTAAGCAGTGAATTATGGACTTTATTGAAGTATACCCTAATGCGATTAGTGATGAATTATGTGACAAGTTGATTGATGCGATAACACATCATCCAAGTGTGATCCAAGGCGTTACTGGTAATGGCGTTGATCTCAGTAAGAAGTTTAGTCGTGATCTTATGTTAGATCAACATGCTGACTTAGCCGAGTTACGCAATGAATTATTGCAGTTAACACTGGCCAATAGCGTTGATTACTTTAAAAAGTATGCATTAGCATTGATGGGAGCTGTGTCAGTATCGGTTAATGATGAAAATGGCCAACCTGTAGCGCTGCAACCTGAAAACTTTGATAAGTTAGGCGCCGATAAAGTTAACGCGATTGTGCGTTATTTATTTCGCAGTGGCACGATTAATATACAGCATTATCAGCAAGGGAAAGGTGGTTATCCTCATTGGCATTCTGAACAATTCCCTCAGGAAGGCCACAATGAAGCCTTACATAGAGTCGTGCTTTATATGTTCTACTTAAATGATGTTGAAGAAGGCGGGGAAACGGAGTTTTATTATCAGCAGCAAAAAATAAAACCCAGAAAAGGGACAATGGTTATAGCACCTGCGGGCTTTACCCATAGTCATCGGGGTAATATTCCCTTAAGCAGTGATAAATTTATCGCCACCTCATGGATTATGTTTAATCGTGCTGAACACTTGTACGCTGCGATTAAGCCCAGCGCTACCAATAAATAAGTTCGCCAAAATTATAAATTGACCTGAGTGATAAACTCAGCAATTAACTTAAACCATAAATGATTTTAACCCTAGATGGGTCTATGTCATAAAAGGGATGCGATATGCTTTTTTATTGGCTGGTATTGGGGAGTTCTATAATAAAAGAAGCCCCCTCTAAATGGCTGGTTTGTATTTGAAAGGTGCCAGCGTAACTGCTAACAAGCTCAAAACAAACAGCTAAGCCAATACCTTGACCATTATGTTGAGTATCCGCTCGCACTCCCCGTTGAAATATTTTTTGTTTGTAGGCTTCTTCAACGCCAGGGCCATCGTCATCTACTTGTAACCTTAGCAAGCCGTTATACTGCTGAACGGTGACTTCAATCGTACTGATACAAAATTTAGCGGCATTTTCAATCAAATTACCGCACAATTCCATTAAATCTCCTTTACTGACCGGAAAAGCTAACTCATCAGGGCAGTGAATAATGAAGTTAATATTTTTTCTTTGATATAATTTTGACAACATTAATACCAGTTGCTCTAGTATAGGTTTTATCTCAGTGTGTTCTTTTAATAAGCCTTGTCTGCCCATCATAGCGCGTTTTAACTGGTACTTAACTAAATGGTCCATGTCTTCTATTTGGGTTAGTATTTGGCTCTCTTTATCCTTTGCATTTAGAGAGGTATCATCAATTAGTGCAATACTAGCGGCCAGTCGCGTTTTTAAACTGTGAGCTAAGTCATTCATCGCATTTTGATAACGAGTTTGACGTTGCTGATTTTGATCCAACAGTTGATTTAATGATTGGGTAATTTCCTGTAACTCGACAGGATAATCATTTGACAGATTTTGCTGTTTACCCTGCTTAAGTTTGAGCAACTCCTGCTTTAATTGCTTCAGTGGCAGCATCCCCCAGTAAGCGGCACTAACGAGTAAGAAAAATGCTGCACCTAATACAATAGCAAGCCTGAAATAAGTAAGACGATTAAACTTTTTAAGTTCTTTTTTTATGGCTTCAGCATCTTGCAGTATTAATAGATGGAACGGCTTACCCTCAATTAAAGTGCTGAGTTTAAAGACTAAGTAAGTGTGCAAGCCTTCAAATTCCAGAAAGTAAGCTTGAGAGTCGTTTTTGATGAGGTTATATTTTTCACAAATGTTAGTCAGCGATAAGTCTTTAGCCAGTTCAGAGCGCCATAAGCTTGTATATTGCTCGTCACAGGTAGCCATTATGTAGCTGGTTTCAATATTATCGTTATCTTGTGCTTCGGTAATAGGGACTAAGTTATTCTCGCGAAACTCTGCGGCAATGATTGGCAGCTCGGCAATATAATCAGCCGTGATCTGAGTATAACGATTTTGGGCATTCAATAATGTTACCAGCCAGGCAAATCCAAACCCCACTAAGGCGATAATGCTTAAGGAGGTAATAAACATCCTGGTGAGTAAACGTTTCTGCGGTTTCATGATTAGTTGCATGGTAAATTGAATTTATATCCTTGGCCGCGTATTGTCATGATGGCGTCTTCGATACCGCCGTGGGCTAATTTTTTTCTCAAACGGCTTACCATTACTTCAATTGTGTTAGGGTCACCTTCTTTATCGGCATAAACCACATCTAATAAGCGTTGTTTAGCCACCACCTCATGGTTGTGGCGCATTAGGTACTCCAATATGTGGTATTCAAATGCAGTTATGTCTAAATGGCTGTCATTAAGGGACACTTGCTTACTGGCTAAATCCACTGACAGCGTGCCACAGGTGATAATTGATTTTACAAATCCTGCACTGCGACGCACCAATGCATCAAGACGAGCAATTAACTCTTCTTTTTGAAACGGTTTAACTAAATAATCATCAGCACCGGCATTGAGACCTTCGACTTTATCTTGCCAGTTTACTCTGGCAGTAAGAATGAGGATCGGGGCAGTAACATTAGCGTCCCGAATGGACTTTATTAAACTAATACCGTCTTGATCGGGTAGACCTAAGTCGACAATAGCAATATCAATTGGGTAATTACTGGCTTGATAAAAGCCTTCTTGAGCCGTCGCAGCTATTTGAACTTGATTACCCAGTTCGCTCAACTGCACTTTTAAGTGATGAGATAAAATGGGATCGTCTTCTATCACTAAAATTCGCATGTTCAGCTCCTGATGCTAAATGCTTAAGTGTAAGTACTTTGAGACTGCTTGTTGTTTGATTAATACTTTAAAAATCGTTAATTAAATTCACAGCAATAGTAACTGAAACACCGATAAAAATAATACCGACTAGCAGATCAATAATGTGGCTCACGTTTAATAATTTACTTTGAATTAACGGTTTGGATAACACGAGTGCTAATAAGCTGAACCAGATAAGTGACAAGAAGAATAATAGCGTGGTCGCCGCAATTTTTGTTATTAAATTTACATCAGGGGTTATCAAAACAGTAAATAAAGTGATAAAAAAAATCAACGCTTTAGGATTGAATAAATTAGTCAGTAAGCCAATTTTAAAGCCTTTTAGCGATCCGAAACTGGCCGTGTTTGGTTTGTCTGTTGTTAATGTTTGCATCGTTTTTTCGGTTGAAGCGGCTATTGATTTAAAGCGGCTTAACGCGGATTTTAGCGCTTGAAATCCCATCCAGGCTAAATAACTTACTCCAACACATTGCACTATGGTATAGGCAAGAGGTGATTGACGGATCATTAAACTTATCCCCAACAAGGATAATAATGTATGAATTAAAATGGCGATGGCGATGCCAAGAGCACAAGCGACGGCAGTGTTTCGGCTTTGTTGACTAGCCATTTTAACAATAATGGCAAAATCAGGACCTGGACTGATCAACGCAATAGTATGAATAACGGCCAAGCTAGCAAGTAGGGTGAAGTCCATTCAAATTCCTGATTTATAATACTTTGTTTTATTATTTATAAAGGAAAAATAAAAAAGGCGCAATCAATGCGCCTTTAATAATTGAACAAATAATTCAATGATAGTTAATTTTTTGATGCAGCCTTAGTGTTCAACACTTGCTGTTCAAAACTTGTAGCCGCTTTACCCGCTTGAGAGTCATTAAAGATATCTTCATTGAATGCATCTTCAGACTTAGCAATTATCACAGTGGCAACCGTATCACCGGTGACGTTTACAGCGGTTCTTATCATATCGAGTAAGCGATCTACACCAATGATTAATGCAATGCCTTCTACCGGTAAGCCTACTTGATTCAACACCATTGCAAGCATAATAAGTCCAACACCAGGAACCCCAGCGGTACCAATTGACGCTAAGGTAGCAGTTACAACGACCATAGCGTAATCAGTTAAGCTTAATTCAATGCCAAATACCTGGGCGATAAATACCGTCGCCACACCTTGCATTATTGCAGTACCATCCATATTAATGGTGGCGCCTAACGGAAGTGTAAATGAAGCAATTTTGTTATCTACCCCCATACGATGTTCGGAGGCTTCAATGGTGACAGGTAAAGTAGCGTTTGAGCTTGCTGTACTAAAAGCAAACAATTGCACATCTCTCATTTTACGTAAAAACATCAGTGGGTTTAAGCCAGAAAATACTTTTAACAGAATAGGATATACAACTAATCCTTGAATGAGCAGTACCACAACCACAAGTAAGAAGTATTTGACCACACTGCCAAATGTCTCCATTCCGAGTGTTAAGCTTAATTTTGCCATTAAGGCGAAAACACCATAGGGTGCTAACTGCATCACTAGGGTAACAACGCGCATGATCACTTCGTTGATGTCATTAAAGAAACGGGCAACACGTTCGCCACGTTCACCAATATGAGATATCGCAAAACCAAATATGACCGCAAATAAAATGATTTGCAGCATGTTGCCTTGAGTCATAGCTTGAATAGGATTATCTGGCACTATATTGATAATCACCTCTGACAAGCTTGGGGCTTCTTTTACCGTATACTCCATAGTCGAACTAACTAAACTGGCATTGCCAGGGTGAACCAAAATTGCGGCCACGATAGAAATGGTAAGCGCAATAGCAGTGGTAAATAGATAGAAAGATATGGTTTTACCGCCTAGTCGGCCTAATTTGGAAGGATCACTTAAAGAACAAGTACCGCACACTAATGATACAAAAACGAGTGGGACAACAAGCATTTTTAAGCTGGAGATAAAAATTGCACCTAAAACGTGCAATAAACCTTCAGTAATGTAGTCTTTAATAAATACGCTGTCTGGAAAGATATTTCTTAAAAGCAGGCCTAATATTATACCTGTACCCATACCGATTAAAATTTTACTTGTAAGTCCGAGCTGTCTTTTATTGCTCACAATCTTTCCTTCCAATTATTTTTTTAAGTATTGTTTGGCTGATAGACTAAAGCGTAGCAGGAAAACTTTAGTTATGAAATGGTATAAAAGTTAAAGTTTATACTAAAATGTACCGATTAAACTGACCATGTTGTGGCATAGTTATCAGATATTTGTGTATTATTGTTCAATAGGTAACTATTATAAATCATAAGTATTATTTTAATGTAACAGGGAGCCTGACAATGAAGTCAGCAATTAAAGTCTATATAACGTTAATTTGTTCGTTTTTACTCTTCGCTTGTGGCGGCGGTGGCGGCGGCATTACAGAAGATGGTAGTGGTGATGGTGGCACTGCTCCTGTGACTATTTCAGTCGCGTTATCAATTAACAATACTCAAGTGTCTGTTGCAGAGCCTGCAATTATTACTGCTACCGTTACCGACTCTAAAGGTCAACCCGTAAACACTTTAGTCAGTTTCAAATTAAACGATGACAGTTACGGTACTTTCTCACCGGGAACGGGTCAGGTTGCAACAAACTCTAATGGTGTAGCCTCTGTGACGTTAAACACGGCATCGGTAAATACTGGGGCAAGTGTTACTGCAACAATTACTTCAGGCGAAACCGCGTCGGTAAATGTCACTATGGTCGGTGATGGCGGTGAAGCAGGTGGCGGTTCACAAGTATCATTAGTGTTGACCAATGCTGCTGGGGCAACCGTTCAAACTATTAGTACACTGTCTCCGGGTAAATTAACCGCGACAGTGACAGGTATTTCCAAGCCAACGATTGTGACTTTTGAGTCTGATATTGGTGATCTGCCGATTAAAACCGCAGTAACAAATGCTCAAGGTAAAGCAACTGTAGATATATATGCAGGTAGCTCATTAGGTGCAGGTGAAG
Source organism: Shewanella sp. OMA3-2 (assembly GCF_021513195.1). Lineage (NCBI taxonomy): Bacteria > Pseudomonadati > Pseudomonadota > Gammaproteobacteria > Alteromonadales > Shewanellaceae > Shewanella > Shewanella sp. OMA3-2. The sequence continues at coordinate 2,946,144 of NZ_CP090974.1, read as the reverse complement.
TGCGTGCAACCTTACCGACTAACGAAGTAGGCAAAACCATCGTGGTTGTTGGCGCAACCAATGTTGTTATGGGGAGTGGTTCAGGCACTACATTTGTAGCAGGGCAAGCTGAAGTCAGTACCACAGATTTGTCAGCTGGTGGTACAGCAACCATTACCGTGCGAATTCAAGATGATCTAGGCCAACCTTTTAATCAGCCCGTTGATGTGAATTTTTCATCTACGTGTGCGACCAAAAATCCTGCTCAAGCGGAATTAAGTTCACCAGTTTCGTCAAGTAATGGTGTTGCTACCTCAACTTATTTAGCGCAAGGTTGTGTTGGCGAAGATCAAATAAATGTCACTGCTAATGCAGGGGGCATAAGCTTATCTGCGGTAGGCACTATTAATGTATTGCAAGCAGATGTAGGCAGTATTTCATTTGTATCAGCTGTACCTGAAAATATTAGTATTCTAGGTACTGGCGGGATTGAATCTTCAACGGTTAAGTTTAAAGTATTAGATAAAAATAGTAATCCGGTTAGCAATCAGTCGGTATCATTTGCATTGAATACTAAGGTTGGTGGCGTGGCTATTACACCCGTTATAGCTACAACAAACAATTTAGGTATAGTTCAAACAGTTGTTAACACTGGTACTGTTGCCACATCATTACGTGTGACAGCAAAAGTTGAAAATGGTGCTGTGCCAGCTATATCAAGCCAATCAAAACAATTAATCGTTTCTACCGGCATTCCTGACCAAGACAGCTTCTCGCTTTCGGCTGAATATGTAAATGCTGAAGGTTGGGATATCGACGGGACAGAAGTGACAGTGACCGCTCGTATGGCGGATGCATTTAACAACCCTGTACCAGATGGAACAACAGTGTCATTCACCACAGAAGGTGGCTCTATTGAAGATGCATGTCAAACGGTAAAAGGTGCATGTTCTGTTAAATGGACTAGCCAATTACCAAGACCAGAAGGTGAAGTGTTAATTAATGGCACTGGTGCTATGTTCCGCAATCCAAATTCAACCTTAGCTTATGATGCTGCATTGAATGTATATGGTAATATTTACGGCCAAAAATACGGTGGTCGTGCAACGATTACCGCGACAGCCATTGGTGAAGAATCTTTCCCTGATTTAAATGGTAATGGTCGATTTGACGCAAGTGAATTGAATGAATTCACTACAGGTGTTGATGTTACTGGTCAAGCATTTGACTTGAATGATGCATTTAATGATTACAACGAAGATACTTTGTTTAACCCTCAACAGGCGGGTGGACAAAATGGTGGTGCATTAGAAGAGTTAGTTGATTTTAACTCAAATGGCACGTTTGATGTTAAAGATGGATTGTACAACGGCGTATTGTGTTCTTCACCTGCACATGCAGGTTGTGCAGATGGCGTGAGCAACTCTAAATCACTGTATGTTCGTCGTAGTTTAGTTATGGTGATGTCAGGTAGTACTGCGTACGCAACAGAACATAGTCAAATCCTAATAGATGATAGAGATGGTCAGCATTATGGTGGCAATATTACTATCGTTGGTAAAGGTGCTGCATCAGTATTTTTCACTATTTCTGATTTACATAACCAACAAATGCCAGCTGGCTCAATTGTCAGATTTAAAACATCAGCGGGTTCAGTTGTTAGTGCAAGTGAGTATGTGTGGCCAAGCAGCAGTTATAATGGTGGTCGCGACTTTGGTGTAACAATTAAAGGTGAGGATGAGCCTAACTCTGGTGTATTCTTGGTTGAGGTTGAAACACCTAATGGATTAGTTACCGAAGTTGTTTCCATTGGCGTAAACATTCTGTAATAACGCATTAATCATAAATACTAAGGGCGCAGTTAGCGCCCTTTTTATTTACGTAAAAAAGAGACTTGAATAAATAGATCTATGTTTATGTTTCCACAAGATTATCTTTCAATAAAAATGGCCATCGCTAATCACGATGGCCATTTTTATACCACAATCAAGTCAACTATTTCTGGAACTGATACACACTACCCAATTTCAATATTTGGGTTAATTCATCTAATGACGTGCGAGACTCAATGATCAACTGAGGGTCAGCTAAATCTGCAACAGTTAGGCTATCGCGGTAATGCTTATCAACCCATGTGTTTAAACGTGTAAACAAGTTGTCATTCATTATGGTGTGTTGATTGACCGCTTCAATTTCTAACTCATTCATTGCAACACGAAGACGAAGACATGCCGGTCCGCCGCCATTTTGCATACTTTGTTTTACATCAAAGTATTTAACCTGTGTAATGGGAGTACCCAAGGTAACAAGTTGATTTAAATATGCGAATACCGCTGGGTTTTCTTGGCAGTTAGTCGGCGCAATGATGGCCATTTCACCATTAGGTAAAGTGATGATTTGAGTATTGAATAAGTAGCTTTTAACCGCATCATCAATAGATACTTGATCGGTAGACACTTTAATAAAATGTACTTCTGAATTCATTTTTTGACGAATTTCAGCAAATTTTGCCTCAGTATTTAAAAATGCCTGCTCATGATAAAACAGCACATTCTGGTTACCGACTGAAATAACATCGTTGTGAAACACACCTTGATCAATCACATCAGGATTTTGTTGCATGAAAACACAGCTTTCATCTTCAAGTTGGTGCAAACGTGCGACAGCTTGTGATGCTTCTAATGTTTGACGTGCTGGAAAATTTTTGGGTTTTGGCGCATTGGGATTTGTTGCACTTTGACCATAGACAAATAACTCAACACCGGCTTTACCGTAATCACTGCATAAACGAGTGTGATTGGCAGCGCCTTCATCACCAAAGTTGGCATGCTCAGGTAAATGTAGATGATGTTTGAAATATCGGTCGTTATTAAATGTTGCTTTTAATATGCTTCCGGTAGTTAGCGGTTCAATACTTCGATGCAATTTATCCACCAAATTAGCTGGGGTAAAGTGCACTTTTCCATCACGGGTATCTGCGGAAGGTGATACTGTTGCCGCATTGGCAGTCCACATACTTGAGGCACTGCAACAAGCGTTTAGTAACGCAGGGGCTTGCTCAGCGGCTTTTTGTATTACTTCTGAATCTGTTCCGCTAAAACCAATTCTACGCAGTGTATAAAGGTCTGGGCGCTCCTGAGGTGCGAGTACACCTTGTACCATACCTAAGTCTGCAAGCGCTTTAGCTTTTAATAACCCTTGTTTGGCAGCTGCTTTTGGATTGGAGGCTTGTGCGGCATTAGAATACGATGCCACATTACCAAATGATAAACCGGCATAATTATGAGTCGGGCCTACTAATCCATCAAAATTTGCTTCAAATTGCTTCATGGCTAATCCTTCATTGATTATTGTTATTATGATTTCGACATGGAAATAACGTTAAATTTGCATGTAAGAAATGACTAAATTACCGCAAGTATACGCAAGCTAAGAGGGTTAACAAGCTGTTTGGTTTTTGTTCAATTGGGCTTTTTTGACTAAAAATGCACTCAAGTTGCTCTCAAAAGTGTTTTTTTGAGAAATTAGTTTTAAAAATCGCATATTATTTTTCATTTTTTTTATTTTTGGCTGGAAAATTGCTCATTAATGCAGATAAAAACCAGATTTACTTGAAAGTCTTGCCGCAACACTCTATATATGGAATCAATTTTGTTATTTTCTGAGACTATTTGGCGCAAATCAAACTATGGGTAAATCGTTAGTTATTGTCGAATCGCCGGCTAAAGCCAAGACAATTAATAAGTATCTTGGTAAAGATTTCATCGTGAAGTCGAGCGTAGGTCACATCCGTGATTTACCGACTTCATCCACGTCTGATGGCACTCCTCCAGCAAAAACTGCTGCAGAAGTCCGTAAGATGTCACCAGAAGCCAAAGCTATATATAAGCAGGCTAGAGATAAACAAGCGCTTGTTGGCCGCATGGGGATTAACCCTGAAAAAGGCTGGGCAGCGAAATATGCAATACTACCTGGTAAAGAAAAGGTAGTGAAAGAATTAAAAGCACTCGCAGAGTCCGCTGACCAAATCTATCTCGCAACCGATTTGGACCGTGAAGGGGAAGCTATCGCCTGGCATTTACAGGAAATTATCGGTGGTGATGCTTCACGGTATCAACGAGTGGTGTTTAATGAAATCACTCAATCAGCAATTCAAGATGCTTTTAGTAAGCCATCTACATTAGACACCAATATGGTGAATGCCCAACAAGCGCGTCGTTTCCTCGACCGTGTTGTAGGTTTTATGGTGTCGCCACTGTTGTGGAAAAAAGTCGCACGGGGTTTATCCGCTGGTCGAGTGCAATCTGTTGCTGTTAGATTAGTGGTTGAGCGAGAAAGTGAAATTAAAGCGTTTGTTCCTGAAGAGTTTTGGGACATTCACGCGGACTTGAACACCAGTAAAGCTGAACAGTTGAAAATGCAGGTGTTGAAATATCAATCAGCGGCATTTGAACCCATTAATGAAGCTCAGGCAAAAGTTGCGGTTGATGCGTTAAAAGGGGCGACTTACAAGGTTGCTAACCGCGAAGATAAAGCGACATCAAGCAAGCCTTCTGCACCTTATATCACCTCTACACTGCAACAAGCGGCAAGTACACGTTTGGGTTATGGCGTTAAAAAAACCATGATGATGGCGCAGCGGTTGTATGAAGCCAGGCATATTACTTATATGCGTACTGACTCAACCAACCTGAGCCAAGAAGCGGTAGAAAATGTGCGTGAGATGATTGGCAAAGAATTTGGTGCCAAGTATTTACCTGCAGATCCTATTCGTTATGGTAGCAAAGAAGGTGCCCAAGAGGCGCATGAAGCTATTCGTCCTTCAAATGTGGATGTGCAATCGGCGTCAATGACGGATATGGAGCGTGACGCTCAACGTCTTTATGAACTAATTTGGCGTCAATTTGTGGCGTGTCAAATGACACCGGCTCAATATGATGCCACACGGTTAACTGTGGTTGCCGGCGATTATGAATTAAAAGCCAGTGGTCGTACATTGCGCTTTGACGGTTGGACACGTGTACAACCGCCAATGAGCAAGAAAAACGAAGACACTAGTACATTACCTGTAGTAGAAGTGGGTGATGTACTAACGCTTGATCAACTTTTACCCAAACAACATTTTACTAAACCACCGGCTCGTTACGGTGAGGCATCATTAGTAAAAGAGTTGGAGAAGCGTGGTATTGGTCGACCTTCAACTTATGCGACTATTATTTCAACTATTCAAGACCGTGGTTATGTACGAGTAGATAATCGCCGTTTCTTTGCTGAAAAAATGGGCGAAATTGTCAGTGAGCGTTTAGTTGAAAGCTTTAAAGATTTAATGAGCTATGACTTTACCGCCAGTATGGAACAAACTCTTGATGATGTTGCTCAGGGTAAGTTAGATTGGAAAAAAGTACTCGATGGCTTCTATGGTGATTTTACCAAGCAACTGTTAATGGCAGAAATGGACCCAACTGAAGGTGGCATGCGTTTAAACGACCCAGTGCTGACCGATATTGAGTGTCCAACATGTCAACGAAAAATGGGTATTCGTACCGGCTCAACAGGGGTGTTTTTAGGGTGTAGTGGTTATGCATTACCACCTAAAGAGCGATGCAAAACTACGGTTAACTTAACTCCTGGTGATGAAGCCATTAGTGATAATGAAGATGCTGAAACCGATGCGCTTCGTGCCAAGCACCGTTGTGGTAAATGCGGTACCGCAATGGACAGCTATTTAATTGACGAGTCACGTAAACTGCATGTTTGTGGTAATAACCCAAGCTGTGATGGATACGAGATTGAAAAAGGTCAGTTTAAAATAAAAGGCTATGAAGGACCTTTGATTGAGTGTGATCGTTGCAGTCATGATATGGAACTGAAAAATGGCCGTTTTGGTAAATACTTTGGTTGTACCAATACTGAATGTAAAAACACCCGTAAACTGTTAAGAAGCGGTGAAGCGGCACCACCAAAAGAAGATCCTATTTTCTTACCGGATCTTAAGTGTACTAAGTCGGATGCGCATTTTGTATTACGTGATGGGGCTGCTGGCATATTCTTAGCCGCAAGCACGTTCCCTAAATCCCGTGAAACCCGTGCGCCGCTAGTTGAAGAGTTGGTTCAATATCGAGATCTATTATGGGACAAGTATGCCTTTTTGGCCGATGCACCCGTTGAAGATGATGATGGCAACAAAGCTTCTGTTAGATTTAGCCGTAAAACGAAAGAGCAATATGTTGCTACCGACGTAGACGGTAAAGCCACAGGTTGGTCATCTAAGTTTATTGGTGGCAAGTGGGTAACTGAGTCGACAAAGTCGCCTAAGAAAAAAACTAAAAAGTAGTTTTTGCTTAATGCTTAATTTAAAAACGCCATCATTTTGATGGCGTTTTTGTTAAGGGAATAACCTGTAGCCATACTTGACTCTTAGGTGAGTCTGGTTTGATAGATTGTGTATATTAACCTCGTTAACTTGCACTTGGTGAGCGGGTGTTAACATTCGATTCAACGTTAACAAGTTAATACTTAGATTTAAGTGGTCTCATGGTGATTTATTGATTTTTTAACCTAAGTAGAGGTTAGGTTGATGTCATGTTATCGACTTATGTCAGTTTTAATTCCAAGTTAAATCTAGATCCCGCTAATGTTTTAAAATCCATCACTCAACTCATCTTCATGCTAAAAATTATCCATTTACGGCTTGAGTGTGGTAATTTGTTCGTTTGATTTTTTTAAGCGAGTTTATTCATGATAGTGGGTTTCGATTATGGCAGTGCCAATTGTTCAGTTGGGGCTTGGATTAATGAGCAAATAGAGTTAATCCCCCTTAGTGAAAATTCGAGTTATATGCCCTCGACGCTCTATGCCATGGACCGTGAGTTGATTGCTGAGGCCGTTTATAACGGTTTACCTGAAGCCTTAAAAGCTGAATTTTCTCATTTACGTAGCTCCCAATTAATGCGGGCGAAAATAATTCGTCATGAACTCGATTTATTGGTTGATGAACCCGCTGTATTTGTTGGTCAAGCCGCGATTGATGCTTATCTTGAAATGCCTGAGGAAGGTTTTTATGTGCGTTCGCCAAAGTCTTTTTTGGGCGCGACAGGGCTTAGAGCTGAACAAGTGGCTTTATTTGAGGATATCGTCACCTTGATGATGCAACACGTTAAACAACGTGTAGATCAACAGCTCACGGCTAAAGGCCTAAGTACGGCTACCCATGCGATGATTGGCCGTCCCGTTAACTTTCAAGGTATTGGTGGTGAACAAAGCAATCAACAAGCAGAAGCCATTTTAACTTTAGCGGCTATGAGAGCAGGCTTTAGCTCGGTAGGATTTTTATTTGAACCACTTGCCGCAGGAATGGATTTTGAATCAACGCTTAACAAGTCAGCCAATGTATTAGTTGTCGATGTCGGTGGTGGTACCACAGATTGCTCATTAGTAAAAATGGGCCCTGAGTTAATGAATAACCAACAACGAGATCAAGACTGTTTGGGTCACAGCGGGCAACGTATAGGCGGTAATGACCTTGATATAGCCCTTGCAATGCAAGGCTTTATGCCAAGTTTTGGCAGTGGCAGTACTATGTTAGATGGCAAGCCTATCCCTTCGAATTTGTTTTGGAATGCTGTTGCCGTTAATGATATTAGCGCCCAACGAGATTTTTATCATTTGTCCAGCAAGAAATTAATCGAAACCTTGATTAATGGCGCCGAACAGCCTGAATTACTGCAGCGTTTATTAACCATTCAAAAAAATCAAATGAGCTTTCAAGTGGTGCGTCAAGCTGAGCTTGCTAAAGTGGCGTTAACTGATTCCACTGTTAATATAGCCGCGCTGTCATTTGTGGAGAATGGCTTAACTATCGAGGTCAGTGTCGAGCAGTTTGAACAAGCCATTGCGCCGTCACTGGATAAAGTTAGTCAATTAATGCGTCAGGCTATGAGTAGCCTTGATAGTCAGGGTAATGTGTTAGATAACCCTGATATTGTCTATATCACTGGCGGTACCGCTAGAAGCCCTGCAATATACAAACAAATTGCCAAAGTGTATCCTCAAGCACACGTGGTGGTGGGTGATCACTTTGGTTCTGTAACCGCAGGGTTAACGCGTATGGCACAACAATATTTTAAGGAAATTTAATGAATATTAAGGTGAAATTAGTTGCTTTAGTCGCACTGAGCGGATTAATGATGAGCTGCAGTGACGATGTCGGTAAAGTAAGCTTAGGGCTATTTACTACCAAAGATGTGATTATTGACGCAAAGCATGACCCTAAAATACCAGGTGTGACTTGTCATATTAGCCGTATTAAAGCTGATTTAGACTTTGCTGATCCTTCTGATATGAGCATTAGTTGCCGTCAAACTGGACCTATTTCAGCAAATGATTTAGCTGACATAGATACCAGTAAAAGTGGTGAAGTGGTCTTTAAAGAGTCGTTAAGCATTTTATTTAAAAGCTTAAAAGTTAGACGGATTTTGGACAGAGAAAATCAAACCTTATTGTATTTATCTTATTCAACTAAAGAGACCAACGGCAGCCATAAGCATGCTTTATCAACGGTACCGCTTTATGGTACTCAAGCATGGGATTCATTGAAAATCGACAGTAAAAATTAAGGTTATATTTAGATAGCATAACAAAATAGGCCGCACCAATATTGGTGCGGCCTATTTGATAGTTGTTGATTATTTTGAGCTGAAGTTACTTAGCAATCGCTTGATTATATCGCTCAAAAGCGCGTTCAAGATCGGCGATTAAATCTTCAGTGTCTTCAAGACCAATATGCAAGCGAATAAGCGGTTTACTGCTATCCCATTGAGTTGCAGATCTTATTTTATCGATACCGAAAACACCTAAAATTAAACTCTCAAAGCCTCCCCAAGAAAAGCCCATTTTAAAATGCTGCATGTTTTCAACAAAAGCGGTAATGCTTCTGAGATCGCCATCTTTTAGTACGAATGAAAATAACCCATTAGCACTGGTGAAGTCACGTTTAAAGAATTCATGACCTGGGCATGTTTCAAATGTAGGATGTCTGACATGGTCAACTTCAGGGCGTTTTGCTAACCAATTAGCCACTTCAAGACCATTTTTGTGGTGCTGCGCCATGCGAACGCCCAATGTGCGTAAGCCTCTGGCTGCTAAAAAGACATCGTCGGGTGAGGTTGTCTGTCCCATTAAGTAGCTGTTTTCACGTAATTGTGGCCAGTGAACCTCGTTTGCTGTTGCTGTACCCATCATCACATCAGAATGACCCACAATGTATTTAGTCGCGGCTTGAATAGAGATATCAACGCCCATTTCAAACGGGCGAGAATTAATCGGTGAAGCCCAAGTGTTATCCAGCATCACAAGGATATTATGTTCATGAGCTATGCGACTGAGTGTTGGAACATCTTGTACTTCCATGGTGATAGACCCTGGTGACTCCAGGAATAGCACCTTAGTATTTGGACGAATTAGTTCACGTATGCCTTCACCTATCATAGGATCATAGTAACTGGTTTCTATGCCAAATCCTGCGAGCATTTTGTCGCATAAATCGCGTGTCGGTTCATAGGCAGTGTCGACCATCAACAAATGGTCACCACTTTTTAGAAATGATAATAGTGCGGCACTAATAGCCCCAGCACCCGATGGATATAGCGCAGTGCCAAAGCCGCCTTCAAGCTCTGCAATAGCTTCTTGAAAGGCGAAGTGTGTTGGCGTACCACGACGACCGTAGAATAATTCGCCATTAGTTTTATTTTTAATGGCAAAACGCATGTCGTCCATCGTATCAAACACGACTGTCGATGCTCTAAATACCGGCGGGTTAATAATGCCTTTAGTGTATTTTTTGTCCCGACCTAAACTGACTATTTGGGTTGCTTGTTTACCGTGTTTTTTCATTATTTATTTATCCACTAAAAACCTATTTAGCCATCCTAACATCTATACGGCTAAATGAAAGAGGCTAAAGAGAGATAATATCCACTACATTTGCCAGAAAGCTTATACCGTTTCCACTAGGGGTAAGATTAAACGGAATTCAACGCCGCTTTGATTAAGCTCATCTGATTGAGGAATCGTTTTGTCAGTCTGACTTTCTAACACACGGCTAACATTACCACTCACATTACTCGCTTTAATCGTGCCATGGTGAAAATCGGTCACTAATCTTGCGATATACAAGCCTAAACCAAGGTGGGGCTTGTTTGTTGGCATTTGTGGCCTGATTGAAACCATAGATTCAAAAATCTGCTCGCTCATGTCTTCAGGTAATTTGGGGCCGATATTGGTGACTTTTAAAATCGCCTGCTTGTGGTGTTGATTTAGCCTGACACTAATAGCAGTATCGGGATGGCTAAACTCAATCGCATTACTAATAAGCTTGTCCATTAATTGAGCAATATATTCAGGCACGCCATTACACATCATCAGTTTATCTTCAATCAATACGTCAAAGCGCTGTTCTGGATAGGTCATTTGATAACCTTGCATACAGCCGCCGATAACCTTTTTTAATGGGAAGATGGTGCGTTCAGCATGCAATAAACTGGCTTCTAGGTTGGTTGCTTCGGTTAAGTTATTTAAAATCAAATGTAACCGATTTACCCCGTCCTGCGCTCTATTGACATATTTCTTACTTGTTTGATCTAAACTTTGATTACTGAGGTGTTCTAAAGAACTGCGCACCACAGCGACAGGGGTACGTAGTTCATGCGATAGCCGCGATGACATGTTTTCCAAGTAGTGAGTATACTGACTTAACCTACCGACAATATTGGCAAAGCTGCGTGATAGATCGCCAATTTCATCGCGGTTTCTAGATGGGGTTATTTGATGTTTTACCCGTCCCTGGCTGTCAATGGCTAATTCTGCTTGGTCACGTAAGCGGCGAATTCGGCTAGAAATGCTCGATGCAAAAATGAATAACGCTAATGTGCCCATGCTCATAATAGTGAGAATAACGTTAAATAGCTTTTCCAGTGCTCGATTGCGCAAACTACGGATACCGTGAGTTGTTTCTTCGGCAATGACAACGCCCATCACTTTGTCATCAATCCAAATAGGGCTTGCAGCAGCTAATACCACGGCTTTACTATCGGGGGTTAATCGCCAAGTTGAAGCTTGTTTACCTGCGAGGGCATTTTCAATATGGCTACCACTTAATTCAGTTGAGTCCTGTAATGAATCAATGAAATCCTGCGGTGGTCTAGTGAGAATTTTATAATATAAGGGTAATAAGTATTGTTTATGGAAGTGCGCCCAAGCGCTTTCAGTTTTGGGATCGACTAAATCAATGTCCCAGGTATTACTTGATGTTCGAATATCACCCGAGCGAGCTAATACTCTGCCATGATTATCGACGACCCAAATGCGTGAACTATTGTGGCCCATACCTTTAACTATACTTTCAATTTCAGGCGAAGGCACCAGAACGGTACCTAACTCTGCAACTGAGGTGGTGGCTGAAGTACCTACAATATAGGTTAAATTGCGCACTTCATTGTCATCCACATTATGAATAGCGAATCCGAGCTTACTGCCAATCATCTCTAGTGGAATTCGAAATTCAATATTGTAGCCATTGGCTGTTTTTTGCCACTGACCTTGAATACGATTTTCCGGAATGACGGGCATTGATTGTGTTGGATCTTGAGGCAACTGATAAGCGCTTAGCCAGCCATCTTTAGTGTTAGCAATCACATAGCGCATAAATAAATTGTTAGGGGCAAGAGTTGCCATGACTAAGTGATCATTTCTATCAACCCGTAAACTATTCTTACTGCGGTAGATGACATTTGCATCATTGACCTCAAAAAAGCCATATAAATAACCCCCGTATTTCCCCACCATATGGGTAAAGTTAAGGTTGATGTCTTGCTGCGCATTTTGTTGATAAACAATGTGTTCTTTACCATAATGCAGTTTTCGGTGGCGGTATAATTGCCAGTCTTCTAATTTTCCGTCAAGTTGAATTGGCCCCGATAGCGGGTAAGCGTATAAGTCTCGGCCCTTTTGCACTTGAGTTAAAAAACTGGCTTGATTGTCAAACAGTTTAGGACGTTCATGTAGTGCAGTTGCCAACGCTTGAGTGGTACCTTCTAGGGTTTTTTCTTGCCCGTGGCGTAAGTACTTTTCCATTTCCCATACATATTCATACCCAAGCCAAGGTAGGCAGAGTAAAAAAAGTGACAGAATAATAACTTTTGCCCTAAGGCCTAATGGCAAATACATGTATAACCGTTTCCTTTATACACTATCCCAACGATAACCCATGCCATACACGGTATCGATACAATCAAATTCATTGTCGATGGCTAAAAACTTCTTTCGTATCCGCTTTACATGGGAAGTAATCGTGCTGTCATCCACATAAATTTTTGCTTCTTGCATTAAATCCTGTCGGCTACGGACATGTCCTGGATGTTTAGCCATAGCGTGTACCATCCAAAACTCGGTAACGGTTAATTCAATCGGCTGGAGCTTCCAAGTTACCTGAATACGGTTACCGTCAATTTGTAAATGATTGCGTATCATTAGATTATCTTCAATCGGGCTTGAACCAATCAATTCGGAGCGACGGAATAATGCCGCAATACGCGCCAATAAATGCGGGAAACTGACATCTTTGGTGAGATAGTCATCAGCTCCTAGCCTTAAACCACAAACGGTATCAAAATCGCCACTTCGTGCGGTGAGAAAGATAATCGGCAAGCTACTCGACATGGCTCGTAAAGATTGGCACAAGGTAAAACCACCATCAATTTCCCCTTCAAGGCCGATATCAATGATGGCTAGATCGGGTAGGCGAGCATTAAAGGCTAACATCGCCGTTGGGCGGTTAGGGTAGGCTTGTACACTGTAACCTTGCTGCTGAAGTACTTCTTTATAGTTGTCGCGAATAGCGGCTTCATCTTCAACAATCGCGATGCGTTTCATTAATCAGCAAATTCCATAATCTGTTTATTGTTGTGACTATACAGTAATTTATAGCGGGTTAAAGGGTTCAAAATCAATTGCCATTTTGTTGCCACAATTGAGCATAAGATTGCCATTTTTAAACCCATAAATAGCCATTTCTGTGTTGTTTAATAGTTTCATCGAGTCGAGGGCTCATATCGAACAACTCATTTATCAATATTAAAAACAGGAATGTCATTATGAAAAAGCAACTGGTCGCTATCGCCGTTATCTCATCAGTACTGTTTACCAATATAAGCTACGCAGCTCAAATTAATGTAGTACCTGAACGTGAAAATACTGAAGAACTTGTTGGCTTAAGTTCCGGGATAATATTAGGGGCCGTAGTAGGCGGGCCTATTGGTGCTTTTATTGGTGGATTAACCGGCTCATTAATTGGTAAGTCTGTAGGGGATAACTCTGAGATTAAAACACAACAGTCTTTATTATCGCAGCAGCAATATGAAATTAATGAGACGAGCCAAAAAATTGCACAAATGGATCAACAGCAGCAATCCTTAGTACAAATGAAATCAGAATTAGCGCGTGTTCAAGCACATCAACAACAAACCTTAACAGAATTAAGTATTGGCATGAATGTGCAATTTAAGACAGGTTCCAGCCAAATTGAACCTTTGTTTAAGCAACAGTTAGATAATGTGGCTTACATGATGGCATCGATGCCTGAACTTAATGTTGATCTAATGGGGTTTGCCGACCGTCGTGGTAATGATGATTATAACCAAGCGTTATCGGAACAGCGTTTACTTGAAGTGACCCATTATATTGTCGCCCAAGGGATTGATAAGTCACGTTTACAAGGTCAAGCCTATGGTGCCAGCGCACCTGTGCATCAAACCCAAAATTTTGAAAATGATTTTTTTGACCGTCGTGTAACACTCACGCTTATTCCTGAAAGTGCGCAATTAGCTGCCAATTAATTTAACCGTTTGTTCCACGTTATGGATTTAGTTAGCGGCATGAATAACATGCCGCAAAGGAGATGTTATGTTCGTCAAATTACCCTTTTGGTTGTGCCTAATCAGCGCATGTTGTTTAAGTTTTTCCTATTCGAGCATGGCATCACAAAATGCATATTCGAACCCAAATACGACAGCTGAAGCTGACGAAATCACCCAAGGTTTGATCAGTTATCATATTAATAATCAGTATAAACAGATGTTTGCCCTAGATACCCAGGTTGAAATGACGGTGTCAGGGTTAGTGAATAGAGTGACGGTAAAACAGATTTTTAATAATGTTGAAGACAGCTGGGTTGATGCAAAATATGTGTTCCCATTACCTGACAATGCTGCGGTTGATGGAATGAACTTGCTGATTGGCGACCGTGTAATTGAAGGCATGATCAAACCTAAGCAACAGGCTAAACAGCAATTTGAACAAGCTAAAAAACAAGGCAAGCAAGCGAGTTTAGTCAGTCAGCAACGCTCGAATGTGTTTACCACTCAACTGGCTAATATTGGTCCATTACAGCAAGTCAGCGTTGAAATTACTTATCTGCAAACAATTAGCTATCAAGATGGTTTGTTCAGCTTACGTTTTCCGCTAGTGGTCGCGCCGCGCTATAGACCTGATTTTCAACGCAGTGAATTCTCTGAAGCAAAACAGCTAATATCCCCCACAGTTGATTTCTCAGGTGTGCAGAGTCATTCCGAGGGAAAAAATACATCACCAAGCCATAAGGTATCGATAAATATCGACATAGACGGTGGTTTTGATATTACCCAATTAAGCAGTCCTTATCACGATATACAACAAGATCAAAATGGGCGAAAAACGAATATAAGCCTGCAAGGGAAAGTGCCGTTAGATCGTGATTTTGTTTTACAGTGGCAAACCAATGTCGGTGATGAAGTGGCTGCCACAGTTTTTTTTCAAACAGGTAAAACTTATCCCAAAAAACCAGATAATGGCTTAACGATTGATCAACCAAAAGATGTATATGCGATGGCTATGGTGTTTCCGCCAAGTTTAGCCCCTAGGACTTTGCAGCAAATTAATCGAGAATTAATTCTGGTTATTGATACATCAGGCTCAATGGCTGGAGAGTCCATCATTCAAGCTAAGCAGGCGTTAAGTATTGCCTTAACAGGACTTAAACCTACAGACAGCTTTAATATTATTGAATTTAATTCTAATGTCAGTGCATTGTTCAATGAAGCAAAACCAGCGAATAGTCTGTATTTACAAGAGGCAAAGCGATTCATTAGTTCTTTAAATGCGGATGGTGGTACTGAAATGGCACCCGCATTGGACAGGGCATTGACTAGCAGTACTAATGCTAGCCGCAAAGAAGGTAGCCTAAGACAAGTTATCTTTATGACAGATGGTGCGGTATCAAATGAGGCGAAGTTATTTGAACAAATTAGCCACCAACTAGAAGATTCAAGGCTATTTACGGTCGGGATTGGTTCAGCACCTAACTCACACTTTATGACACGTGCAGCTAGCGTCGGACGAGGTACCTTCACTTATATCGGTAAATCAGCGGAGGTTGAGCAAAAAATATCCCAGCTATTGACCAAAATAAGTCAGCCGATATTAACCGATGTTGAATTATATTTTCTTGATGGTAGCGTACCAGATTATTGGCCTGCACAAATTGATGATGTTTATCAAAAAAATCCGGTGACAGTCAGCTTTAAAATACCCGAACATCAACTGCAGCCAGTGATTATTTCGGGCCATATAAATGGTCAATATTGGCAACAACAGCTGGATTTTAACTTGGGCCGAGCAGCAATGGGAATTGATTTACTGTGGGCTAATACGCAAATAACCGCGTTGGAGCTAAGTCAAAGTCATGCGAATCGTCAAAAAGTTGCAAGGCAAGTCGAAGCGTTAGCTATGCAGTACCATTTAGTCAGTAACCAAACCAGTCTACTGGCGGTAGATGTTACTCCGGTGAATCCGCATCAATCTAATAAGCCTGAGCATCAATTAGCGACGTTATTACCTGCTGGATGGCAAACTAATGCGAGCCAACAAGGTGTGCTGCCACAGACAGCAACGGCGAGTCGTTTATGGTTGCTGGTAGGAATGAGTTTATTAGCGTTGACCTTACTCTACGGTCTGTGGCTAAAAGGTTTATTACCTGCACAAAGGCTTATTCTAAAAAGTGCGGAGTAACATTATGTTAGCTAGATTTATAAGATCAATTAACTTGCCATGGATAATTTTTTGTACTTTGTTACTTATGGCGTCAGCAATGATTATAAAAGGAGGTTACATGCAAACTAAAGCCCATTTTGCTCAGTATTTGATTGAGCGTGCATTTGTACAAACCTTGATTGATAACAAACCGCATAAACCTTGGTCTTGGGCTGATACTCATCCGGTGGCAAAAATTCGTTTTATTGATCAACGGAAAAAACTAAGCAAACAAGATATTTATGTCTTGGCGGGGATCTCGGGCAGAACATTGGCATTTGGCCCTGGTTTATATTTAGGTGGGGCGAATGTAGGTGAGCAAGGGAATACTATTATTGCAGGACATCGAGATAGCCACTTTCTGAAACTGAAGTACTTAACATTGGGTGATACTATCGAGTTGCAAAATGCCCAGGGTCAGTACACTCGTTATATAGTGACTGATTTACGAGTCGTACATGAAACCCAAGTTGATGAAATGGCCATGACAGATGACAGTCGATTAACCTTAATAACCTGCTACCCATTTGATAAATTGGGAGGTGATGCAGACCTTCGTTACATTGTTGAAGCAAAGGCTATATCAATAAGTCCATCAAACTTGATTTAATGGACCAATAACTAGTTAGATATTGGCATAACACGATTACGACCCAGTCGCTTAGCTTCATAAAGCAATTTGTCAGTGGCTTCTATTAGTTGACCGACATCTTGCTTGGGTTTCCATTCAGACACACCAAAAGATGCGGTGATCGAATCAATCATTTTTTCACTGCGTCTATCTTTTACACTGAGTTTCTCTATTGCACGTCGATTTGCTTCTGCAAGATGGCGAGCAACTCTTAGCTGGCTTTTGGGCACAATAATAGCAAATTCTTCACCACCAAAGCGATAAAGCTTAATGCCGTCACGACATGCTTCTTGTACACGTTTTGCCACTGTTTTTAAAACAAGATCACCAAGTTGGTGGCCAAAAGAGTCGTTAAACTTTTTGAAATGATCAATATCAATTAAAATCAAACAACAGCCTTCTGGGGCTAATTCAATTTGAGCATTGATATCTTCATCAAAAGCACGACGATTAAGTACATTAGTTAATGAATCATATAGAACATCTTTTTCCGACTCAGCCAAGCGCGTTTTAAGCGTATCAATTTCAGATTGAGCTTTTTGTAATTGCTGGGTAAAACAGATCGTACTGGTGCGAATATTTTCAGACTCTTTAACTATGTTACGCACGACACCGATAACTTGTTCTAATGAAAAACCTTGGTTTTCAAGATCGGCTAAACGGGTAAAGTCTTTATTAATCTGTGCTTGAAATGATTCGGTATCTGAATTGGTGTCTTTTAAAGATTGAGATAAATCACATACCATGGCATCGAGGTTTTTACGCATATCACGCACATCAAGTTCAACAGGATCTGCGACGTGTTTACGAAATAATAATTCACTGGTGACAGGAGAGCAGGTTTGATTTTGCTTGATGGCATTATCAAGTTCTACATTTAACTGTGGGTTTTTCTCGCCTACATAGGCATACCAGAGCGCATAATTAGTCGGCGTTGTAGGTATTTGATACTTAAGCATTAAAGGTACAGCTTTTTTTAAGTTAGCTGCAGAAAGCTGTAAAAGCGTGGTTGACATTCTAATCCTTTAATTCTCTATTGTAGTGATAAAAAAATATAACAGTAATACAGCAGAGTGTAACTTAAAAAACCAGTACCGAGTGATATTTAATAATTTGATTTAAAAGGTGTACTGCACAGAAATCATCGGTCCAGTAAAGCTATAATTAACATTATAGTTAGCAATATAAAATTCTTGGTCTAAAGCGGTTAATGTTTGCTCGTAGTCTATGTCGACTTCATAGTAATTAAAGCCTGCGATTAACGACCAGTTTTCGTTTAATTCCGCTTCTACTACTGCCCGAACATCAACTAAAGAGCCTTCAGCATCATTATATTCAAGTGAAAAATATTGTGCGTAAGCCTTAAAAACCCAACCAGAGATAAACTCATAGTGGCCATAAACACCAAAGTTGGGCAATGGAGCCGTTAAGCTCTTGTCGACAACTCTAGGGGAGGTGATTTTTTCGCCACAATACTGTTCAAGTTGAGTGTTTGGTACACAAATCCCTATTTCACCTTCAAAAGCCGTTTTGACGAACATAGTGTGCACACCGACAGATGCGCCTATTGTGTAGTTCTCTCCTTGCCAAATATCATAACCGTAACCTAAACGTAAAATATCAATATCTAAGGTTGATTTTAAGCTGATGCCTGCTTCAACATCATAGGTAATATCTGAATCTGGTAATGTAAATTGAAAGTCTTTCGCAATTTGAGGGGACACAGCTGTGCGGTGTAAAGACTTCAAATCTATATAAATATTGTGTCTTTGGTTAAATGAGTAGGCTAATTCTATAAAAGGTAAAAATTGTTTTTCTTTAAGGTTTAGATCATCTTCAAAATCTAATGGAAAAGTACCACCAGTACGAGGATTAGTGACGACCATGTACGAGTCAGAGTTTGCATATAATCCACCAATATTTAAGGAGAATGAATCTGGAAAAACATAAACAGATTCTGAGGTGGTGACATTATTCTCGTCGGCAAATGCTGAGGTTGCTATAAATAGCAAGGCACATGACATCAAAGTTTTGAACATAAATAAAAACTCCGGATTTTTCTTTTTATAGTTATTGCTCATTGATGGCAATATACATTGTTTACTCGTAGTGCTTCTTCTAAATAAACGACGACAGAAGAAAAATAACAATTAAAGATTCACGAGTAACAGGACTGAATGTGTGCGACAAAAATACTGTCACTAGAACACGATAATAATTGTAGCATTGTGTAATGAAATGTAAAAACTTTGTTTCATTAAAGCTGCTTAAAATCAAAATTTTTCAGTATGGAGGATGATAGATGTGAATTAAGGCCTGTTTTATGTTGTTTCTATTTACTATAAGGCGAGCTATTAGCGGTCCTATGGGGCTTGCGACTCACTTATATTCAACAATTGACAGCTCGAACAAAAAATAAAGGAGCTGAAAGCCCCTTTATTTACAAAACTTGAGTGTTTAGCCCTTAGGCGTTATCTAGTCTTCTGTACTTGAGGCTTCTTCTTCATCATCACTGATGTCATCGAAGTCAATCTCTATTTCGACTTTTGCTGATGGACCAGGGTTATGAATAGTGCCAACTACGGCATAAAACGGCTTACCTTTGGCTAACCGAGTGTATTTTGACCATAGTAATTCCATTGCAGTCGTCGGTGGAAGTAGTCCTTGGGTTACTTTTACAAATTGGTCTTCATCTGGCGAACAAGGCAGTTGTGTGCCTTCAAATAAATTCTTCAGCGCTTGACCATGTTGTTCAAGCAATTCAGCTTCCTTGTTGGTAAAGTCTCCACAACGTTTAAACCCCTTTGGGAAATTAACATCGTCGTAAAAACGCTTGTTGCTCACAAAGCTAGCTGTGCCATTGGCTATAGTGTCAATACTGGCAGCTACATGTGTATATGATTGCTGTGACATGGCATTTACCTATAAGATTAAGTGAATAAAAATTTCAATTGGAGTATTGGCCAGCTTGAAATTTTTTTAAATCAAAATATTTTATCCATTTCGGTGAAGAATTTTTATGGACACGGATTTATTAAAGACCTTTCTTGAGGTTTCAAAGACACGACATTTTGGTAAGGCGGCTGAAAATCTTTTTTTAACCCGCAGTGCAGTCAGTTTTAGGGTTAAGCAGTTAGAATCGTTACTCGGGGTAGAGTTATTCGATCGTGTTCGTAATAATATTCACCCAACCCCAGCAGGGGAAAGAATGCTCGGCCATGCTGAAGCGGTGTTAACGGCTTGGGAAAAAGCAAAGCAAGATGTTAGTTTGCATCAAGAGAACTTGTTACAGCTCACTTTGGGCACAGGGCATAATATTTGGGATACTTATTTACAACACTTTTTTCAGTCTTTACATCAAGGATTACCTGGAGTGTTACTTCGTACAGAAGTGATTACCCCCCAAGTTATGACTCGACAATTGATTGAACGAAGTATTGATATTGCCATTAGTTTTGACACGCCAAAATTGGAAGATGTAGACACGGTGAAATTAATGGATGTGAGTTTGTGCTTAGTGTGCCACCAAGCGGGGATGTCATTAAGCAATATAGGGACAATAAATTATATTAAAGTGGATTGGGGAACAGCATTTAATATTGCCCATGCACAGACATTTACCATGTTGCCAGTGCCGACCTTACATACCAGTTCGGCAAGAATGGCATTAGATTTTTTACACAAGAATGGTGGCAGTGCTTTTTTACCACACTCATTTATTAAACCGTATTTAGCATCCCAGCAAGTCTTTGTTGTTGAGCAAGCTGCTACTATTGATCGCACTGTATATGGTGCTTTTTGGACGGGAAATGAACGGCGAGAACAAATTGAAAAGGCCCTTATGCTGCTGCAAGATAAAGTGTCTATAGATCTAATTTAACCAAGGCAGAAATAAGCAACGCAAACTCAATGTAACTCATGTTTCTGCCTTTTTGACTGGAAAAATTACCAAATTAATGGGCCAATAATAACGACCCAGCATATCCCACAAAATAGCAAACTAAGAAAAACGGCGGCTGAAGCTATATCTTTGGCTTGACCGCTTAAGGGATGTATTTCACCACCAAAACGGTCAACTACAGCTTCAATTGCTGAGTTGAGTAACTCTACAATTAGCACTAAAAAAACACCTAATATTAACATTAAGCGTTCTAATATGCTGACATCTATGAGTAATGCGATGGGGAGCATAATAGCGGCTAATACGAGTTCTTGCCTAAATGCCGCTTCATCTCTAAATGCCGCTTTAAATCCCTGTATAGAAAAGCCTGTCGCTCTAATAACGCGTTTAAATCCATGATTATTTTTAGGTTTCATTCAAGCCTTCATTTTATGTACTACACTAAACTCTTTACGGATTATGCCATTCTTCTATATATTTGTTAATCGAGTATTCAATATCGATTAACTTTTGTAGTCAGTTTGGTAAAGCAAAGGACTGCTAATGAACACATTTCTGACTGATATAATGCCTACCAATATACTGCGAGTTAATCTAAAACGTGCTTCAATAAACGGCTATTCCCCTGGTTTTTATGTCGTTATTATTAGCGTATTACTGCTACATTTTTTCGCCAGCTATGCTCATGCTGAACAGGAAAACTCTAAACCGCAAATACAATTAGCTAAGTCACTAACGGGCACTGTGACCATTGAGAATTATCTTGTTAGTGAAAAGTTAGATGGTGTCAGAGCTTATTGGAATGGACAACAACTATTAACAAAAAGCGGGAAACTGATACATTCGCCAGCTTGGTTTATTGAGGATTTTCCTAATACTGTATTTGAAGGCGAGTTATGGATAGGCCGCGGGCAATTTGAGGTGGTATCAGGTCTGGTGAGACAAGCAGAAGCGAATGATACCGCTTGGAGTAAAGTAAAGTTGATGTTATTTGATTTACCCTTATCAGACTTAACTTTTGAGCAGCGGTATCAACAATTACAAATCATTGCTGCTAAGTCAGAATATTTAGAAGCAATAGATCAGGTCACTATTTATTCAGAGCTTGAGTTGTATCAACGATTAAAGCATGTTGTTGGCCAGGGGGCTGAAGGCCTGATGTTACATCGAAAACAAGCGACTTATGTGACAGGTCGTACAGATAATATATTAAAATTAAAACTTAAAAGTGATGCTGACGCTATCGTCATCGGACACACAGAAGGCAAAGGTAAATATACTGGCGTGATGGGCGCATTAACGGTGAAAATGCCAAATGGGATCGTGTTTGATATTGGTACAGGGTTTACCGATCTTCAACGTCAAAACCCACCTTCAATAGGCACATTGATAAGTTATCATCATATTGGTTTTACTAAAAATGGGGTGCCAAGGTTTGCAAGCTTTTGGCGGATAAGAGATGATGAACCTAAGGAACCGTAAGTTCTCTAGATTTGATCGGTGTTAGAAAGGTAACCTAATTGTGATGACAGAAGTAAAGTCGATATTATTTGTTTGTATGGGGAATATTTGTCGCTCTCCCACTGCAGAGGCTATTTTTAGACAAAAAGCCCAACAGTATCAGCTTGATATAAAAGTAGATTCAGCAGGTACAATAGCCTATCACCAAGGTGACTTACCTGATCCTCGCAGTGTTAAAGCGGGTGAGGCTCGTGGGATAGATTTTAGTGGTATTCGTGCCAGGCAGGTTATTGAACAAGACTTTGTTGATTTTGACCTTATTCTTGCAGCCGATGCCGCCAATATGAAAGATCTTGTGGCGCGGTGTCCAAAGCAATATCGACATAAACTATCAATGATGCTTGCTTATGGAGACACAAATGTCAAAGACCTTAAAAATATCAAAGATGTGCCTGATCCCTATTATGGCGGTGGCAATGGCTTTGACCTGGTGATTGATTTACTTGAAAATAGTTTGACCGCTTTGGCTAAGCTATTGCAAAGTAATAGGTGAGACAGTCTAGAATAGGCTTGGATTTTACTTGGAATATAAAAAGCATAAAAATTCATGCTTTTTATATTCATTAGCGTTTTAACACGTTTAATTTACAAATAAGGAAATGGAAAGTATTAGCCCTGATGACGTTTACCAGATTGTTTAAGCTTACTAAGTTCTAGTTTTTTCAATCGATCAGCTTCTTTTTGAGCGATAATTCGTTCAACTTCAACTTTCTCTATTTCGATCATCGCTGGGGTTTCTAAGCTCAACAAGCCAATTTTTCCTGAGCGGAACTCATGCAGCAGTAGCTCTGATGCTTTATGTAAGTCAATACGCCCACCAGGACGTAATGCCCCGCGTTTACGACCAATTTCTTCCAATAATTCAAAGTCAGAATTAGGTAAATGATCAATTTTATAGCGTTCACAAATAAGCTCTGGATAGGCTTTGAGTAAGTATTCAGCAGCAAACATGGCCACATCTTCATATTCCATTGCGGTATCTTTAATTGCGCCGGTTACAGCTAATCGATAACTGCTTGCTTCATTGTCAACTTTTGGCCATAAAATGCCTGGTGTATCAGATAATACAATACCGTTACGTAAGTTAATTCGTTGCTGCTTTTTCGTCACCGCAGGTTCATTACCTGTTTTGGCGATAACTCGTCCTGCTAATGTATTAATAATAGTGGATTTACCCACGTTAGGAATACCCATAATCATGGTACGAATATCTTTTTCAATAATATCGCGATGTGGGACTAACTTGCGGCATAAATCGGGGATCATTCTGACCATTGCGGGTTGTAGCGTCGTAATGGCTGAGGCCTTTACACCTTGTTCCCGTTCTAGGTATTCAATCCATTGCTCGGTTACTTTTGGGTCGGCTAAATCTGATTTGTTCAGCAGTTTAATACAGGGCTTACCGCCACGTAACTGAGTCACCATGGGGTTTTCACTACTATACGGAATGCGGGCATCTAGCACTTCAATCACCAAATCGACTTGAGGCATAACCTCTTCAATCTCTTTGCGTGCTTTGTGCATGTGTCCTGGATACCACTGAATTGCCATGATGCTGCCTTTTTACTACTGAGTAACAATGCCAATATTGTACCTTGAACCCAAATGAAAAGCATAAAAAAAGCGCCTTAAGGCGCTCTGTGGGTGCTTAATGGTTTAAATTACGCCTAATTCACGTAACCTTTCCATTAAATAACTGTCAGCAGTATGTCGCTCAGACAACACTACTTCAGGATTTGGATGAAGAAACAAGGGCAGAGAAATGCGTGACTTAGTTTTGTCCGCGCCTTGTGGGTTTATCACTCTGTGTGATGTTGATGGGAAATATCCCCCTGACGCTTCTTGTAACATATCGCCAATATTGATGATGATACTGCCAAAATCGCTGGGTACATCCACCCATTCACCTTGTTTATTTTTGACCTGTAAACCAGGTTCATTCGCAGCCGGTAAAATAGTGATAAGGTTGATATCTTCATGCGCTGCGGCGCGAATAGCACCTAACTCTTCATCGCCTTGCATTGGCGGATAATGCAGAATGCGTAACAGGGTTTTTTGGCTGTTACTGATCATTTCAGATAATTGTATCGAATACTTTTCAGCAACATCTGCAGGCGAGTGTTGCTCTATCCACCCAAGCAACTCCGAAGCAAAATGGTTAGCTTGTTGGTAATATTCCAAAATATTATCACGCAATGTATCGGGGATGCGCCCCCAAGGATAGACGTGAAAATATTCTTTGATATCTTTTACGTTGTGTCCTTTTGCTGTTTCAGATATTGAAGCAGGGAAAAAGCCATCTTGAGTTTCAGGCTTAAATAAATACGCTTGTTTTTCTTCGCTATTAAAAAATGCGTACCATTCTTGATATATTGTTTCGACCAAAGCTTGCTTGATAGGATGATTGGATAGCACCCCAAATCCAGTTTCATGCAATGATTTTACAAATCGCTCGGCACTGTCAGGTGCACGGTAATCAATCGTTTCTAGTTTCATATTAGTTTCTTATTAGTTTTTGACCCGCGGTAATGGTAACGCTTGTCATAGAATGCTGCAATTTTTTGCGGTCGTTCACGGTCTTTTATATTGAACGATTTACGATTAAGTAACGTAGAATGAGGTAACTTGGTTGGGTCAATGATTAAAGTGGAGATAATGAATGCAACTATTAACCGAAATTGAAAAGTTTGTCATTGAGCAAAAGGGCACCGAAAGACCATTTTCCGGCGAATACGTTAATCATGATGCAGCAGGTCTATATTGCTGTAAAAAATGTTTAGCGCCATTATATAAAAGTGAGCATAAGTTTAACGCTCATTGTGGTTGGCCAGCTTTTGACGATGAAATTGCAGGTGCAGTTGATCGCACAATTGATGCAGACGGGCAAAGAGTCGAGATAACCTGTCATCAGTGTGGCGGGCACTTAGGCCACGTTTTTGAAGGCGAGCGATTAACCGATAAAAATATTCGTCATTGTGTTAACTCTGTTTCCATGGTGTTTAAGGCAAGCTCAAGTTTAGCAGACGAAACGGCTAAAGCTTCAACAGCAACCTTAGAGCAAGCCACTTTTGGCGCAGGTTGTTTTTGGTGTGTCGAAGCAATATTTTCGGCGCTGAAGGGGGTTGATAGTGTGCAGTCTGGTTATGCTGGTGGAGAGGATAAACATGCAAACTATGATGCGGTTTGTTCTGGTAGAACTGGCCATGCAGAAGTGGTACATATTAGTTTTAACCCGACTATCATCAGTTTTGAAGAACTATTAGAAATATTGTTTAAAAGCCATAACCCTACGACATTAAATCAACAGGGCAATGATAAGGGGCCGCAGTATCGCTCTGTTATTTTTGCTCATACAGCCGCTCAAGTAGACAGCGCTAATAAGATAATTGATGCTTTACAGCAAGCTAAAATTTGGCCGGATCCTATTGTGACGGAAGTGGTAGCCTTTGATGTATTTTACCCAGCAGAAAACTATCACAATGATTATTTTGCTAAACATGGTGAACAACCTTATTGTCAACTGGTGGTAAAACCTAAATTTGATAAATTTAAGTCACTGTTTGCGGACAAATTAAAGTAAGACACTATCAGATAATTTAAGTCAGTTAGTTGAAGATTGGCTTGATTAATTATTTTATAGAAAAAGGGCGACAGTATTAATTACTGCCGCCCTCTTTTTTATCAGTCTTTTTGTGGTTAGTTCACAAAATGTGCTAGTTTGAATCTACTAATCTAATTTGTCATCAGCCACTTTATAATGTGGATCTTCAATTAAATTGACTTCAACTAAGTCACCAGCTTTATGCAATAAAGTAATACAATCTTGGCTTAAATGTCTTAAATGCAAGCGTTTACCAGCATTAACATAACGTTCTGCTAAGGTATCAATCGCTCCTAATGCCGAGTGGTCCGCAACTCGTGAGTTTTTAAAGTCAACAATGACATCTTGTGTATCATTTTGCGCGTCAAATAATTCAAGAAAATTAGCGACAGAGCCAAAAAATAGTGGCCCATTTAAACGATAAACTTTCCAGCCATTTTCATCTTCACTTATCTCAACATTGATATGTTTGGCATGTTCCCAAGCAAATACCAAAGCCGACACAATAACACCGACAAATACCGCAAATGCTAAATCAGTAAATACCGTCACGGTTGTCACCAGCACGATGACAAATGCATCATGCTTAGGCACTTTGTTCATTACCTTAAAGCTTGCCCATTCAAAGGTTCCGAGCACTACAATAAACATCACACCGACTAATGCTGCCAGTGGAATAATTTCGATAAATGCAGAACCAAATAGAATAAATGCTAGCAGGGCGAGTGCAGCCGTAATGCCAGATAAACGTCCACGGCCACCAGAGTTAATGTTAATCATAGACTGGCCAATCATGGCACAACCACCCATAGCGCCAAAGAAGCCACTAGTGATATTACCAACGCCTTGTCCGACACATTCTTTATTACCTTTACCGCGGGTATTGGTCATTTCATCGATAACCGTTAATGTTAGCAGCGATTCAATTAACCCTACCGCGGCTAAAATACATGCGTACGGTAAAATGATATACAAGGTTTCAAAATTAAACGGTACGCTAGGTATAGAGAAACTGGGTAGTGAGCCTGCAATCGTTACAGCATCATTGCCACTCATGGTTTTTAAAAAGTCCAATACGTTGCGAGTATCCATTTCTAAACCAACCACTAATCCGGTAACAGTAAGGATGGCTACTAATGAAGATGGAATGGCAGTGGTGATTTTGGGGAGAAAATGAATAATAGCCATGGTGAGTAAAATTAAACCAATCATGATCATCATGGGCTCTTGCGCTAACCACACCATATTACCCGCAGCGTCTTTAACTTTAAATTGTCCAAGCTGAGCGAGAAAGATAACAATAGCCAAACCATTTACAAACCCTATCATGACAGGGTATGGCACGATACGAATAAATTTTCCGAGTTTAAAAGCACCTGCCAAAATTTGGATTATGCCGGCAAGTACCACCGCTGCAAATAAATATTGTACCCCGTGCTCAACCACTAATGACACCATTACAACGGCCATTGCACCGGTTGCACCGGAGATCATACCTGGACGCCCACCAATGACAGCGGTTATTAAGCCCATAATGAATGCCGCATATAGCCCGACCATTGGCTCAACATGTGCAACAAACGCAAATGCGACCGCTTCAGGGATAAGCGCAAGTGCAACGGTTAAGCCTGAGAGAATATCTGCTTTACTACTGGCAGTCTTATGACGAATGATATCGAACATTTAGCCTCTATTAAGTATATTTTAATGATGATTAGAGGCGCAATCTTACCAAAAATCGTACCACTTCTAAACTAATAATCTGACATGAAGAACAATTAATGACATTTATATCAAAATTGATTCAAAAAAAAGCCATGCATTAGCATGGCTTTCATTCATTGAGAGACTTTGTTATGACTGCGGTTTAGTCATCTCAGCCGTTGCACTGTTAGCAAAGCTTGATTTTACAGCCGGCTTGTCTGTTTCAGCATAGCTTTTACCTTGAGGTACAGCTTGCTGTTCACGAACTTCAATCGTAGGTTTAGTTGTAGTTGAACTCACCATTGAACCAAAACGGCTATTGCTGGCAGGTTTTGGTGACGTAACAGGTTCTGCTTTAGTTTGCTCAGCTTTTGGCTCAGTAGCTTTCTCAACCGCTTTACGTACCATTGGAGCAGGCTTCGCCATAGGCGCATTCACAGCGGATTTAGTCTGCTTAACTTCAGCTGGCTTTGACAGCACGTCTTTTTCTGGTGTTACAACTTCAGCTACTTCAGTTATTACTGTCGCGGGCTGTGTTTCAGGTGTCACTGATACCGATTTT
Organism: Shewanella sp. OMA3-2; assembly: GCF_021513195.1. Lineage (NCBI taxonomy): Bacteria > Pseudomonadati > Pseudomonadota > Gammaproteobacteria > Alteromonadales > Shewanellaceae > Shewanella > Shewanella sp. OMA3-2. The sequence continues at coordinate 2,918,126 of NZ_CP090974.1, read as the reverse complement.
TCAGCAGTAACTTCAACCACTTTATTTTCAGTTTCAGCTTTAGTTTCAGCTTCAGCTTTACTTTCCATGACAGGTGCGGTTTGCACTTCTGCCACTTGTGTTAATTCAGTTGATGCTTCTACTTTTACTTCAGTAACTGTTGTCTCAGTAGTTGTATTTTCTGATACTGGTACTGTGATAGCCGGTTGATTAACTTCAACTACGCTAGCAGCTTGAGTTTGTGCGAGTTCTTCAGTTAATTGCCTATCAAGCTCATCAACAGGTGTGAACACTGGCGCGGCATCAGAAGGGGTACCTTCGTCATCATCACGGCGACGACGTTGACCGGCTGCACGAAGATGGCGAGGGCTGCGGCGACTGCGACGCTGACCATCACGTTTATCATCATCAGACTCATCATGTTCAGACGCAGTTGCTGTCACGTTAACATCTTCATCAACAAGTGTAGTTGGCTCTGTAGTGGTTACAGCTTCTTCCGATGCTGCTACAGGGGTGCCTGCTGCGTCTTCTGCTACTACATTGGTTTGTTCAACTGTCGCTGAATTATCCACTGTTTGAGCATCAGTAGATTTTTCTTTACGAGGCTGACGTTTACGTACAGGCTTGCTGTCTTTAGCTGAGTTGTTAACTTCAGAATTAGCTTTATCATCAGTATTAACATTAGCAACTAATTCAGCTGTCTCAACATTGTTAGCATCATTGCGCACATCTTTAGTTAAATCAGCTGGGGTGGCTTCGTTAGGCGTTTTTGCTAAAGTAGTGGCTAAAACGGCTTCGTCACTCGTTTGCTCATTCTCTATTCGTACTTTTCTGCGCATATTACGGCGCTGACGACGTTCACGAGCGGCTTCTTGTTTAGGTGTCTTTTCAGCCGCAACAGTTTTGGTAGGCTTATCGTCACTTGTTACCGACTTAGCTAGCGATTCAGATTTGTTGACTGTTTTAGTGTCATCTTTGTCACGGGTAGGCTTATTACGACCACGAGTAGTTTTGTTATCAGCTGTTGCTGAATCTTTATCGTTACGCTTACGGCGAGTATCGTTACGGCTGTCATTACGACTTTCATTACGATTATCACCAGTATCATTACGACGACTGCGACGAGGGTTCGTTTTATCTAGTGTTACCGCAGGCTTATTAGCTACAGGCTTTTCTTTTGTTTCAGTTTCATTACTGTTAAAGAAAGCACTAATTGCAGACGTAATGCGACTGAATAAACCAGGAATAGCAGCAACTACCGGTTGAACTGGAGCTGCTTTCGGCTCTTCAACAGTTTTTTGCGGTGCGGCAAAACCTTTTAAAGCAGGCTCTGGTGCTAAAGTTCGCTCTAATTTACGAGGCTCGTACAATTCCGATTTAGGTGCTTCTACGCGCTTAAAGCTTGATTCTGTGATTTCATCATCATTTTTACGGCGGATCACTCGATATTCAGGTGTTTGCATGTGCGCATCAGGAATAACATAGACTTCTACACCATGACGTTCTTCGGTAATGCGAATGGCTTTACGTTTTTCGTTAAGTAAAAACGCGGCAACATCAACCGGAACAATGGCTTCAATTTGAGTGGTATGCTCTTTAATGGCTTCTTCTTCCATTAAGCGTAAAATCGATAACGCTAAAGATTCTGTACTACGGATAGTACCTTGACCATGGCAGCGAGGGCATAAATGTGCAGCAGACTCTTCTAAAGAAGGGCGTAAGCGCTGACGTGACATTTCCATTAAGCCAAAACGAGAAATACGGCCTAATTGCACACGTGCACGGTCATGATGTACAGCATCACGCATGCGATTTTCAACTTCACGTTGATGACGAACAGGCGTCATATCGATAAAGTCGATAACCACTAATCCACCCAAATCACGTAAACGTAATTGACGGGCAATTTCGTCTGCAGCTTCAAGGTTGGTATTTAATGCTGTTTCTTCAATATCACCGCCTTTAGTGGCGCGGGCTGAGTTAATATCGATAGAGGTTAATGCTTCAGTAGGGTCAATAACAATTGAACCACCTGATGGCAAACGAACTTCACGTTGGAAAGCTGACTCAATTTGAGATTCGATTTGGAAATGGGTAAATAATGGCACTTCTGAATCGTACATCTTAACGCGTTCAAGGAAGTCTGGACGAACCAAGCCAATATGTAATTTAGCTTCTTCATAAATACGTGGATGATCGATGAGGATTTCGCCGACATCGCGACGTAAATAGTCACGAATTGCACGAACAATAACATTACTTTCTTGATGAATTAAGAAAGGAGCACCTTTAGTTTTAGAGGCTTCTTGAATGGCATCCCAGTGATGTTGTAAGACTTTTAAGTCCCACTTCAATTCTGTTGATTCCTTACCAACACCTGCAGTACGAACAATTAAGCCCATACCATTAGGGACTTCCAGTTCTGATATGGCTTCTTTTAATTCAGTACGTTCATCACCTTCAATGCGACGAGATATGCCACCTGCGCGCGGATTGTTTGGCATTAATACTAAATAAGAACCAGCAAGACTGATAAAGGTTGTTAAGGCCGCGCCTTTGTTGCCACGCTCTTCTTTATCGATTTGAACGATAACTTCTTGACCTTCTTGCACCACTTCTTTGATGTTAGGACGGCCTTGGAAAGAGTAACCTTTAGGGAAGTATTCGCGAGCAATTTCTTTTAACGGAAGAAAACCATGACGGTCAGCGCCATAGTCTACAAATGCTGCTTCTAAAGAGGGTTCTACGCGGGTGATTTTACCTTTGTAAATATTTGATTTTTTCTGCTCGTGACCTGGGCTTTCAATATCCAGATCATACAGTTGTTGCCCATCTACTAGGGCGACACGCAACTCTTCAGATTGAGTTGCATTAATTAACATACGTTTCATGATGACGTGATTCTTCTATAAAGGTCATCAAACAACAATTATTTGCATTACGGGCCTGCGAATTGTTTAGCAGCCTCACGGCTTGTTACAGGCTATATAGGCGCGCAGTACGACTGTTAAACGCATTCTCTGCGTGTCGCGGCCTAATTTATGGCTTATTTTCTAGTGTTTACAAAAACAAGGAATCCGTTGCATTGCAACCAACCCCATAAATATCAGTATCTTCCAGTAATGCCTAATCGAATCGGTTGTTTGATAACAAGCTAAAATATTGTTCGAATTTGGCGGTGAAATCAGGCAGTTTTTACATTTTTAAAATAAACTTACGATTTAATTATAAACACATAATAATGACGTGTTTTAAAAACTTATAATCTGCAAATCAATGACTTGCTACCGATAAAGCTCATGTGTAAATTGCACTGAATTTCATTTATTGAATGAGTTGTAAACAGTTTATCCACGGTTTGTTCTCTTTCAATGCGCAAATATAGCAATATTAGCTAAGTTCGGCAATCAAAAGCCTATAATCTTTTAAGTGATGATTGTTTTAGGCACAGCTTAAAGCATTGTTATATCTGTGAAAGCTGGCCTCGTGACAGTGTTACTTAATTTTTCTTTTTCTTTTAAAACAGTTGCAATTGTTCATTTATACGCCGTTTATTCATGCCTTATATAGTGTATAGAGCAGCATTCATGTGGATAATATAATTGCCCCGTGCTTGTGATAGCCAAGTTTTATTGAAATAAGCTACAATAGCGACGTTCTCACAAATTGGCGCATCATGAATACTGAAACTACCCCCCAAGTTCACTTCGTCACCATAGACGAAGATAATGTTGAACAACGAATTGATAATTTTCTATTAACTAAGCTCAAAGGCGTTCCTAAAAGCATGATTTATCGAATCGTGCGTAAAGGCGAGGTGAGAGTTAATAAGAAACGAATTAAACCGGAATATAAACTTCAAATAGATGATGTTGTGCGCATTCCACCCGTTAGAGTGGCAGAAAAAGATAATCGCACTGCACCGTCGCCTAATTTATCCAGAGTCTCTCAGTTAGAAGAGCGCATTATTCATGAAGATAAGTATCTTATCGTATTGAATAAGCCTGCAGGTATTGCTGTGCATGGTGGCAGTGGCGTAGATTATGGTGTAATTGAAGGGCTGCGTTCACTTCGACCTCAACAAAAGTTTTTAGAGCTGGTACATCGTTTAGATAAAGATACCTCTGGCGTTTTGTTGGTGGCTAAAAAGCGCAGCGCGTTAAAGCACCTACATGAGCAGCTACGCAGTAAAACAATGCAAAAAGATTATTTAGCATTAGTGCGCGGCGATTGGCAGGCAAAAGATAAGGTAATAAAAGCTCCCTTGTTAAAAATTACCCTAAAGTCGGGTGAGCGAATTGTTAGGGTTAATCCAGAAGGCAAAGAATGCGAAACGCGTTATCGAATTATGCAACGCTTTGACGGCGCTACTTTAGTCAAAGCAAGTCCTGTGACTGGTCGAACCCATCAAATTCGGGTTCATTGTCAATTTGCAGGCCATGCAATTGCCTGTGATGATAAGTATAGCGAGCAGAAATTTGACGACAGTATGCGTGCGATAGGTTTGAATCGGTTATTTTTACATGCTGCCGAGCTTAAGTTCACGCACCCTGAAACGGATACTACCATGCAAGTTAGTGCCCCGTTAGATGATGTGCTGTTACAAACACTGGAAAAACTCAACAAGATTTAATATCAGTTGTGATGATTGAAAAGTGAATGATATGACATTGCAGAATAAATATGACTTAGTGATTTTTGATTGGGATGGCACCTTGATGGATTCCATCGGAGCCATTGTAAGTTGCATGCAAGCTGCGGCTGAGGATCTTAACATTGAGGTGCCAAGTGAACGTGCTATTCGTGACTTGATAGGACTTTCATTGCCAAAAATACTTAACATTTTATTCACTGATTTGGTTCATTTACATGAAGATATTGTCAGTCGTTATAGACACCATTTCTTGTCAACTAATACAGTTAGTCCATTGTTCGCGGGAAGTGAACGGTTATTAAACCAGCTTTTTACTCAAGGTTACACATTAGCGATTGCCACAGGTAAAGGTCGTTCGGGACTAGAAAGGGTGTTAACACTCAGTGGTACGGGACATTATTTTGCAGCGAGTCGGTGTGCTGATGAAATGAAAAGCAAACCTGATCCTATGATGATTGATACCTTGTTGGCGCATTTTAATGTGCCCGCTCATCGCGCGGTGATGATAGGGGATTCAGTTCATGATTTACATATGGCCAATAATGCGGGCGTTGCCGCAATAGGGGTTAGTTATGGTGCTAATTTAGTGGAACAACTGCAAACCGCTAATCCGTTAGCGATTGTCGATAATGTTGCTGAACTAGTGCATCACCTTTAATCTAATGGGTTACTCATTAGATTAAAGGCTGATGATATGTGGGTTTAGTGAGAAAAATGTTCTGCCAACACATCAATTCCGTGCAACGCTAACAAATCAATAAGCTTTATTAGCGGTAAACCAATAAGTGTATTGGGGTCATCGCCCTCAAGCTTGTCAAACAGGGCAATGCCTAATCCTTCGCTTTTAAAACTACCTGCGCAATGCAGTGGCTGTTCAGTATTAACGTAATAGCGAATTTGAGCCTCTGTTAACTGTCTGAAATGAACCGTAAAGGGTTCAACACAACTGTGCATTACTTTGGTGTCAGTGCAATAAACGGCTAGGCCAGTATAAAAGGTAATGGCTTGGCCAGAAGTTTGTTTGAGTTGCTTAATCGCATTTTCAACCGTATGGGGTTTACCCACAATGTCACCATTTATCAGTGCTACTTGATCAGAGCCAACAATAATATTGTTATCTTCAGCGGCTTGTGATGATGTGTCCGTAGCGATTAATACACTGCCCGCCAATGCTTTTTGCCGTGCTAGACGCTCAACCAAGTGTATTGCTGTTTCATCTATTAACGGTGATTCATCAATATTGGGGCTGATAGCAGTAAATGGATAATTTAATTTAGATAACAGCTGCTGACGATACACGGATGTCGAGGCTAAAATTAACTTTATAGGCATAAATTCTTATCTAATCAGTCTTTGATGACACAAAGTTTACCATTAATCGTTAATATGCGGGAAATATCGCTGCAAATGCTTGTGTAAGCAAGGACTGTTGGGTAAAATTTGCCATCATTCAAATTTAATGTTGGTAGTGATAGAGAGCTTGAATATATCTTAGGGTAGATTTTAGTGCATTTTGCAGAAATTTTCTTTGACTCCAACGTTTTCAAACTATAATATGCGCGCCTTATGCAAACAGTAAAGATACCGGTTTCAATTGATCCTTTTCGCGCCGCTAGCAGCAGTCTTCGTTATGATGGCATCGTTCCTAGTAAGCAAAATAAGCGATTAAATGAGTTATGTGCCGGCGACTGTTCCGACGTAGTTGTGTCGTTGGAATGTGGTGTCGACATACAGGGGATAGTCTACCTTCGCGGGAAGGCTGTGACGGAGCTCACTCTGCTATGTCAACGCTGCATGACACAATATACTACTGAGGTTACGGTCGACTTTTGTTTCAGTCCTTGTAAGAATGAAACAGAAATCGATGAGCTCCTGGATGCGTATGACCCAATTGAGTGTAATGATATTGGTGAAGTACGTCTGCATCAATTGATTGAAGATGAATTGATAGTCGCTATGCCGATTATTCCAGTGCATGAAGATACTGATTGCAGTTTGGGATCGAAAGATATAGTTGTAGGCGAGATCGACCCCGCTCATGAGGAGCGTCCAAATCCGTTTGCAGTGTTAGAAAAACTGAAGAGCAAGTAATCGTAGGAGACAAGTCAAATGGCTGTACAACAGAATAAAAAATCTCGTTCAAAGCGCGGAATGCGCCGTTCACATGATTCATTGAGCACTGCTCAATTATCTGTAGACGCAACTAGCGGTGAATTACATCTACGTCACAACGTGACTGCTGATGGTTTTTATCGCGGTGTAAAGGTTATCAACAAGTAATTTGTTGACGACCTAATGACGAATCTGACGCTCGCGTTAGATGCGATGGGGGGTGATCATGGTCCCCACGTCACAGTGCCTGCAGCCTTGCAGGCACTGAAATCTAATTCCTCTATTCATATTATTCTTGTCGGCAATCAAGCTGAAATTGACCCTTTTCTTTCGTTAGCAGATCCCACTATTTTATCGCGAATTGAACGTATCCATACTACAGAAGTAGTCACTATGGATGACAGACCTGTACATGCTTTGCGTACTCGTAAAAATAGTTCAATGCGAGTAGCCCTTGAGCAAGTCAGAGATGGAAAAGCTGAAGCTTGTATTAGTGCAGGCAATACTGGTGCGTTAATGGCAATGGCAAAAGTGCTATTAAAAACGTTACCAGGTATTGATCGACCGGCTTTAGTTTCATGTTTACCAACAGTGACGGGCAAACCTGTTTATTTGCTAGACTTAGGCGCTAATGTCGCATGCGATTCAGAAACCTTATTTCAGTTTGCTGTTATGGGGTCAGTTTTGTGCGAAGCGGTACATAAAAAATCTCGTCCTAAAGTGGCTTTATTAAATGTCGGCATTGAAGAAATTAAAGGTAATGATCAAGTTCAACAAGCTGGACGTCTTCTGCAACACACTGATCAACTCAATTATGTTGGTTTTGTCGAAGGTGATGAAATCTACACCGGCAATTTAGATGTGATAGTGTGCGACGGTTTTGTCGGCAACATCACTTTAAAAACCTCTGAAGGCATTGCCAAGCTATTAGTCCATCAATTAAAACGTGGTTTAAATAGCGGTATATTTGTGCGTTTATTGTCCAAACTCATCGCGCCACGCATTCAAGCTGTACTCAGTAAGATGAACCCCGACCACTATAACGGTGCAAGTCTGATAGGATTGCGCGGAATAGTAGTAAAGAGTCATGGAAACGCTGATGAAGCTGCCTATCTACAAGCCATTAATTTAGCAGCAACTGAAGCGAAACGTCGTCTTCCTGAAATGATCAATGATCGTTTGGAGTCGATTCTTTTAGACATCAATAGCTGATCCCATCATATGCATACAAAAATTCTCGGAACAGGTAGTTATCTACCTGTGCAAGTGCGCAGTAATCAAGATTTAGAAAAAATGGTCGACACCAGTGATCAATGGATTATGGATCGGACAGGCATTTCAGAACGCCGCATAGCAGCCACTGATGAATCAGTGTCGACTATGGGTTATCAAGCTGCACTTAAAGCACTTGAAATGGCTGGTATTGAAGCGACAGATCTTGACATGATAGTGTGTGGTACGACTAGTGCTCCGAATGCTTTTCCTGCAGCAGCTTGTGAAATTCAAGCCATGCTAGGTGTTAAACAAATACCTGCTTTTGATATTGCTGCAGCGTGTTCAGGGTTTGTTTACGCATTATCAGTAGCAGATCAATTTGTTAAAACTGGCGCGGCTAAAAAAGTGCTAGTTATTGGCGCAGATGTATTATCACGCATGTGCGGACCTGATGATCGTTCAACGGTTATTTTGTTCGGTGATGGTGCAGGCGCGGTTGTGATTGGAGCAAGTGATACACCAGGTATTATTAATACTCATATATATGCCGATGGCAGTCAGGGTGACTTGCTAAAATGCTCATTTCCTCCCCGTGCAAATGAATCCTCAGAAGCGGTTGGTTATATGACCATGAAGGGCAATGATGTTTTCAAAGTGGCGGTCACTCAACTGTCAAATGTGGTTACTGAAACTCTGCGGATTAATAATATCGATAAATCTGAAATTGATTGGCTAGTGCCACACCAAGCCAATTTTAGAATTATTAATGCCACCGCTAAAAAATTAAATATGAGTTTAGATAAAGTGGTCTTAACTTTAGCAAGGCATGGTAACACCTCTGCAGCATCTGTGCCGATTGCACTAGATGAAGCGGTGCGAGATGGTCGAATTCAACGTGGTCAATTATTACTTTTAGAAGCCTTTGGAGCAGGATTTGCTTGGGGCAGTGCGTTAATTCGCTTCTAATTCTTTTTATTTAATACAGGTAATTAACAATGGAAAATGTGGCTTTTGTATTTCCGGGCCAAGGTTCACAAGTTGTCGGCATGTTAGCCGACTTAGCCCTAGAACATGATGTGGTTGCCCAAACATTTATCGAGGCTTCACAGGTACTTGGCTATGATTTATGGGCACTTGTAAAAGACGGGCCAGTAGAATCATTAAATGAAACCGATAAAACCCAACCAGCATTGCTGACCGCCAGTGTCGCTATTTGGCGTGCTTATCAAGCTAGCGGCAAAGCCATGCCAGCTTATCTTGCTGGGCATAGTTTAGGAGAGTATTCCGCGCTTGTGTGTGCAGGTGTCATAGCATTTAAAGATGCAGTTAAGTTAGTTGAACTTCGCGGTCAATTAATGCAGCAAGCGGTTCCTGCGGGAACCGGCGCTATGTATGCCATTATTGGTTTAGACGATGATGCGATTGCAGCAGCATGTGAAGCGTCAGCACAAGGCGATGTCGTTAGCCCTGTTAACTACAATAGTCCTGGGCAAGTGGTAATAGCCGGTGAGAAACTGGCCGTTGAACGCGCCGCTGCTGCGTGTAAAGCTGCGGGCGCAAAAATGGCTGTAGCCTTGCCAGTAAGCGTGCCGTCTCATTGTGCCCTGATGAAGCCTGCTGCTGATAAACTCGCACTAGCATTAGCTGAAATTGCATTTTCAGCCCCGCTAATTAATGTTATTAATAACGTTGATGTGGCTATGCCTACACTCGGCGAAGAAATAAAAGACGCATTAGTACGCCAGCTGTATTGCCCGGTTCGTTGGAGCGATACTGTTAATTATATGGCCGACAAAGGTGTCACTGAATTAGTTGAAATGGGACCAGGTAAAGTATTAACTGGCTTAACAAAACGTATTAATAAATCTGTTTCAGCCCAAGCTGTCAATGATGTTGCATCATTTGCTGCATTAACTGAGTAAGGAATAATAATGAGCATTAGCTTTAATTTAGAAGGTAAAGTGGCACTTGTCACTGGTGCAAGTCGCGGTATTGGACGTGCAATTGCAGAAACATTGGTACAAGCTGGCGCAGTGGTAATTGGTACAGCAACCAGTGAGAAAGGCGCTGCAGCGATTCAAGAGTATCTTGGCGATAAAGGTTTAGGTCTTGTGCTTAATGTCACAGATAGCGAATCTGTTGCACAATTATATAGCCAAATTAAAGAAAAAGCTGGCGATGTTGATATTCTCGTGAATAATGCAGGTATTACACGTGATAATTTATTAATGAGAATGAAAGATGATGAGTGGCAAGATATCATTGACACTAATTTAACTTCATTATTTAAATTGTCTAAGCCTGTGATGCGATCTATGATGAAAAAGCGTTTTGGACGTATCATCAGTATCGGATCTGTTGTTGGTACTATGGGTAATGCTGGTCAAGTCAATTACTCTGCCGCTAAAGCCGGTTTAATAGGATTTACTAAATCTCTTGCAAGAGAGGTTGCATCTCGTCAAATAACAGTTAATGCTGTTTCACCTGGATTTATTCAGACTGATATGACAGATGAGCTGACACCAGAGCAGCAACAAGCTATTATGTCGCAAGTTCCGATGGAACGTTTAGGGCAAGCGCAAGAAATTGCCAATGCAGTATTGTTTTTGGCCTCAGATTCAGCCGCTTACATCACAGGTGAAACACTGCATGTGAATGGCGGAATGTACATGGTTTAAGGACGATTGGTAGGAAACTACCTTCATTTGAGTCAGAGTTAGAAGCAGGGCAGATTTATTTTTGTGGTTAGACCACAAAATCTAAGCTTGCAATGTTATCTAAATCGAATAAACTACTCGCAATCTTACGCAAGTGCGTAATTTGAATAGGAAAGAGAACTAATGAGCAACATCGAAGAACGTGTAAAGAAAATCATTATTGAGCAACTAGGTGTTAAAGAAGAAGACGTTAAATCTGCTGCTTCTTTCGTGGACGATTTAGGTGCCGATTCTCTGGACACAGTGGAATTGGTTATGGCTCTAGAAGAAGAGTTTGATACCGAGATCCCTGATGAAGAAGCTGAAAAGATCACTACTGTTCAAGCAGCGATCGATTACGTTTCTAAGAATCAGTAATCCAGAATTCACAGAGAAAGACGGCATTTATTGTCGTCTTTTTTTGTTTCTAGCATAGTAATAAAATTAACTAGTTGTAACAGTTCATTTAGAAAACGCCTGTTCTAGTAGGTTAACCTCTCTCCATATTTCTCCTTCCGGTTAATCGCCGTTGCTAGACTCTTTGGCATTGTGTATTCAGAATTAAAGGTGAAAATCATGTCTAAACGTCGTGTGGTAATTACGGGTCTAGGATTAGTGACCCCAGTGGGTAATGATGTTGAATCATCTTGGAAAGCATTACTTGCTGGCCAAAGTGGTATTGAGCCAATTACCAAATTTGATGCTACAGAATTCAGCACTCGCTTTAGTGGTTCAGTCAAAAATTTTGATGTTGAACAGTATTTAACTAAAAAAGATGCACGTAAAATGGATTTATTTATCCAATATGGGATGGTTGCTGGCATCCAAGCCATGAAAGACTCGGGTTTAGATATGGCCCAGGAGCGTCCAGAACGTGTGGGTACCGCAATCGGCTCAGGTATGGGCGGAATGCATCTAATTGAGCAAAACCATAGCGCTTTACTCAAAGGCGGCCCCCGCAAAGTTTCACCATTTTATGTACCCAGCACGATCATTAATATGATCTCGGGCCACTTATCGATTATGTATGGTATGACAGGGCCTAATTTTGCGGTCACCACGGCTTGTACAACAGGTGTGCATAACATTGGTTTTGCAGCGCGTACTATTGCTTATGGTGATGCAGATGTGATGGTTGCTGGCGGGGCAGAAGATGTTACTAGCCCGTTAGCCGTTGCCGGTTTTGGTTCAGCTAAAGCCTTATCTACCCGTAACGATGACTATCAAGCGGCTAGTCGCCCATGGGATAAAGACCGTGATGGCTTTGTTATCGGTGATGGTGCGGGTGTGTTAGTGATGGAAGAGTATGAACACGCTAAAGCACGCGGTGCAAAAATTTACGGCGAACTTATCGGTTTTGGCATGAGTGGTGATGCGTTTCATATGACATCACCTCCAGCTGATGGTGCAGGTGCGGCAGCCGCTATGGTGAATGCAATTAATGATGCAGGTATTACCAAAGAGTCGATTGGTTATATTAATGCTCATGGTACCTCTACACCCGCCGGCGATAAGGCTGAAGCCGCTGCAGTGAAGTCAGTATTTGGTGCCCATGCCTACGATTTATTAGTCAGTTCAACTAAATCAATGACTGGGCACTTGTTAGGCGCAGCAGGCTCTGTTGAAGCGATTATTACCTTACTGGCATTACAAGACCAACATATTCCACCCACAATCAATTTAGATAACCCTGATGAAGGTTGTGACTTAGATTTTGTTGCCCATACATCACGAAAGCATCAATTTGATTACGCTTTATGTAATTCGTTTGGGTTTGGTGGTACTAACGCTTCTTTGTTATTTAAGAAAATCTAATGTACTGGCAAATAGAACTCATAGAAAGGGAAGATCATATCTTCCCTTTTTTATATGCTAAGTCTTAATGTGACTAATTAACCATTCCTTTGCTAAGTTTATTTAGCGTAAACTGACAATAGACATTTTCGAGGATCAAATATATGGCCGGTATAGACAGACAACTGACATTACGTTTTTTAGCTGAGCCCGCAGACGTCAATTTTGGCGGAAAAGTGCATGGCGGAGCAGTAATGAAATGGATCGATTTAGCTGCTTATGCGTCAGCTGCAGGTTGGAGTGGTAAATATTGTATTACCGTATATGCCGGTGGTATTCGTTTTGTTAAACCTATTCATGTAGGCAATATAGTCGAAGTGACAGGTAAAATTATCTACACAGGCACAACATCAATGCATGTTGCTATTGATGTTAAAGCGGGTGATCCAAAATATTCAGAACGTCATTTAACCACCCATTGCATTGTGATTATGGTGGCGGTTGATGATGCTGGTAAACCGACTGATGTACCAGAGTGGATCCCAAAGACCGAAGATGACATTCGTTTACGAGATTCTGCATTACGGTTAATGGACATGCGCAAACGCATTGGAGCAGAGATGGAAGCTCACGTAAAACCAATCGTTGAGTAAAATAAATATTAATTAATTACCTATCGGAGAAGTTATGGCTAAGGTTGCATTTTTAGGTTTGGGTGTGATGGGATTCCCCATGGCAGGTCATTTAGTGAGCCAGGGACATGAAGTGACTGTGTATAACCGTACTCAGGCTAAATCAGATTTATGGACCCAAACCTACCAAGGTAAATCAGCTCCAACGCCTAAAACCGCAGTCATGGGTCAGGATATTGTTTTCACCTGTGTTGGCAATGACGATGATTTACGTCAGGTGGTTTTAGGTGTAGATGGGGCTATTTATGGCATGCATGCTGGCAGTATTTTAGTTGATCACACCACAGCTTCAGCAGATGTTGCACGTGAGATTTTTGCTGTGTTAGCCGCCAAAGATATTGCCTTTTTAGATGCACCTATTTCGGGCGGTCAAGCAGGGGCCGAAAAAGGCATACTTACCGTTATGATGGGTGGCGAACAGGCAGCTTTTGATACTGTTAAACCAGTTATTGCTGCTTATAGTCGCTGTGCTGAGTTACTGGGACCGGTAGGTTCAGGACAATTAACTAAAATGGTCAATCAAATTTGTATCGCAGGTGTGGTACAAGGCTTGGCAGAAGGACTGCATTTTGCCAAAAGTGCCGGCCTTGATGGTTTGAAAGTGATCGAAGTTATTAGCCAGGGAGCCGCACAAAGCTGGCAAATGGAAAACCGCTACAAAACCATGTGGCAAGGTGAGTACAACTTTGGGTTTGCCATTGACTGGATGCGTAAAGATTTAGGCATAGCACTTGATGAAGCTCGTCGTAATGGGTCGACTTTGCCTGTTACAGCGCTTGTTGATCAATTCTACGCCGATGTTCAAGCTATGAAAGGTAATCGCTGGGACACTTCAAGTTTATTAGCACGTTTAGAGAAAAATCGTTAACAGTTTAATGACATACATAAATAAAAAAGGACTGCCATTATGCAGTCCTTTTTTATATGAGTTGATTTCAACTAGATCTCAGTTGGCTTTACCACAATGTGTTCTAACTCTACAGCCGCGACAGCATGTAGCGCATCCATAGCTGCACCCACAAGGCTTATCATGCCTTTAGATGACTCAATTAACACTGCACGTTTAATTTCACTATAATCACGGTTATGTCTTATCAGGTTTGATAATGCCATTTGCATAGGCTGCATCGATGGATTAAATGCCGCATTTTCTGCGTATCGACCACAAAAAGTGGCGCCATCTTGCGTTTCTAAAACAACAGCAGCGTGGCAGTTAGTATAAGGTGAGTAACTTAAGCCTACTTGATCTAACGCTTCAATAATTGTTGGATCATTTGACTCTAATGCGAATTCAATATGACTTTTAGATAGTAATGGGCGAGTCACATTTAAGTCTGCTGGTCCAAATGCATACGGTAAGTAATGGCTTAACGGGGCTGTTTTCTGACCCGGTAAGTGAATATTAATTTTACTGCCATCAACTAGTTCATTGATGAATTGGCGACAATGTCCACATGGGCTGAAATTAACCACTATGTCCATTATATGGGTTTCGCCGCACAGCCATGCATGGCTTATTGCACTTTGCTCTGCATGAACACTATGAAACAAAGCTTCACCAGGTAATTCAAGATTGGCTCCCATATAAATATCGCCACTGCTACCTTTTACAATTGCGCCAACATAAAACTGACTAAGGTGTGGGCTTGCTAATGCTGCGGCTATGGGTAATAAGGCGAGTAAAAGCTCTTGTTCATTTAATTGACTTGCAGTCATTAAATTTGATAATTGATTGGCATTAATATGACCACCGAAATTATCACTTAATAATGGAACTAAAGCTGTTGCTAGTGGTTTTGGAAGTTGATTAATAGCGTCTATAAATCGATTTTGCATTTCCCTTATCCTTAAAAATAAAAAGCGTCATATTAGGCTTAAGCTTATGACAAATTATACAAACTAGAGTGATTGTAAGTATTGATATAGGGCTTTTAATAGCTTTTGTTTGTGCTCATTGTCGCTGGTTTCTTCAACTAAGTTTTCGAGACGCATCACATAATCGGCATCCATTAGTTGTTGTTGGCAGTATTCACGCCACTTAAGGCTTTCTTGATGACTTAATGTTTGTGGGTAATTACGGGCTCGATAACGAAACAGCATGGTGTTAATACGAGGGTCATCAAATTGTAGTTCCAGAGCCGCCAAATTCTGCGGTTGAGTATGACTCACAATGTCTATTTTGGTTTTATCTGCATGACTGAAAAAACCACCGCTATAAAGCATTAAGTCAGGGTTGGTTATAGCAGGCCTATCTGGTTCTATTTCAAATACGGCATTTAATTTTTCACGAATATCGCTTGATTGTTTTAAGCGTTTATATTGTTCTCTAGCAAAGGCTTTATCTAGATTTAAACGCAGTGCTATATCATCATCTAATAACTTAGCTGAACCAATAAACGGGCATTTATTAATGTGAATTTGTTTAATTGGGATGGGCAACTCGTCAGGTGCCAGATTTGAACGGGAAGTATACATTCGAGCTTGAATTTCTTCAGCTGTTAATGTCAGCAGTGGTGAAATATCCATAGCCAAATTAACACAAATAACGGCATTTTTATTGGTCGGATGAAATGCGACAGGAGCAATTAAAGTCGTACAGCCATTAAGCGCGCTAATTTTAGAGCTTACATGAACCAAAGGCTGCATTTTTAGGACATCAATTTGATCACTAACAACTTGTTTACGACGTAATTTGAAGTAATAGTCATAAAGTTTTGGCTGTTGTTGTTTTATCAATTTGGCCATGGCGATAGTGGCATATACATCAGACATGGCATCATGGGCTTTTTCATGGCTTAAGCCGTTGGCAACAGTTAATTGCTCTAATTTGAAGCTAGGAGAGCCATCCTCTTTTTTTGGCCAATTAATACCATCTGGGCGAAATGCATAACAGGCTCTTACAAGATCAATTAAGTCCCAGCGAGAGTTACCCTGTTGCCATTCCCTTGCATACGGGTCGATAAAATTGCGATAAAAACCATAACGGCTCACTTCATCATCAAAACGTAACGAGTTATAGCCGACAACACAGGTATTTGGTTGGCTGAATAATGCGTTAATACGCTTCATAAACTCAGCTTCAGGCATTCCCTTATTATTAGCCAGCTGTGGCGTTATCCCAGTGATTAATATCGCTTCAGGTGAC
Source organism: Shewanella sp. OMA3-2 (assembly GCF_021513195.1). Classification (NCBI taxonomy): domain Bacteria; kingdom Pseudomonadati; phylum Pseudomonadota; class Gammaproteobacteria; order Alteromonadales; family Shewanellaceae; genus Shewanella; species Shewanella sp. OMA3-2. The sequence goes on along the minus strand of NZ_CP090974.1, from coordinate 2,901,839 downwards.
GGTAAATAATCAGGTGCAACCTGGCAATAAAAGGTTTCAGGCTCGCCAATAATATTTAATTCAAGATCGGTACGGATCCCAGCAAACTGACAAGGACGGTCTTTGGCTGGATTTGCGCCGAATGTTTCGTAATCGTGCCAGAATAATGTGGGTTGTATTGCATCAGCCATAATCAAGTTTCTTGCTAAATGATTTCATTATCTTAGCATTAATTCTGGTTAGGTTAAGTGCTTGTTGATTTATCAATTGAATGATTGCTAGTTTAATATGCAGATAATACGATGTCAGCCGATAACATTCGCAAATCATAATGTAAAAAGGATTGTTTTGAATGCACCAGCATATTTTTAGTCATCCCAATGTGATTCAAATAAACCATCCAACTCTAGTTACGGTTCGTTTATTGGATAATATTGATGATTTACTGGTTTTAGCGTCTTTAACCAATCCATTATTCGAAATGATAGTGAGCCAAGTCGAAGGCGTTAAAGCTACCTTAATTGTTCGCCAGCAAGCATTTGTGAATATAGACTATCAATCAACACATTGTATTGCTGAACAATACGATGTTAATCGCGTTATTGGCCAAGGTGTTAGGCTTTACTCTAGAATGGCTGTTGCTCCTAGAGTATGTATTGAGCAATTAAAAACTGGTATTGACATCATTATCCAAGCTGATGGCAGGATGTTTTTTAGTACGGTTGAGCAGGGTAAGTTTGAATTAATCCCATTGGAGCATGATTTACGATTATTGTGTGAGCCACAAGTGTTGGTTGTGGCTAAAACCATTTTAGGTCAAAAACCTAAACACAGTGAATCTACAGCCGGACTTGCTGTTCATATTAGTGAATTGGAGCAGGTGAGGCGTGAAATTGCAGATTATATGCGCGGTGAGTCTGGGAAAATTCACCCAGGTGTGTCGACCGAACTGTTAAAACTGGATCATTTACTGCAGAATAAGCGCCAATGGCTTTTACGTACATATCATCAATCTTTGGAGCGCCCTAGTTTATCTAGAGCGGCAAATGAAGCATCTTTAGATATTGAAAAGCTACAGCAAAAACTCGAATGCTATAACATACTGGCTCCTTTTGATGTCACTGAATTAGTTAATCAACTATCAGATGATGAAAACTAACCACTTATTAAGAATTATTGATGTCCTATATCTGTCCTATTTGTCAGCTTCCTTTAGCTCAAAATCAAACTAAAACCTGGTGTTGTACAAACAATCATCAATTTGACACAGCTAAAGAAGGCTATGTGAATTTGCTACCGGTACAAAAAAAGAAATCGAAAGATCCTGGCGACAATAAAGAAATGATGTTGGCAAGACGTGAGTTTTTGAATAAAGGACATTACCAAGCGCTCAGTGATAAAGTAAATCAGTTAGCGAGTGAGTATCAGCCACTGGCAAAAGCTATTTTAGATATTGGCTGCGGGGAAGGGTATTATAGTCATCGCTTAATTAATCAGCTTCATCAGACACAAAGTGACTGTGAATTATGGGGATTAGATATCTCTAAAATTGCGATTAAGTATGCGGCTAAAAAATATCCTGATATGCACTTTTGCGTGGCGAGCGTATTTGAAATGCCATTTGTTGAGAACAGTTTTGATTTAGCTATTCGCATATATGCACCGTCTAAAGTTGAAGAGCTACAACGGGTAATTAAGCCTGAAGGGATATTAATTACAGTTTCTCCAGGGCCTAAACATCACCTTGCGATTAAACAAAAAATTTATGACCAGCCTAGGTTACATCCACAAGAGTCGCTATTATTGGAAGGTTTTGACTATCTAGGTCGGTATAGTCTTGAGTATATGCTGCACTTAACGGACGAAAGTGATATTGAACATTTGCTTAATATGACCCCATATGCTTGGAAGTTATCCTCGAGTCAAAAGCAACAGATGGCGGTAGATGGACTTAACTGTGAATTAGATTTTAAAATTGAGGTTCATAAGCGCCATAATACGGCTGGATAAACTGAGTAATTACACCAATAACTTGTTGATGAATTTAGATAAACAGCATTAGGCTAAGCATTAATTAATTGAGTCATGACTATCATGCTTGTTGACTTATTTTTTAAATGGTTTATAGTTTACATAGCTTGAAGGTTGGACTTATTTTTTGTGTTTCAATACGACCCGTTTCGTCCTGTTAACATAAGTAATACCGGCATTTTCCAGCGTTACCGCCGTTTAGGCTTTATTTTATATTTACAGGATTTATATCATGTCTCAAGTTACTGGTGTTGTTAAGTGGTTCAACTCTGACAAAGGTTTCGGATTTATCGAGCAAGAGTCTGGTCCAGACGTATTCGTTCACTTCCGTGCAATCAACTCAGACGGTTTCAAAACTTTAGACGAAGGTCAAAAAGTTTCTTTCACTGTGACCCAAGGTCAGAAAGGTCCTCAAGCTGAAAACGTTTCTTTAGTTTAAGCTAAAATATTTCACTACGGTGAAATGGACTTAAAGCTGTGGCATTTGCCGCAGTTTTTTTTGCCTTTTTTTAGGTAAAAATTAATATCTTCGTAAGTATAATTTATTTCAATATACGTAATGTTTTGTATCAATTGGAATGGTAAATTATATATTCAGATATATAAAAAGCCGGTTAACTTAACAGTTATCCGGCTTTTTGTTTGTACTATACACAATCAAACTATGTGCACACAAACTGGTTCTAGGGTGCGTATTCAACCTAAGAAGAGAATAAGGTATCTTCTAACGTTCGACCTTTCATGATAGATTTATATTGCCATTGGTGTTGGTCTAATAAACTGAACAATTGCTGTTCTAAATTGAAGTTAGACTGAGTAGGGTATTCAATAATAAATTGATTATCGGCACTTTGACTGACTTTAGTGATAGCAGTGAGTCCAAGTAGTGCTTGATGCACAGCGGCCATATCAGCCTTTTTCATAATTAAGGTTAGGTAATCGATGTCCTGAGCCATATGAATCGATAACGACTGTTTAAGGTGGCCTCCCTCTAGATAAATTACCTGATCACACAATTTCTCTAATTCATCCAAATTGTGTGAGCTGATCACAAAAGTTGTATGTTCAGATTGTTCTTTAACGATTTGACGAATTTTCTTAGCATTAGCCGGATCAAGGCCTGCGGTTGGCTCATCTAATAACACCAATTTAGGCGAGCCAATTAAAGCTTGGGCAATCGAAACCCGTTTACTCATTCCATGGCTTAAGCTTTTCGGTTTTGCTTTAGCCTCATTAACCAAGTCCACTAACTTTAATACTCGCATAGCTTCTTGCTTGGCAGCTTTGCCTTTAATCCCTTGTAGTTCAGCAAACAATTTTAATTGGCTTAAAATAGAACAGTCCGGGTCTAATTGTGCATCCTGTGGTAATGCAGACAACAGACCTTGTAATTTAGGGCTGCCTACGGGCTCTCCTAAAATAGTAACGTCTCCTGCACTGGGTTTGATATAACCGCATAAAATACTAAAAAGCGTCGTTTTACCGGCTCCATTGGGACCCACAAGGGCAATTGGCGCCCCAGCAACCAATGATATATCGACTTTATTCAGAACTGGCTTACCGTTATAACTTTTACTGAGTTGTTCACAGTGGATTAGATTCATAATGCACTCCTTTGCATAACAATGCGGCCTATGATTAATATAGCCACAGTTTGCAGCAACGGAATGGGAGTGTAGGTAAATGCAGCTAAACCTTGGGTATTAACCATGTCAGATAATTGAGACCCAGGCAGCAAATAACTGACGACGTCAAAACCTGGTAATTGAACATTAACTAAGGTAATGACCAGCGAGACAATAATCCATAAAATCACGGCGAAGATACTTGCCTGACGTGCGCTATTGGCAATAATAGACAATAGCGCCATCATGGCAATATAAGGTAATACAACAATCAATACACTGGCAAAAATAATCATAGCTGTGTTGATAGCAGGAAAAAGTAAGCTACTGTCTCTGCTCATAATTAGCGCAATAGCGACAATTAACGTCAGTAAAATAAGTAATGATTGAATCAATACTTGGCCAATAAAGCGTCCTAAAAATAAACTATTACGGCTTACTCTTAAACTGATAAAACGTAAAGTGCCTCGCTGTTTATCTGAACTAAATTGATCTGCCGAGATAAAAATACTGAATAATGGAAACAAGTACAGCGCAGCGACCCAAAAGACTGCAAATTCAGCAACCTTCCAATTAAACAATTGATCAAGGGTTGTAGGGCCAAATACCGCGGCCATAAACTCTTTAAAGCTGGGTTGCATAATAATAGTAGCGGCTTCTTTAACAGGGTAAATTAAAATAATACTCCAAACCATGATAAAGGCGATTAATGCGATTATCCCACTGCGGCTACTGAAACGCTTTGTCAGTTCGAAGCGGGCAAGCAACCAAATATGAAACAGGGCTGATGGAGGTGAAAGTGTTGGGTTATTCATAAAGATCCTTCAGTGATTAACGCCCGTAATTAATGAAACAAATGAGAAACTTGCTAAGACGGTGGTAATAATTTTGCTAACGCAGTTTCTAATACCTCAATTCGTTGTTCTAACTCAGCTATTTTATTATCTTGGATAGAGTTTTGCTGTACTTGGGCTGACACTTCTAAGTTTGTTGAGCTATTAACTTGGTGATCTTCTATTGAGGAACTGAATAATTCGATGTAACGACAGTCACGTTTACCGGCTTCACGAGCTAGCTGTGCAATAAAAGGCTTATCTTGTTTTGCGCGCGCGATCAAAATAGATTCTACTTGGGCAACATCTGAAAACTCATGTAAGCGATTGGTGCGGGTTTTTAATTCACCAGGTGTTTGGGCGCCTCTTAACAGTAAAACACACACTAACGCGTATTCGGCTGAGTTAAGTTTTAAATCACTAAACTCGGTATTACAAAAGCGGTGTTTATATTTAATGACTCTGCTACCAAAACCTGACTGCTCGCAGATTAATCGTTTTTTATTCAAGCCATCGATGATAATTTGTACTTCAGATTCAGTTAACGTCATTACCGGTTCGCGGCTACTTTTTTGATTACAGGCTAACGTTATTGAGTTTAGAGATAAGGGGTATTGCTCTGGGGTGGTGATTTCTTTTTCCATCAAACAGCCAATAACTCTGGCTTCAAGTGCATTTAATTCCATTGATGGTGTTCCTCAAATAAAAAAGCATGAAGATGTTATAGCATCCCCATGCTGGTTTTAACAACGATATCAATGTAATCGGTTATCTAGTATACAATAACTGAGGGTTTATCTATTAAACCAGGCGGATACCGTCTTTTTCGATAGTAATTTGACCACCTTTGAATAAGCCACCAATCGATCTTTTAAAGGCTTTTTTACTCATAGCCAATTGTGCATAAATCACGTCGGCGTCTGTTTTATCGTGCAAAGGTAAAAAACCATCTGCTTTGGCAAGTTTATTCATAATTTGAATCGCTTGTTTATCCAGTTCTTGCTGAGAGCCTTTCTGAAGTACTAGGTCAATTTTGCCATCACTGCGTAATGTTTTAATAAAGCCAGTGATTGTTTGGCCAAAGCGTAATTTTTGAAAAACTTCATTTTCATAAATAACGCCCCAATGCTTATTATTGATAATCGCTTTAAAACCTAAGTCGGTAGAGCCACCAATAATTAAATTAACTTGTTCACCGACTTCATAATCTGCTGGTGTTTTATCTAAAAACTTATCCACTTTAGACGAGGCAACTATCCGCTCGTCGGCTCTGTTGGCATGGACATACACTAAATATGAACGGCCCTCTTCGATGGTTTTGTGCTGCTCACCAAAAGGTAAGAAGAGGTCTTTATCCAAGCCCCAATCTAAAAACGCGCCATACTCACTCAAAGCTGCAACCTTTAAATAAGCAAATTCGCCTACCTGTGCAAAAGGTTTTTGTGTCGTTGCAATCACTTTATCTTCGGAGTCTAGGTATAAAAAAACAGTAATGTTTTGACCGACTTCATATACTTTAGGGACAAACTTTTTCGGAACTAACACTTGGCCAAGCTCAAGGGCATTAACATAAATACCAAAACTGACTTCTTTAACGACTTCGAGTGAATAGCTTTTTCCGATTTGTATCATGTGAATCTCTATCTGTGGGAGCAAAATAATAGGTGAATATTGCAAATATTCAGAGGCAGTTAGTATACACGTTTTTTTAAATTATGAGTGATTTTACGTTAACAGTGAGCTGATAATAGAAATACACCGTATTAGTGCAAAATTGATCTGCAAAGAGAAATAGAATCTAGGTTTTTTATTTATACGAAAGCTTATTCTACTTGCATTGAAGCACAATGCGCGGTTTAATTGCGCCGCTTTTAAAGGCTCAGTTTTTAAGGTTTAACATACTGACAGATAGGTCTTTATAGCCTTTAAAAAATAGGCTTAAGTATTTATGCGATTATGAGTCATAAGTATTCATATATGCGTTTAGTAAACTTAGACAAGTGTTTGTATTGTCGCCCTAGCATTGATAAATACTAGGCAGTAATGCGGCAAATAAAGTACGTATAGATGATAACAGTGTAACTAAATTAATCTAATTTAGCCGTCAAAGTAAAAACTGATCATCTACTATACATCTCATAATGTGCTAACGTTATGATGATTTTATTCACAAGCCATATTGCGTCAGAATGTGATTTTGATGTGATAGGGCAAATACGGAAAATAATTATGTCTGATTGGTCAATTGAAGATGCTCGTGCGGGCTATAATGTCACTCATTGGAGCCATGGCTTCTATGGTATTCGTGAAGATGGGGAAGTGACTGTATCACCTAATCCAAGTCAACCCGATCATAAAGTTGCATTAAGTACTTTAGCCAAGGATTTGGTTAAAGAAGGTGTTTCATTACCTGTGCTAGTTCGTTTTCCTCAAATTTTACATCATCGTGTAGAAAGTTTATGTGAGGCATTCAATGATGCAATTAAAAAATACGAATACCAAAATGATTATTTGTTAGTTTATCCGATTAAAGTTAATCAGCAGCAAACCGTAGTTGAAGAAATTTTAGCCAGTCAAAAGTCTAAAGAAGTACCACAGCTAGGCTTAGAAGCCGGCAGTAAACCAGAGCTAATGGCTGTACTTGCAATGGCTCAAAAAGCCAGTTCTGTGATTGTGTGTAATGGTTATAAAGATAAAGAATATGTACGTTTAGCACTTATTGGTGAAAAGTTGGGCCATAAAGTTTACATCGTACTTGAAAAGATGTCTGAACTGCTTATGGTATTAGAACAAGCTAAACTATTAGGCGTGACACCTCGTTTAGGTCTTCGTGTGCGTTTAGCATTCCAGGGTAAAGGCAAATGGCAAGCTAGCGGTGGTGAAAAGTCAAAGTTTGGTTTGTCTGCTGCGCAAGTACTTAAAGTACTCGAACAACTAAAAACCGCTGATATGCTGGATTCATTACAGCTACTGCATTTCCACTTAGGCTCGCAAATTGCCAACATTCGTGATATCCGCCAAGGTGTAGGCGAAGCGGGTCGTTTTTATTGCGAACTTCGCGAATTAGGTGCCAAAATTGATTGTTTTGACGTCGGTGGTGGTTTAGCTGTTGATTATGATGGTACTCGAAGCCAAAGCAACAACTCAATGAATTATGGTTTAAGTGAGTATGCTAACAACATCGTTAATGTATTAACTGACTTATGCCATGAATACGAGCAGCCAATGCCACGTATTATTTCTGAGTCTGGTCGTCATTTAACTGCGCATCATGCGGTATTAATTACCGATGTTATCGGCACAGAAGCTTACATGCCTGAAGTGATTGTAGCGCCTGATGAAGATGCTCCTCAGTTACTACACAACATGTGGCAGTCGTGGGAAGAAATCAGTGGTGGTCAAGATCAACGCGCTATCATTGAGATTTATCATGATACCCAAAGTGACATTGCTGAAGCGCATTCATTATTCGCAGTAGGTCAATTTACTTTGGCACATCGTGCTTGGGCTGAACAGGCTCATTTACGTGTTTGTCACGAAGTAAAAGGTTTACTAAGCAATAATAACCGCTATCACCGTCCTGTGATTGATGAGTTGAATGAAAAATTAGCTGATAAATTCTTTGTTAACTTCTCATTATTCCAGTCATTACCGGATGCATGGGGTATTGATCAGGTGTTCCCAGTATTGCCTTTATCTGGATTAGATAAAGCGCCAGAGCGCCGTGCGGTAATGTTGGATATTACCTGTGACTCAGACGGTATTGTTGATCAATATGTTGATGGTCAAGGGATTGAAACAACATTGCCTGTACCAGCATGGAGCGCAGAGAGTCCATATCTAATCGGCTTCTTTATGGTGGGTGCATACCAAGAGATTTTAGGTGATATGCATAACTTATTTGGTGATACTAACTCTGCGGTTATTCGTTTAGATGACAATGGTCAAACTAACATCGAATCAGTGTTACAAGGTGACACAGTTGCTGATGTATTACGTTATGTGAACTTAGATGCTAATGCATTTATGCGTACTTTCGAAGAGTTAGTAGAACAGCACATTACACCTGACGAGCGCGTAAGTACCCTTGAAGAATTGCAAGCAGGTCTAGACGGTTATACTTACCTTGAAGATTTTTAAGATTAATTTATGTAAATTTTAATCAGTAAATCATTGAATAGAAGGCTTAGTTATGAATAATGACTAAGCCTTTATTTATTTCCAATCAATCGAGTTATTCGCCATTAATATGTTTTTTGAAGGTTCAGAAAAAAAGTAGCGTTATGCGTTGATCCGAGTTTCGGTTCACTTCGTGCTTTACCGCTATCCTTCTGGGAGCATATTGTCAGTTTAGCCAAGGCAGATATTCTGTCCCATATTGAGAATGATCAATGCGATGCCTATATACTCAGTGAGTCGAGTTTATTTGTGTGGGATCATAGTGTGGTCATACTGACATGTGGTTTATCAACATTAATTGATTCAGTGAGTGCATTAATTGATAAAGTGACAGTAGATAAGCTGACATATATCCGTTATCAACGTAAAAATGAATATTTAGCCTATTTACAGGCCAGCACGTTTATAGATGACATTAGCACCCTAAGACAGCGAGTGCCTGGCACCGCCTGTCGAGTTGGTCATTTAGATAATCATCATCACTTTTTATTTACCAGTGATAAAAGTTGTCAAATTGTGCCGCAGGATAAAACCTGCGAATTATTGATGTACCACATTAGTGGTTCAGTGGCAGACTATTTATGTACTGAGCAACAAACTGTAGCAGATATATATCAACTGTTGTTACTCGATAAGTTATTTGCAGGCTTTGAATATGATGCACATGTTTTTACTCCGCTTGGCTTTTCAATCAACGGCATTAAAGATAATTTTTACTACACCATACATATTACGCCACAAGAGCAGAGCTCTTATGTCAGTTTAGAAACTAATGTGAACCTTGAACAACATCAATTTGATATAGCGGCAACCTTGTTGGCAATATTGAAGCCAAGAAGTTGGGATATCATCGGATTCGATACCGAGATGGCCGCGCCAACTGTTCCTAAAAATATATGCGTAGGCCATTGCTCATATCCAATTCAGCAAGGTTATAATGTACACTTCAGCCACTATCAGCAGACTTGTCCAGAAGTGCTGAGTCCTGAGTTTTTGTAAGTTGGCAACTAAGGTTGGTTAGAAAAATAATATTTCTATATAAAGCCTGCATAAAGTGGGTTTTTATCCCATAAGGGGAAGGTATGAGCGATTTAAGTGATATTCGTCGAGAGTATTCTCAAGGTGGATTACGCCGTGCTGATTTACCGGCGAATCCGATGGATTTATTTGAAAAATGGCTCTCGCAAGCTAAAGATGCCAATTTAACCGATCCTACCGCTATGTGTGTGGCGACCGTTGATGAAGAAGGTCAACCTTTTCAGCGTATCGTATTGCTTAAAAAGTTTGATGATAACGGATTTGTATTTTTTACTAATCTAGAAAGTCGTAAAGCGGCGCAATTATCGACTAATAATAAAATAAGTTTGTTATTTCCTTGGCATCCTTTAGAGCGACAAGTGGCCGTTATTGGTCAAGCTGAGCCCTTATCTATGGTCGAAGTCGCTAAATACTTTATGAGCCGACCAAAGGATAGTCAAATAGCAGCTTGGGTGTCTAAGCAGTCGAGTAAAATCTCTGCTCGCCAAGTATTAGAAGGTAAATTTGCTGAAATGAAGACTAAATTTGCTCAAGGACAAGTGCCTTTACCTAAGTTTTGGGGAGGATACTTAGTGCGTCCTCAAAGCATCGAGTTTTGGCAAGGGGGAGAGCATAGATTGCATGATAGATTTATATACAGTCAGTCACCTGAGTCAACATGGCAAATAGATCGTTTAGCACCTTAATGAGGACGCGCTATGCAAGCTAAGATTTGGGTAGACGCAGATGCATGTCCTAATCCGGTAAAAGAAATGCTATTTAGGGCCGCCGAGCGTAAGTCGGTAAACATTGTATTGGTTGCTAATCAAATGATTAAGATACCAATATCGCCCTTTATTAAGATGATCCGAGTCAGCTCTGGCTTTGATGAAGCAGATAATTATATTGTCGAACAACTTAATCAAGGGGATTTAGTGATCACCGCGGATATTCCGCTTGCTTCAGATGCAATTGAAAAAGGCGCTTTAGCCATTAACCCTAGAGGTAATGTCTATACGCCTGAAAATATCAAACAGACAGTAACAATGCGTGACTTTATGGAGGAGATGCGTAGCAGTGGTGTGCATACCCAAGGCCCGAATACGTTTTCGCAAACAGATAAACATGCATTTGCTCAATCGTTGGATAAATGGTTAGTTAAACAGCGCTGATCTATACTTGGGGCTGATCTATACTTATTGTGTTATAAACTCGCAAAAGGATTTTAAGATGAAACTAGGGTTATCGTTAATGGTACTAGGGTTACTTTCTAGTCAGACTTTAGCAAGTGATTGGAAAGTAAATAATAGCCAGTCTACAGTCAGCTTTATTTCAATAAAGAAAGCTGATGTGGGAGAAGTTCATCGCTTTAAACAAATCGAAGGGGCTTTAAGTGATTCTGGTGGATTTAGTTTAACAATAGACTTAAGCAGCGTAGATACGGGGATTAGTGTTCGCGATGAAAGAATGCAAGGTTTATTATTTGAAGTGGCTCAGTTTCCAAAGTTACAGCTTAAAGCGGGGGTTAATCCAAAGCTTATAAGTGACTTAAAAGTCGGCGAAACCTTAATAACCCAAGTAGATGCGACAATTTCACTCCATGGAGAGCAGCAAGCTTTGCCTTTCAATGTGGTGATAGCTAAATTGTCAGCGACTAAAATGTTAGTGACTAGTTTAACGCCGGTGATTATTAATGCGGGAGATTTTGATTTAGTGACCGGGGTTGAAAAGCTACGTAATATAGCTGGATTAACCAGCATCAGTTTGGCGGTTCCAGTGTCATTCGTGTTAACCTTATCAAAATAAAAAATACTCAATGTTGAGTTATTACGAACGTTAACATGAACGGGCGTTAGTAATAAACGTTAAAAAATGTATATTAAAAAGAGCTGTTAAAATATTTAATAGATTACCCACTATGTTGGATAGCTTAGATTTTAAACACATTATTATCCAAGATTTCGGAGTTCAGATGGTTACAGATAAAGACGGTTATATGCATTTAATTCAGTATTTAACTGAACATTTAGGGTTATTTGAAACCTTTGAAAATAATGCTTTGGCGTCTGAAACCGTTTTAGAGTTATTTGAAGAACAGTTATCAGCTCAAATCATTATGGTCTGTGGTCAAAACCCGCAATTATCATTTGCTCAACGTAACATGGTTATCCGTGAAATTGATGCGATTGTTTATGATTTAGAAGAGATATTAGCAAAAGTTGCTGATCAAAATGCCACTCCTGAACAAAGCATTTTTATAACCGAATTTTCCGGCTTAATTAAGAATCTGTTCGATCAAGAAATTGATAAAATACTGCATTAATTTTTTATTGTTTAATATTTATTGTTAGGAATGAACATGTTTAAAAGCATAACCTTGCTTGTTGTATTGTGGTTAAGTTTGTCTTTAGCTAATGCGGCAGAAAAACAAATTTTAAAACAAAAGGAACTGATGACTGTTGCGCAGTCAGGTTTAATGTATAAAGCGCGTATGGATACTGGTGCGGTCAATTCGTCTTTGCATGCTGTCGATTTAGAGGTTATCGGTGGTGCGTCGCAAAAAATGAAAAACAACATTGGTAAAATGATTGAGTTTACCACTGAAAATGAACAGGGCGACCAAAAGCGTTTACAAGCAGAAATACTCAGAACCTCAACGGTGAGAAATTCTCAAGGCATTGAAACACGTTATATGGTCAAGCTTGAAGTCGGTTTTCCTGATGCGTTAAAGACAGTCCATGTAAATTTACGTGACCGTAGCCACATGAATTATAAGTTGTTAATTGGACGTAATTTTCTTAAAGATGACTATATTGTTGATATATCAGAAAACAAGGCTGATAACATTATTGGCCTGGTAGCTAAATTAAACATAAAACAAGCCAGTTTAATGTTTAAAACGCGTATTGATACCGGAGCGGGTCAAAACTCACTTCATGCTGTCAATATGCGAATTGAAGAAGAAGATGAAAGTGATATGCAAAACAATATCGGTAAAATGGTGACATTTACTACCGAGAATGAGCAAGGTTATGCGGTTGATATTCGGACTAAAATTTATGGCAAAACACTTATTCGTAATGCACAAGGATCTGAAATTCGCTATAGGGTTCGTTTAAGTGTTGGTGAGCCAGGGCAAGAGTATTTAGTTGATGTCAACTTAACAGACCGTACCAATATGGGCCATAAGTTACTAATAGGGCGTAATTGGTTACAAGATACCTATATGGTGGACGTGTCTAAAGAGAGTCTTTCTCAGATTTAATATTAAAGCCTTAGCGTAAGCACTAAGGCTTTTTTGTATTAATTGATAAACCATGCGCCAAGCCGATTAAGTCACTTAGTTGGTCTCTATACCCATTCCAATTCCATTATTTATATCGCAGTTGTTACTTATTGCTTCGAAGGCTGTTCACTGACAAATATTTAAATTTTAGTGAGCTTTAAAAGGCGTTTTTTAATGAGTTTTCATGTTGATATGATTAATAAAAAAGGCGCCGCAGCGCCTAGATTAATTGTTGTATTTACACAAGTTCAACTATGTTGACAGATTTAACTACCACAAGCTCAAATATTATAACTTCAAGCCTACCAATAATTGATCGAGTTGTTCAGCAGTTGCGTGTAATTCATCGCAACCAGATACTGACTGGTTCGCTGATTTCTCTACATTATGTGACTGATTGCGGATTTCCATTAAATTGGTCGCAATCTCGTTAGCAACGGCAGACTGTTCATCCGCTGAAGTTGCAATTAACACACTCATTTCAAGCACACGATGACTGTGGTGGGCAATGTTATTCAAATCCTCGCCAGTTTGCAGAACATGTTTTTTACCTTCATTGGCTTGCTCAACGGTACGAGACATCACTTGGGTTAAATTACGCGTACCAGATTGAAGCGCTTCAATCATGGTTTTAATTTCTACCGTAGCAGCTTGTGTTCTTCCCGCTAGCGTACGTACTTCATCGGCAACAACAGCAAACCCTCGGCCTTGCTCACCTGCTCGTGCAGCTTCAATAGCAGCGTTAAGAGCCAGTAAGTTTGTTTGTTGGGAAATAGCATTAATGGTGGAGACCACAGCATCAATTTTACTGGCATTGTCATTCAATACGCCAACGGCATTAGAAGCTTGACCAATCTCTTGTGACAAAATATCAATAGCATGCACAGTGGTGGCAATATCTTTTGAACCTGCAGCCACTTGATTATTGGTTTCCTCAGTTTCACTTGAAGATTGCTCTGCATTTCGGGCAACTTCTTTGACCGCTGCGGTCATTTGTTCCATTGCTGTTGCCAATGAATCTAAATGCTCACGCTGATCCACTGCCATTGATTGGCCATTTTGAGCCGTCGTTCTAAATCCTGACACCACGGTGCGAATTTGCTCCGTCGCTTGGGTTATTTGCTTAACCAAAGTGTGCTGACGTTCAACTAAAGCATCAATACTTATAGCCAGTAGGCTAAATTCATCTTTGACTTCGAAAAAATTAAGCCTGCCTGTTAAATCGCCGCTAGCAGCCCGTTTCAATGCGGTTACAGTGGTGTATAAAGCGCCGCCGACAAAGGTTGAAATGTAGTAAGCAAAGGCTGCAAGAACAGCCAATAATATCACCATAGTGATATACGCAACGTTAGCATTAGAGTTGTTTTGGGTTAGTTGTTTTGAGGATAACTCGCTCACAATCACCATGTCATGACTATTGATACCACTAACAATACGGGTGGTATTATCTTGTTTACTAATACCACCACCTTGCTGTGCAAGCACTAGCAACCGGTTATCTAAGTTCTCAATATTGACTATTTGACTGGCACTAGATAATTGAGTTTTTAAGTCATTACGTTTACTTTCATCAACTAAATCATAAGCGTTTTCAATGTAATTATTGGCTTGCTTAATGAATTGCAACTGATTGTTGTTAGTGGTGTCTTGTAAGTTATCGGCATGAAGATTATTTAAGAAAAGGGTTAAACCAATAATCATCAACATGGGTACAACAGCTAAAATAGTAAACTTTGTTTGTAAGGTCATATGGATAAGATATTGATCTATCCATCTAAATTTAACTTCTCTCATCAGTGCCTCTTCTAGTCTTTGGCCGCGAACTTAAGTTAATAAGTTCTTCAGTTAAATAAGTACTTTGGTAAGTATATAGGCTATCGGGGCGAAAAAGCTAAACTTTAGTATATAACGCTTTTTTTAAGTGTTACTTGATTAATATATCGACTTTTCAATCAGATTGGTTGAGCCACATTAAGGATCTAACATTAATTTCACCTTTTAATATAGTAAAGCGGCGATTGAAAATATTCATGTTCAATTGACGATAAATACTCAACGCAGCAAGGCAGAGCTGTTTTAAGCGAATAAACCTAAGTAAAAGCTTATAATTACCCTTAAAAGGCCTAGTAATATGCTGGCTGCTAACGTAAAATTTATCTCTTTTATTTTAATTGATGGGTAGTGCCTTTAGAATTATCTAAAAGGAATTATCAACATCTTGCCGTTATGTTTAATGGTAAAAATCGCATTAGTAATGCCCAGATGCAGTGGATGAATAAATGCAGCAGTTAACAGAGATCGTAGAACAAGCCTTGGTGGTGATAGAGCAGGCCAGTGATCTGAAGGCATTGGATGATATCCGTGTCGACTACCTTGGTAAAAAAGGTCAAATCACTGACATGATGAAAATGATGGGGAAATTGAGTGCAGAAGAAAAACCTGCATTTGGTCAAGCCGTCAATCTAGCAAAACAAGCCGTCCAGCAGAAATTATCTGAACGTATTGATGGCTTGAAGGCATCTGAGTTAGCCACTAAATTGGCCGATGAACAAATTGATGTCACTTTACCAGGTCGTACAATTGATAATGGTGGGTTGCATCCTGTAACCCGCACTATTGATCGTATCGAAACCTTTTTTGGTGAGCTTGGGTTTACGGTTAAAGATGGCCCTGAAATCGAAGATGATTTCCATAACTTCGATGCATTAAATATCTCAGAACATCATCCTGCACGTGCGGACCACGATACGTTTTATTTTAACCCTAAAGTAATGTTGCGCACGCAAACATCTGGGGTTCAAATCCGTACCATGGAGCATGAAAAACCGCCATTACGTATCATTTCACCAGGTCGTGTATACCGTAACGACTATGACCAAACCCATACGCCGATGTTTCATCAAGTCGAGGGTTTGATGGTTGCTGAAAACGTTAACTTTGCCGAATTGAAAGGCATATTACACGATTTCTTACGCAACTTTTTTGAAGAAGACTTACAAGTTCGTTTCCGTCCATCATACTTTCCTTTCACAGAGCCTTCTGCTGAAGTAGATGTCATGGGTAAAAACGGTAAGTGGTTAGAAGTATTAGGTTGCGGCATGGTGCATCCCAATGTACTTCGCAGTGTTGGCATTGATCCTGAGAAATACTCTGGTTTTGCTTTTGGTATGGGCGTTGAACGTTTGACCATGTTGCGATATGGCGTAAATGATTTACGTGCCTTCTTTGAAAACGATTTACGTTTTCTTAAGCAATTCAAATAACGGAGCAACAAAACCGATGAAATTCAGTGAATCTTGGCTTCGTGAATGGGTTAACCCATCTGTAAGTCGTGACGAATTATCACACCAAATTACTATGGCTGGTCTTGAAGTTGATGGCATAGATCCCGTAGCCGCTGCATTTAGCGGTGTTATTGTGGGTGAAGTTGTTGAGTGTGGCCAACATCCCGATGCTGACAAATTACGTGTTACCAAAATTAATGTCGGCAGCGATGAGTTAATTGATATCGTCTGCGGTGCACCTAATTGTCGTTTAGGCTTAAAAGTTGCCGTTGCTATGGTAGGCGCTGTTTTACCTGGTGACTTCAAGATTAAGAAAGCCAAGCTTCGTGGTCAACCATCAATGGGCATGTTGTGCTCGTATAGCGAGCTAGGCATTAGCATTGAAAGCGATGGCATTATCGAATTACCGCAAGATGCACCAATTGGTCAAGACGTTCGCCAATATTTAGATTTAGATGATGCGATTATTGATGTTGATTTAACCGCCAACCGTGCCGATTGTTTAGGCATGGCAGGTCTTGCACGAGAAGTCGGTGTATTAAATCGTCAAGTGGTTACAGAGCCTACCTGGAAAACCGTTGAAGCAACGATTGACGCGCCGATAACCATTAACGTACAGGCAAAAGAAGCTTGCCCACGTTATTTAGGCCGTATAGTAAAAAATATCAACGTAAAAGCGGATACGCCTTTATGGATGCAAGAAAAGTTACGTCGTAGTGGTATCCGCTCAATCGATCCCATTGTTGATATTACCAACTTTGTGCTTATTGAGTTTGGTCAACCAATGCACGCCTTTGATTTGAATACCCTAAACGGTGCAATTAATGTACGTTTAGGTGACGGTGTTGAAAAGCTGACGTTATTAGACGGTAATGAAATTACGGTCCCTAACGATACCTTAGTGATTGCCGATGATAAACAAGCGGTTGCACTTGCTGGTGTCTTTGGTGGTGAAGCAACAGGTGTGACTGAAAATACTCAAGATATTCTATTAGAGTGTGCTTTTTTTGCACCTTTAGCGATTATGGGTAAATCACGTCGTTTAGGCTTACACACTGATGCGTCACACCGTTTTGAGCGTGGTGTTGACCCGCAACTGCAGCATAAGGTAATGGATCGCGCCACGCGTCTTGTATTGGATATTTGTGGTGGAGAAGCAGGGCAAGTTGTTGAGGCGGTTGCCGTTGAACATTTACCTACAGCAGCTAAAATCACATTACGTCGTAGCAAACTAGATAAAACATTAGGGCATGTTATTCCTGATGCTGACGTGGTAGAAATTCTAACGTGTTTGGGGTTTAGTGTTGCAGCAGTTGATAATGATTGGGCCGTAACAACTGCAACTTACCGTTTTGATATGGCAATTGAAGAAGATTTGATTGAAGAAGTTGCCCGTATTTACGGTTATGACAATATTCCAAATACAGCGCCGCAAGCTGCATTAAATATGTCAGATCACAAAGAATCAAACATCCCACTAAAACGTGTGCGTAACATGTTAGTGGCACGTGGGTTCCAAGAAGCCATTACTTACAGTTTTGTTGACCCCAAAATGCAAGCGCTGGTTCACCCAGAACAAGACACCATGATTTTACCAAACCCTATTTCGACAGAAATGTCGTCTATGCGTTTGTCGATGTTTACCGGATTATTGTCAGCAGTGGGCTATAATCAAAATCGCCAGCAAAGTCGCGTGCGTTTATTTGAAACGGGTTTACGCTTTGTGCCTGATGCAAATTCAGACGCTGGTGTACGTCAACAAGCTATGATTGGTGCGGTAATTTCCGGTGTTCAAAATGATGAACATTGGTCAATGGAATCCAAGTCTGTAGACTTCTTTGATTTAAAAGGTGATTTAGAAGCAATAATCGGCTTGACAGTTGCCGCTTCTGAATTTAGTTTTAAAGCAGCAACTCATCCTGCGCTGCATCCAGGACAATGCGCTGAAATATTAAGAAATAATCGAGTCATTGGTCATATTGGCGCTATCCATCCTAGCTTGGAAAAGCCTTTTGGACTTAATGGTAAAACAATAGTTTTTGAGTTAGAACTGGACGCATTGCTGCATGCCAGTTTACCGCTAGCCCAAGCTGTATCTAAGTTTCCAGCTAATCGACGTGATATCGCAGTAGTAGTAGATGATCATATATCTGCAACCGATATTATGAATTTGATAAGAAAAGTTGGCGAAAATCAGTTGGTTGGCTTAAACTTGTTCGATGTATACCTAGGTAAAGGTGTTGAACCTGGCAAAAAGAGCCTGGCAATCGCACTTACGTTACAAGACATTACTCGTACGCTTGAAGATAAAGATATTACTGAGACTATGGAATCAGTGGTATCGGCGCTAAAGACCGAGTTCAACGCATCGTTGAGGGATTAAAGTATGGCACTTACCAAAGCCGAAATGGCAGAACATCTATTTGAAACACTTGGCATCAATAAGCGTGTGGCTAAAGAGATGGTGGAGTCTTTCTTTGAAGAAATTCGTGAAGCACTCGAACATGGTGAGCAGGTCAAGTTATCTGGCTTCGGCAACTTTGACCTTAGGGACAAGAATCAAAGACCAGGACGGAACCCGAAAACTGGTGAAGATATTCCAATTTCTGCACGACGTGTTGTAACTTTCCGTCCTGGACAAAAGTTAAAAGCACGTGTTGAAGCGGCTAACGCTGGCAAGAAATAAGTTCACTAGTTAAATTAGCTTATCTGCTTTACATAGTAAAAATTGAAATAGCCACTCTAGTAGAGTGGCTTTTTTTTTGAATTTGCCCAACTAAATAGTCATGCTATTATTCGGCCGCAGATTTTTTTGATGAGGTTTTTCTATTGGCTCGACAACAAAAGCATTTTGATACCCGCTTTAATGCAGGGTTATTGCATCCGCGTTACTGGGGAACCTGGCTGGCTATCCTAGTACTCTCTTTTTTTGGGATTTTACCCGCATATATTCGAGATCCCATTAGCCGTGTTTTAGCGAGATTAGTGATGCGTATAGCGACTAAGCCCATTAGTATTGCGCGGATTAATATTGGTCAATGTCTACCAGCGCTGACACCAGATGAAGTCGATAGATTAGTCCGTGATAATGTTGAAGCTTTTATTCTTGTTTTATTATCGCAAGCAGAAATGCTGTTTCGGTCCAACGAGCACATTAAACGTCGCGTTCAGTTACAGGGTTTTGAGCATGTCGCAAAAGCAAGGTCAGCGGGACATCCAATTATTTTTATCATGCCTCATGTTTGGCCGATGGAATATGCAGGACTGCGAGTAAATATTGAAATACCTATGGTGACAATGGCTAAAGCACACCGTAATGGGTTATTTAACTGGTTCAGCAACCGTTTACGCAGTAGCCAAGGTGGGCGAGTGTATATGCGTGAAGCGGGTATTAGGGCATTATTGTCAGAACTTAAACAAGATAATAGTTTCTTTTATTTACCCGATGAAGATTTAGGTCCAGAACAAAGCGTGTTTGCCCCTTTTTTTGATACCACTAAAGCGACGTTACCTGTAGTTGGACGTTTGGCAAAAGCGGGTAATGCCAAAGTGTTTCCGGTTAAGATTGGGTATGATAGAAAAGCCATGGTATTTCATACCACCATATCAGCCGCGTTAGATCCTGATACGATGGCCACTAAAGAAGATGAGTCTTTAGTGCTTAACCAAATTGTTGAGCAAGTGATAAAAGCCTATCCTGAGCAATATATGTGGTTTTTGAAAATTTTAAAAACGCGTCCGCCAGGTGAAGCAGAGTTGTACTAAACTTAAACTTAAACTTAAACTTAAACACTAACAATAAAAACAACCAAGAGAGCAATTTAATGGACTTTAATGAGTTACTTTCGTTGCTGTCGTTTGTGGTCTACACCTACGACAGCCGGCCAATCACTTTGCTGCAAATCATCCAGGTACCGCTGTATATCTTTTTAGCCTGGTTTATTGTTAGTCGGGTTGGTAAGTTAATTACGAGTACATTAAGAAAACGTAATGTGAGCGCCGATGCTGTGCATTTATTTTCTCGGATGTATTTGGTCCTATCTATCGCTATTTTGGCGATAACCAGCATGGATATACTTAATATCCCCCTTACGGCATTTGCATTTGTTTCTGGTGCAATAGCGATTGGTGTCGGTTTTGGTGCGCAGAACATTATTAACAACTTTATTTCAGGTTGGATTTTAATGTGGGAGCGCCCTATTCGTATTGGTGATTTTTTAGAGGTTGGTGATGCAAGAGGCGTGGTTGAGTCGATAAACACCCGCTCGACGTTAATTCGTCGAAATGATGGTGTTCATATGTTGGTTCCGAACAGCCAGCTTCTTGAAAATACTGTGACTAATTGGACCTTGATTGATAAGAATGCGCGTACTTTTATACGAGTCGGCGTGGCTTATGGGTCTGATGTAATGCTAGTGCAGAAGTTATTGTTCGGTGTGCTTGAAGAACGTGACGATATTTTACCACACCCAAAACCCACAGTATTATTTGAAGATTTTGGCGATAGTGCATTAATATTTGATATGGTTTTTTGGGTTAATGCCATATCTGAAACTGATATTCGCCGTCGTCGCAGTGAAATGCGCTATAGAATTTATGACTTATTTAATAAACATGATATTTCTATTGCCTTCCCGCAACGAGATATTCATGTTGATGGCAATCTAACCATTACTAATAGTGATAGACCGCAATAAACATATGCCACTTTTGTGGATTAGGTAAATTGTTAAAACAAAAAAGACGCTTATGCGTCTTTTTTATTATAGTGTTAATCACTTACTCTCATTTAGTCGCTTTGGTATGACGAACCAGCAGGTTTTGATTAATGTCTGCCATAGAAAGGCCTTGATCTTCAAGTAACACAATTAAGTGATACATCAAGTCTGAGGCTTCATTGACTAACTCTTCTTTGTCATTTGTAACCGCAGCTAATGCCGTTTCTAATCCTTCTTCACCGACTTTTTGGGCGATACGTTTAGTGCCACGTTCAAATAATGAGGCGGTATAACTTGAGTCAGCACTCTGGCCCTTACGTGAAATGATGACGTTTGTTAGGTTATCAATAAAAGGGTGAGCATTACCATCAGGCCAGCAGCTTTCGGTCCCAGTGTGGCAGGTTGGGCCATTAGGAATAACTTGCACTAATAGGCTGTCGTTATCGCAGTCTTTATCAATAGCGATAAGTTGCAAAGTATTGCCAGAGCTTTCACCCTTGGTCCATAAACGCTGCTTTGAACGGCTAAAAAAAGTAACTTGATGGGTCGATAGGGTTTTATCAAGGGCGGCTTTGTCCATGTAGCCTAGCATTAAGACTTTGCCTGTTAAGTGGTTTTGAACCACAGCAGGGATTAATCCATCCTGTTTATCCCAAGCTAGGCTTGCACTGTCCAATGTTACTTGTGTCATAATTTATCTCTTTATTTGAGGCGTTTTATAGTCTAATCGCAATTTTTTGGCTGTAAAGGTATCGTTTTAAATCACCAATATCGATAATGCCTTTATGAAATACACTGGCAGCTAATGCGGCATCAACTTTGGCTTGTTGGAACACGTCTTTAAAATGTTCCATGGTGCCCGCACCGCCAGATGCGATTAACGGTACATCACAAATAGCGCGAACCATACTGAGCTGTTTAATATCATAGCCGCCCCGCACCCCATCTTGATTCATCACATTGAGGACAATTTCACCACAACCACGCTTTTGTACTTCCTCAACCCAATCTTGAGTGTACCATTGAGTATCTTTAGTCGCGGCTTCA
Source organism: Shewanella sp. OMA3-2 (assembly GCF_021513195.1). Classification (NCBI taxonomy): domain Bacteria; kingdom Pseudomonadati; phylum Pseudomonadota; class Gammaproteobacteria; order Alteromonadales; family Shewanellaceae; genus Shewanella; species Shewanella sp. OMA3-2. Next base: position 2,879,840 of record NZ_CP090974.1, on the reverse strand, counting down.
TCGCCAGTAAATTGTTTTACTTTGTAACTATCTGATATTGCGTCATAAAATGAGTCGATACCAATAACAATACACTGACGACCAAATTCATCCTGTAAGCGTGAAATTAAACTTGGGTCGGTTAATGCCGGAGAATTAATCGATATTTTATCAGCACCAAAGGCTAATTTTTCACGGGCTTGTTCAATGGTTTTAATCCCACCAGCAACGCAAAACGGAATATCAATTTGTTCCGCAACGCGACTGACCCATGACTTATCTATTACTCTATCGTGGGCGCTAGCGGTAATATCATAAAAGACTAGCTCATCAGCACCTTCAAGGGCATAACGCGCCGCAAGTGGCACTATGTCGCCAACGATTTCATGGTCACGAAATTGTACCCCTTTAACGACTTTACCTTCACGGACATCAAGACAAGGAACTATGCGTTTGGCCAGCATGTGATTGCCTCCTCAACGGTGAAGTTTTTGATCAGTAGTGCTTTACCGATAATAATGCCATCGGCTTTGCTATCACGTACTGCTGCAACATCCTCTAATGTGGCGATACCGCCAGAAGCTTGCCAAGTAATGTTGGGGTACTTTGCAGCCAGCTCTTGATATAAATCGGTATTCGCACCTTGTAAGGTGCCGTCTCGACTAATATCGGTGACTAAAGCATGCTGTAAGCCAACGCTTTGGTACTCGGATACCAGTGATTCTAAAGACTTACCGCCGCCGGTTTGCCAGCCAGATACTGCGACAATTTTTTCACCCGCATCATTAATATTAACATCAAGCGCTAAGCAAATAGTCTCGCTGCCATATTTAACAAACCAGCTTTTGACTAACTCAGGCTCTTTCACCGCCAGTGAACCAATCACGACACGTTTAACGCCTAGTGCTAACAACTCTTCAACTTGCTGCTCGCTACGAATGCCACCACCGACTTGAATGTCAGCTTTTAACCCCGCCACTAGATCGCCAATTAAGGCTATTTGGCGTTTTGATGGGTCCTTTGCACCGGTCAAATCGACAATGTGTAATAATTTAGCTCCCTGAGCTTCATAGGATTGCAGCTGGGCGAGGGGGCTTAAGTCAAAGGTGGTTTTTTGCTGGTAGTCGCCCTGGTATAAACGCACCACTTGACCATCAATTAAATCAATTGCTGGAATGATCATTGTGCTTTCCCCATGTTTAAAAAGTTTTGTAAAATCTTTGCGCCAACAGTAGCGCTTTTTTCAGGGTGAAACTGCACCCCAAAAAAGTTATCTTTGCCAATAGCGGCGCTGAAATCTTCACCGTAATGACTGCTTGCTAAGGTATATTCACTGATTGGCGCACGATAACCATGCACAAAGTACGCATAACTGCCGTTTTCTATGCCCGCAAAAAGTGGATGATCAGATACGGTTATTTGATTCCAGCCCATGTGAGGCAAAGGAAGTCCTTTGCTGTCTAAATCACCTATCTCTGTCGGGATAAGCCCTAAACATTCAATGGCCTGTGTGCTGCGTCCGCCATACTCATTTGACAGGGAAGCAAGCATTTGCATCCCTAAGCAAACACCCATAACGGGTTGTGTCAGGCTTTTAATTAACCCGATTAAGTCTTTCGATTTTAACGCTGCCATAGCCGCTCCAGCGGTACCTACACCTGGTAAAACCACTCTTGCTGCACTGCGAATAACCTCAAAGTCAGCACTGACGACGATATTGGCATTTAAGCGTTCAAACGCAAAGCGCACCGAGCTTAAATTGGCACACCCTGTATCGATAATCACAGTAAGATCGCTTAAGTTACTGTCTTTATCGTTAGGCACCCTTGATAGCGCTTTTATGGATAAGTCTGTCACGTTAGCTCCTTACAGCACGCCTTTACTGGAAGGCAGTATGTCACCTTCTACTTTCACCGCCTGGCGAAGAGTGCGGCCTAATACTTTGAACAAGGCTTCCACTTTGTGGTGGTCATTGTCACCTTCAGAGCTGATATGTAATGTACAACGTAAACCATCAGCGAATGAGCGGAAAAAATGTGGCACCATTTCTGTCGCCATTTCACCGACCATTTCACGCTCGAAATCAGCTTTGAACTTGATAAATGGACGGCCTGAAATGTCCATTAAGCATTCGCCGTTGGCTTCATCCATTGGCAGGCTAAAACCAAAACGAGCGATGCCGCGCTTATCCCCTAAGGCTTGACGAATCGCATCACCAATGGCCAGTGCCGTATCTTCAACACTGTGATGATCATCAATCTCTAAGTCACCATCAACATGAACATCCATCTTGAAATTGCCGTGGGTTTGAATTTGGTCAAGCATGTGGTCAAAAAAGCCAATGCCGGTGTCAATTTTACCTTTTGATTGATTGTCTAAGTCAATGGTCACTTTAATGTCGGTTTCTTTGGTGGTGCGCACAACAGTTGCTTGGCGGCCTTTGCTTAAAAGCGCCTGGCAAATAGCGTCCCAATCTAAGGTTTGGCGATTGTAAAGGAAGCTTTTAATCCCCATTGCATTGGCGAGTTCGACATCGGTAATGCGATCACCAATAACAGCGGATTCAGTAAAGTCGACTCTGCCTTCAGTTAAGTAGCTTTTTACCAGTCCCAGTTTAGGCTTACGGCAGCTGCAATTTTCGTCATTAAAGTGCGGACAAATAACCACATCGTCGAACTTGACTCCCTGGCTTTGAAAAATTTGCATCATCATGTTGTGCGGTGCATCAAAATCATCTTTAGGGAATGAAGGTGTGCCTAAACCATCTTGATTACTGACCATCACTAATCTAAAACCGGCTTTTTGCAATTTTAATAGTGCAGGGATCACCTGCGGCTCAAACACTAATTTAGCTAGGCTGTCTAGTTGCTTATCAATTACTGGCTCTTCAACCAATGTGCCGTCACGATCAATAAAAAGTATTTTCTGTTTCATCTTGCTAACCTTAAATTTGTAGGAATATTGTTATAATTTATTTGTTTTGGCTGCTTAATAGCACGTCAATTAATTTGTCTGTTTGGGCGCTAGAGGTAAAGCTGAACCGTATAGCATCAGCTAAACGAGGGTCTTTATAAGCCCTAGCGACAATGCCGTTATCTGTCAGTAATTGTGCTATTTCGGCAACGTTGTTAAAGCGTGCTAAGGCAAAGTTGCCTTTTGCTGTTAGCACCTTGGCGCCAATTTTTTGCAGTACTTGAGTGAGTCGCTCACCTTGTTGATTCAAACTGGTCACTTGTTCACGCATTAACCTAATACCATCAGGGCTTAACGCTTTAGTGGCTAATTCCGATACGGGTAGCGGCACAGGATAAGGTGCTATTACTAGCATGACTAAATCGATAATGGCTTCATTAGCCAGCATAAAACCACAACGGGCTCCGGCTAAAGCAAACGCTTTAGATAAAGTCCGTAATACCACAAGATTTGGGTATGTCGACAGTAAATCAGCAACCGAATACTCAGGGCTAAATTCAATATAAGCTTCATCAACTACCACTATTGCTTGAGGCGCGCTTGCAATCGCCTTGGCAATATCTTGTTTACTGATGATGGTACCTGTCGGGTTATTGGGGTTACAAATAAACACCAGTTTGGCATTTCCGATTTCAGCTGGCCAATTATCGGGTAATTGATAGTCAGTGGTTAAACCCAATGCTGTTACGCCAACATTAAAGGTGGCAGCACTGATGGCGTACATGCCATAAGTCGGACCAAATGACGCAATCGTGTCTTTACCCGGTGTACAAAAAGTACGAATAAGTAATTCTATGGCTTCATCGGCACCGCGACTGGCAATAATCTGCTCTGGTTTAACCCTGGCGTAATCAGCATAAGCATTGATAAGTGCAGGCGGCTGGCACTCAGGGTAGCGATTTAACTTATCTAAATCACTATTGTTAAACGGTGATTCATTGGCATTAATCCAAATGTCGCCACGACCACCAATGCGCCTTGCACTTTGATAAGGCGTTAGTTCAAGTAACTCGGGTCTGGCTAATTTTCTTGCATCAAATGTGTTCATAAACATGTGCTCATAAATCAATTCTATTATTGCTGCCAACGATGGGGTTTATCATCACGGCGCCAAGATTACTTTTACGGGTTTAAGCTTGCCAACCTAATCGCGACGGCATTTTTGTGTGCATCTAACAATTCATTTTCTGCCAGGGTCATTACGGTTTGGCCAATGTTTTTTAGGCCTTGTGCACTGAGTTCTTGCACTGTAAAGCGTCGACTAAAATCGGCGAGTGATAAACTGGATACCGCACGGCTATAACCGTAAGTGGGTAACACATGGTTAGTACCACTGGCATAATCACCCACAGATTCTGGCGTATACGCCCCTAGAAAAACCGAACCAGCAGCGCGTATGGTGCTGAGTAAAGCTCGTGGATTCTCAGTTTGAACAATTAAGTGCTCCGGCCCATATTGATTCGATACTTGTACTGCTTGGGCTATGTCATTAACCACCAAGCTTCGGCTACATTCAAGCGCTTTGGCGGCAATATCTTGTCGTGGTAACAATGCTAGTTGAATAGTGAGCTGAGCATTCACTGCATCAGCTTGCGCTTTACTATTTGTGACCAACATGACTTGCGAGTCAACGCCGTGTTCTGCTTGCGACAATAAATCCGCCGCAATAAAAGCGGGGTTGGCTTGGTCATCGGCAATCACCAACACTTCTGATGGACCCGCTGGCATATCAATGGTGACACTCACGCGGTTATCTTGTGAGACTAAGCGCTTGGCTTCGGTAACATAACGATTACCTGGGCCAAATATTTTATCGACTTTAGGGATGGATTCTGTACCAAATGCCAAAGCTGCAATGGCTTGCGCACCGCCCACTTGATAAATCTCAGTAATACCGCACACCTTGGCTGCATAAATAATTGCATCATTAATAGGCGGTGGGCTAACTAATACTCGTTGCTCACAACCGGCAATTCTAGCGGGCAGGGCAAGCATCATTACTGTTGATATGAGTGGTGCTGTGCCACCAGGAATATACAAGCCGACTTTTTCAATCGCTTCTGATCTGAGCTCACATCGCACCCCAACTTGAGTTTCAATATCAATCGGCTTAAATACTTGTGCCTGATGAAACGCTTCAATATTGGCAACCGCTTGAGCAATGCTTTGCTTAACCTTGTCCGACACTCTCGCACTGGCAGAGTCTATCTCAGCAGTTGTTAGGGCTAAATCATCAATGATAGTGCCATCAAACTGCTGATTAAATTTAGCAATAGCCGCATCACCATCTAATACCACTTGTTCGATAATGCTGCGAACCAGCTGCTCAACACTGTTATCACCCACTAAAGGTGAGCGTTTTAATGCTGCAACTTGTTGGTTAGTCGATAAACTATTCCAATTAAGGATTTGCATTGGTGATGAAGACTGTAATGGTGCTTGTGTCATGCTCATCGGTATTACCCCATCATTTTTTCAATTGGCATCACTAAAATAGAGGTGGCACCTAAGGCTGTTAACTGCTCCATTGTGTCCCAGAATAAGTCTTCTGAGCTAACAGCATGCACAGCAACACGATTTGAATCATCATTAAGCGGTAATACTGTTGGGTTTTCTGCACCTGGTAATAAAGCAACAATTTGATCTAAAGTGGCTGTTGGAGCGTGTAACAAGATGTACTTGCTCTCGCGAGCGCGAATAACACCATTAACTCGTGACAGTATTTTGTCGATTAACGCTTGCTTTGCAGGTGTTTGAGTTTGGTTAGATTGAATAATACAGGCCATTGAGCGGTAAATAACTTCAGTTTCATATAAGCCATTTGCCTCAAGGGTGGCACCGGTAGACACTAAGTCACAAATACCATCAGATAAACCGGCACGTGGCGCGACTTCAACTGAACCTTTAAGCATACAGTCGCTGTAACTAATGCCTTTTTCTTGCATAAAACGGCGCAGAATATTGGGATATGAAGTGGCAATACGCAGGCCCTCTAATGAGCTTGCATCTTTGTAGCTGAACTCATTAGGTACTGCTAATGATAAGCGACAGGCGCCAAAATCAAGTTCACGTAGTTTAGTGAAGTTAGCGGGCTTGTTGACTAGTTGACGTTCTAACTGTTCTTCTTCTAGAACATTCTCACCGATAATACCTAAGTCAACCACGCCATCCATCACTAAGCCCGGAATATCATCATCACGTACACGAAGCAGATCGATAGGCATATTGTCGGCGTGGGCGATAAGGCGCTGCTCATTGACATTAAATTTCACCCCACAGCTTTTTAGCAATTGTTGTGACTCTTTAGATAAGCGACCAGATTTTTGAATGGCGATGCGTAAGCGGTTTGATTCAGTCATGATATGTACCCATTAATTAAAGTTGAAATAAAATTTAAAATATAAAAACAATTAGTTAGAAATAAAAATATTCAGTAAAAATAAAAACATAAACTTAAAAAAACAAAAAACCCCTGAAATTGCTTCCAGGGGTTTGTGATAGTTTCACCGCCGGAAGGGAAATAAACCCTCGGCAGTAAGCATCCGAAGGCTACCGCATATGGTGGTGATGGTGGTTTGTAGTTGCTTGGATGAACATCATTGTTTGTCTCTTAATAAAGTTGATACAGATACCCAAATGGTTATCTTATAAATTCTGCTGAAGTTACCGTGCATACGCCCGTAAACTTCTATGCCTTAAAACTTAACCGCTATTACTGTTGTTTGCAATAGCGAATAAACAAAAATGGTAATTAATTTACACATTTTATGGCAATAACTTATAACCTAATGACTTTGTGTTGAAAAAACACACAAAAAAGCCAGAAGCGAACACTTCTGGCTTTAAATGGCATAACCATTATTTATTGTGCATTACTAACTTATGCTTCACCCATGAATAGCGGGTTATTATCATAGTAATAAGTATATGCAGCGATTATTTTACTCGCATTCCAGGTTGAGCACCTTCGTGGGGCTCAAGGATCCATAACTCATCACCACCAGGACCAGCAGCTAATACCATGCCTTCAGACATGCCAAAACGCATTTTTCGTGGTGCTAGGTTGGCAACCATAACAGTCAATTTACCCACTAAATCTTCTGGTGCGTAAGCGGACTTTATTCCGGCAAACACTTGCTTGGTCTCGCCGCCTAAATCCAGCTCAAGTTTGAGCAATTTGTCAGCTTCAGGCACATGTTCCGCTTTAGCAATACGGGCAATACGTAAATCTAATTTTGCAAAGTCGTCAAACTCAATCGTGGCACTGATTGGATCATCTTGTAACGGATTACCAGTGCTGACTTTTGCAGGTGCTTTATCTGCTTTAGTTGCCTTTTGAGCTTTGGCTTCAACCAGGGGTTGAGTCACTTGTAAGTTGTCTTTAGAGGCATCAACCATAGCAGCGACTTTGTCTAAATCGACACGTTGCATCATCGCTTTAAAGGGTACGATTTCATGGTTAGCCATATCTCTATCTAAGCTTTCCCAAGTTAATTCTACCTGTAAAAACGCTTCTACATCTTGGCTTAAACGCGGTAACACTGGCTTTAAGTATGTCACTAAGATGCGGAATAGGTTTAATGAAATAGAACACACTTGATGTGCTTGTTGTTGCTGTTCTTCTTGCTTAATTAACTGCCAAGGTGCTTGTTCGGCCACAAAAGCGTTGGCTATGTCAGCTAATGTCATAATTTCACGCATTGCTTTACCGTATTCACGGGTTTCGTAAAACTCAGCAATTTGATCTTGTTTGGCTAAAAATAAGTCAGTTAAGCTGTTATCTTCAATGGTCGCTAACTTGCCATCAAAACGTTTGCTGATAAAGCCTGCTGTACGTGATGCTAGGTTAACCAATTTGCCGACAAGATCAGAGTTCACACGTTGGGCAAAATCTTCAAGGTTTAAGTCTAAGTCATCAATGCGACTGCTCAGTTTTGCTGCGTAGTAGTAACGCAAAAACTCAGGATCTAAATTGTCTAAATAAGTGCGCGCTTTAATAAAGGTGCCCTTTGACTTTGACATTTTCGCGCCATTAACCGTGACATAACCATGGGCATAAACGCTTGTTGGTTGGCGATAGTTAGCGCCGTGAAGCATTGCTGGCCAGAATAAACCGTGAAAATTGACAATATCTTTACCGATAAAATGATAAACCTCTGCGGTTGAATCTTTTGCCCAAAAATCATCAAAGTTAACATGAGGGTTTTTATCACAGAAGTTTTTGAATGAGCCCATATAACCAATTGGTGCATCTAGCCATACGTAAAAGTATTTACCCGGTGCATCAGGTATTTCAAAACCAAAATAAGGCGCGTCTCGGGAAATGTCCCATTGTTGCAGGCCTTGCTCAAACCATTCTTTTAGTTTGTTAGACACTTCAGGTTGTAATGAACCTGAGTTAAGCCAGGTGTGTAACATGCCTTCAAATGCTGGTAGATCGAAGAAGAAATGCTCGCTGTCTTTCATGATTGGCGTAGCACCTGATACTGCTGATTTAGGATTAATTAAATCAGTTGGGCTATAGGTTGCACCACAGTTATCACAGTTATCACCGTATTGGTCTTCAGACTTACATTTAGGGCAAGTCCCCTTGACAAATCTGTCTGGTAAAAACATCGACTTTTCAGGATCAAATAATTGTGAAATTGTTTTTGTTTTGATGTAGCCAGCGTCACGAAGTTTCAAATAGATGCTACTGGCCAGTTCACGGTTTTCCGGGCTATGGGTACTGTGGAAATTGTCGAACTGAATATTGAAATCAGCAAAATCCTGTTGATGTTCTTGCTGAACTTGCGCAATCATTTCTTCTGGTTCAATACCAAGTTGTTGCGCTTTAAGCATGATAGGCGTGCCGTGGGCATCGTCTGCACAAATAAAGTGACATTCATGTCCGCGCAACTTTTGATAGCGAGACCAGATGTCTGTTTGAATGTATTCAAGCATATGGCCTAGGTGGATAGGACCATTAGCATAAGGAAGGGCACTGGTAACCAGAATTTTACGTTGTGATTGGGTCATTTTTTCTCAACATCGAATTTCGCTAAAAATATTGCCAAGATACTAACTGAAAAATGCAATTTTTTCACCAAAACATGAACTAAAAAGGTGTATTAATAACTAAAATTTTATGAAGTTCTGATACACTTGCACAAATTTGTCAACGGGAGTCATGCTTTTGTCTATTTCCTATCCTGATTATCAACTTGATGCACAATTATTAACCCCAGTGCTGGCTATTTTAGATGCCCATCAAGACCCTTATTTAAAACAAGGTTTAGTGTCTGCCGGTTGTGTTGTTAAATTAGCCATTGAAGGCAAAAGACTACAGCTAGGGTTGATTTATCCTTATCCGTGCATGACCCAATATCGCGATACTGTAATGGCCATAACCAACAAGCTTGCGGTGTTAGATGCTATTGATGAAGTGGAATGTGAAATCGATTTTCAGCCGCGGGCTTATTCTGCTATTACTTCTGTTGAGCCGATTAAAAATGTTAAGCAAGTTATTGCGATTGCATCAGGTAAGGGCGGCGTTGGTAAATCAACTACGGCAGTTAACTTGGCATTAGCATTAAAAGCTGAAGGTGCGGAAGTGGGGATTTTAGATGCCGACATATATGGCCCATCTATTCCGCTTATGTTAGGTATTCCAAATTTTCGTCCACAAAGCCCAGACGGCAAAATGATGACAGCTGCATCAGCTCATGGTATTGCAGCACAATCTATTGGCTTTATGTTAGGTGATGGTGAGGCCGCAGTATGGCGTGGCCCCATGGCCGCAGGTGCATTAGTGCAATTAATGAATGAAACCCAGTGGCCAGAATTGGACTATTTGATCATAGATATGCCACCAGGCACAGGTGATATTCAATTAACTCTATCGCAAAAATTTCCAGTCAGTGGTGCCGTCATTGTCACTACGCCGCAAGATATTGCCTTAGCTGATGCACAAAAAGGCATTACCATGTTCAATAAAGTACAAATCCCGGTACTTGGTATTGTAGAGAACATGAGTTTCCATTTATGCCCAGAATGTGGCCATAAAGAGCACCCATTTGGTACCCATGGCGGCAGTAAAATTGCTGAGCGCTACAATGTGCCATTATTAGGAGCGTTGCCACTGAATATTAATATTCGTGAATCGATGGATAATGGTGCGCCTAGCGTGGTCACCGAACCTGAATCTGAAGTGTCTGGTATTTATCGTGAGATTGCTCGCAAGTTAGGTGCGCAATTAGCATTACAACAAGTTAAATCAACTGTTTCTATTAGTATATCGGACGACGAGTAAGGTCAAAGCATGAATTCTCCACAGTGTGTCATTATTGGTATTGCTGGTGCATCTGCATCAGGTAAAAGCTTAATTGCGAATACTATTTTTCAAGAGCTTTGCCGTGATCTCGGTACTAATCAAATAGGCGTTATCAATGAAGATGCTTATTATCGTGATCAATCTCATTTGACTATGGGTGAGCGGGTTCAAACCAACTATGACCACCCTAAAGCACTTGACCATCAACTGCTTGCTAGCCATTTAGAAACATTGAAACGCGGTGAGGCTGTTAACATTCCACGCTACAGTTATACCGAACATACCCGTATGACTGAAACGTTAGAGATGCAACCTAAAAAAGTCATTATTCTAGAAGGTATCTTGCTATTAACCGATCCTAAGTTACGTGATCTCATGGATGCCAGTGTGTTTATGGATACTCCACTAGACATCTGTTTTCTACGTCGATTAACCCGAGATGTGGCTGAGCGTGGTAGAACAATGGAGTCGGTTATTTCACAGTATAAAAAAACAGTGCGTCCGATGTTTTTACAGTTCATTGAGCCATCGAAACAATATGCCGATATCATTGTGCCCCGTGGCGGTAAAAATCGTATTGCAACCGATATATTAAAAGCACGTATCCAACACTTGTTAGCGAAGTAAAATCACTCATTTTTAAAGGCTCAATAACTTATTTAAGGTTTGTGAAAATGCGTTTAACCGATATTGAAATAGAACAAAGCTTAGATGACGGGTTGATTATTATTGACCCAAGACCTCCAGTTGAAGCTATTTCAGGTGTCAGTGTTGACGTACGCCTTGGTAGTCAATTTAGAGTATTTCAAGATCATACCGCTCCTTATATTGACTTAAGCGGTCCTGCTGCCGAAATGCAACTTGCATTAGATAAAGTGATGGGCGATAAAATTAATATTGCTGACGGTGAAGCATTTTTTCTCCATCCTGGTGAGTTAGCTTTAGCGGTGACCCTTGAAACTGTTACTTTGCCAGCCAATATTGTTGGTTGGTTAGATGGTCGATCATCATTAGCCCGATTAGGGTTAATGGTACACGTTACCGCACATCGAATCGATCCCGGTTGGCAAGGCAAAATAGTATTGGAGTTTTTTAACAGTGGTAAGTTGCCATTGGCGCTTCGTCCAGGCATGACCATTGGCGCGTTAAATTTTGAGCGTTTAAGTGGCCCAGTGGCTCGGCCATATAATAAGCGTAAAAGTGCAAAATATAACAACCAACAAGATGCCGTAGCCAGTCGGATAAGTCAGGACGATAAATGACGCAAGTATGGGTAAATCAACAACACATGGCAAATGTGAGCCCATTTGACCGCGGTCTAGCCTATGGCGATGGTCTGTTTGCAACTATGCGAACCTATCCGAGTTCCGCTGCCAAAGCTGGCATTATGTTGTTAGATTTACATTTATCGAGACTTGAGCAAGGCTGTAAACGGCTCAACCTTAATTGGTTTGCTTCTAGTCAATTACGTCATCATTTAATTTATCTTGCTAGCACTTATCCCAATGCGTGTATCAAATTATTGCTGACCCGAGGGGTTGGTGGACGTGGTTATCAAGCCCCTGAAGCCGCAATAGTGACTGAAATAACCTCAGTACATGAGATACCTGCACATTATCAGTCTTGGCAACAAGAGGGCGTTGCTTTAGCAACATCACCTGTCACTTTAGCTCGTCAACCGCTTTTAGCGGGTATTAAACACCTAAATCGGTTAGAGCAAGTGCTGATTAAATCACACTCACTACCAAGTGAATTTGATGATTGGTTAGTCTATGATACCCAAGGATATTTGATTGAAGCCTCAATGGCGAATATCTTTATAGTCAAAAATAATCAAGTATTTACCCCGCAATTAATCAAGCTGGGGTGAGCGGTGTTATGCGTGAAGCTGTGATTGAAGCCATCCTAACGCACGGCATTGCGGTTCATGTGACTGAGCTAAAAATTGATGATGTATTTATGGCTGATGCGATTATGATGAGTAATAGTTTGCTAGGCGTGATTGATGTGATACAAGTCGATAAAAGCAGCTATCAGCCATGGTCTCACACGCAAGCTATTGCACAGCAGTTACAAACACTATTAAGCTAAGGTACTTTATTTGTACCAACAAAAATCATTCACCTAATTAGATGTCTATGAAAACAACAATAATAACACGACTGTTAGCCAGTTTAATCCCACTTTTGACCATTATATGTTTAGTGAGTTATTGGTATGCAAAAGATATTTTGCAATACAAAAATCAGCCACTAACCTTGACTGAGTCGACAACTATTACCGTAGCCCCAGGCACATCTTTACTCAAGCTAACCCAAGAATTAGAACAACAAGGCATTATTACTGAAAGCTGGAAAGTACGCTTTCTAGTCAAACTTGAGCCTTACTTAGGCGATATTAAAGCGGGGCTTTATCAAATGGTACCCGGTGATAGGTTAGTGGATTTTATCAACCGACTGAGATTAGGCCAAGAAATGGTATTTTCAGTAACATTTGTTGAAGGTAAAACCATCAAGGAATGGATACCTGTTTTACAGGGGTTAGAACACATGCAATATGATGAAAATGTGTTCATTAAAGTCCTTGAAGCCAATGGTGATACTACAGGGTTACCTGAGGGGAAGTTTTTTCCTGAGACGTATCATTATCGCGTAGATGAAACGTTATTCGCTATGATGCAACGCAGTTACTTAATGATGCAAACTCATTTGGCGCAAGCTTGGGAGCAGCGTGATCCCGATTTAAAATTAAACTCGCCCTATGAACTGCTTATTATCGCTTCAATTATTGAAAAAGAAACCGCTAAAGATGAAGAGCGTCATTGGGTCAGTGCAGTATTTAATAATCGCTTAAAGAAAGGCATGCGTTTACAAACTGATCCCACCATTATTTATGGTATGGGCGACAGATATAAAGGCAATATTAGGAAGAAAGACATATTAGAAAAAACCGCTTTTAACACTTATCGAATAGATGGGTTACCGCCAACACCGATAGCGGCACCCAGCAAAGCGTCTTTATACGCAGCAGCAAACCCAGCCAAAGTAAACTATCTGTTTTTTGTATCAAAAAATGATGGCAGTCATATTTTTTCATCGACCTATAAAGAACATAATCGTGCTGTAAACGAATATCAGAGAAAGAAAAAATGAGTCAACATTTAGGACAGTTTATTGTTATCGAGGGCCTAGAGGGCGCTGGTAAATCCAGTGCCGTGTCGTTAGTTCAAAGCATTATTACTGAACATACAGGTCAAGCTCCTGTGTGTACTCGTGAACCTGGTGGCACACCACTGGCTGAAAAAATCCGCGACCTCGTTAAAATTGCCGATGATAACGATCCCTTATGCGATGAGGCTGAATGTTTATTATTTTACGCCGCGCGTACCCAGTTAATTACTAATGTCATTAAGCCTGCATTAGCCAAGGGGCTGTGGGTATTAGGTGACCGTCATAATTTATCATCCCTAGCATACCAAGGTGGTGGCAGAGGCTTAATGCCATTAGTCAAAGCTATTAGCGATGCGAGTTTGCATGGTTTTAAACCCGACTTAACTTTGTATTTAGATATTGAACCCAGTTTAGGATTACAGCGAGCCTCTGCCCGTGGTGCACTTGATAGAATAGAGCTACAACATATTGCATTTTTTGAACGTGCCCGCGAAACGTTTTTAGCTTTTGCCGCCGAAGATGAGTCAATTATTGTTATTGATGCAAGTCAGTCTATCGACAAAGTACATCAAGATATTCGCAGTCAATTAACTAATAGATTGTTAGCGGTAAAATAGCCTTAAGCCATCGCTGATATACAGGTAACAAGATGACAGACTATACTTTGAAACAACTGCCCTGGTTGGCCACTCCATTTGAGCGGTTCGCTAAGTTGTGTTACCAAAATCAACATAGTCATGCTCAACTTATTCCTGTCGATATGGCGTTAGGCGGCATAGCGCTGGCTACTGAAATGGCTCAGATGGCCTTATGTATCGACAAAACCCCAGAGGGTGCCTGTGGCAGATGTAAAACCTGTCTGTTATGTAAATCAGGTAATCATCCTGATTTACATTGGGTTCGCAGTGATGGTAATCAAATCAAAGTCGATCAAGTACGTGAGTTATGTCAATCATTACTGCATACCGCTCAGCAATCAGGGGCACGTGTCGCTGTAATAGAGCAAAGTGAGCGAATGAACATTGCCGCGGCCAACGCCCTGCTTAAAACCTTAGAGGAACCAGGCGCTAATACACTATTATTATTACAAACAGATACTCCAGCGAGCTTATTACCAACCATTACAAGTCGTTGCCAAAAAATTGCTTTTACTCAACCGACTAAATTACAGATTACAGATTGGCTTGACGCGCAGGATTTATTACCAAGTGCCAATGCCCAAGGGCAACGACATGACGTGACCTGGTGTTTAGGCGTGGTGGGTGGCCCGTTAAAGTTAGCCGCGAGTCTACAGTCAAAACATTACCCACAATTGTTAGAATATCGACAAGATTGGTCCGCAAGTTTACAGTCGGGTCACTTACAAAACAGCTTGTTAAAGTTAACTGATATGCAAATAATAGATGCTTTGAAGGTTTTATATTTGTACTTAAGGCAATATGTGTTAAAAAGTAATAAGTTAAATCCATTAATTCAATCCAAAGTGATTGAATTAGCCGGTGATGTTATGCACATGACCCATAAATTGGCTACAATGGCGAATGTAAACACACAAGCTTTATGTCAAAATTATGTTTTAAAATTCAGACACGTGCTAGCATTAAGCTAAGTGCTATTTTGAAACCGCTTAACATAATATTCACATCATTTTATAAGAGAATTAAGAGATAATATGGTCGATTTGGTGGTTAATTACGATACTTTGCATCAGCTATATCGTGCCTATATGCCGTTTATTAAACCGGCGGGATTATTTGTAGCAACCACAGAAAGCCATTTCTTAGGTCAAGAGCTCACCATTGCTTATCGCTTACCTAACACCAGCCAAATTAATGAATTTAAAGGCTCTGTGGTATGGATTAATCCTATTGGTGCCTCAGGTGGAAGACCCGCAGGTATTGGTATTAAAATTAGAACCGATCCTGAAAGCCATAAACACCATATTGAAAAGTTATTAGCACAAGAATTATCGTCAGGTGATTTGACCTGTACCATGTAGCTCGGTATCCTCTGCATCTCATTTATCTAATCCTTGTCTGTTATTATGCTAATTGATTCACATTGTCACCTTGACCGTTTAAAAGCGGCACCTGATCAAGCCTCATTACAAATTATTATGGATAATGCCAAAGCCCAGGGTGTTGATTATCTGTTGTGCGTGAATGTGCGTCAGCAAGGCTTTGAACAAATGCGTGATAAAGTTGCGCAGTTTGATAATATTTTTTTATCATCAGGGGTGCATCCTTTAGATGTTAAAGAAGGCTTAGATGTTGATCAAATTAGACGTTTTGCTACCGATCCTAAAGTGATTGCGATTGGTGAAACCGGCTTAGATTATTTCTATGCTGATGAAACTAAAATACTGCAACAGCAATGTTTTGAGCAACAAATTGCCTTAGCCGTTGAAGTGAACAAACCCCTTATTGTCCATACTCGAGATGCCAGGGAAGACACTATCGCCATGCTTAAAAATGGTCAAGCAGACAAAGTGGCAGGGGTGCTTCATTGTTTTACTGAAACATGGGAAATGGCTAAAGCTGCGATGGATTTGGGTTTTTATATTTCAGTATCAGGTATTGTGACCTTTAAAAATGCCGGTGATTTACGTAGCGTTATCCGTAAAGTCCCTAAAGATCGACTGCTAGTTGAAACCGACTCTCCCTATCTTGCGCCTGTGCCACATCGTGGTCAAGAAAACCAACCAGCTTATGTTCGCGATGTCGCTGAGTTTGTGGCAGAGCTTCGCGGTGAAAAGTATCAAGACCTGGCTGATTATACTTCAGAAAACTTCTTTAATTTGTTTAAAGACGCTGGAAAATTAATCGGTCGATAAATAACCCGAGTTCAGGTTAAATAAGACTTTTTAATCTATAAATGATAAATTTTTGACAAAAAAAAGACCCAAAACGATCCGATTGTCTTGGGTCTAGGGAAATGGCTCTTTGCAGAGCCGTGCGCTAGAGTTGAGGAGTTAATCTCTGCACAAATTATAGTCAGCGCTTTTAATTCTTGCCTAAAAAAACATCAATTATTTACTTTTTTATATTAAATGCTTTAGCCTTATCGAATAAACTTATTATTTATCAAATAATTAATTTATTATAAAAAAGTAAAAAAGTAAAAAAGTAAAAAAGCCTGAATGATTTCAGGCTTCTTGTTTTAACGGTAGCGCTTTAGTTGAGGATATAAGCGTTATTATGTGTAAGCGACTTTATCTCTCACTAATTCACGTGGCAGGTTGTTCTTCAATCTATGGCCTAAGTGCTTCACCACGCCTAAAGCGCATTGATGATGACTCACTACCATCTCCCCCTGTGCATGTTCACTAAGCCACTGTTGTAGTTCTGGGCTAAAGCTTGTCGTCTCAATGTCTCTCCCCATTAAAAACTGCTGAGCTTGTGGCGATGTTAACTCAATACTGTGCTGATTATGTTGCGTTGGACCCACTAAAGCGATAATGGCTTCATGTCTTACTTTAAAGCCTTTTTTCATTGCATCAGCAAGCTTAAGGCCAATACGCTGAAAACGCATTTTTCCTATCATGGGCATAAACTGATTTGGAAATAGCCAAAACTCCTGGTCTCTTTGCATAACGGTGGCATCACTTGGCAAGGTGATATCAAAATAGGACAATAAATAGTCCTTTAGTGCCTCAATATGTTTATCGGTTGCAATATTAAAGGGAAAGTTTTTCTGTAATTTTGGCTGTTTTTTAATTCGCTCTACTGGAGCTGTTTTACGAATTTTAGCAACGAAGAAGCCTTCACTATCAAATATTTGTGGCCATACATGCAAAAATCCTTCGGGCGTGCAGGCAGCTTGCGCATTGGGGAATAAGTCATTCAATGATACAAACTCAACTGCATCTGGATAGGTTTGTTGCAGGTGGTAACAAATCTGCTGGTTTTCTAGTTGGCTTAGGGTACAAGTTGAATACACTAAAGTGCCGCCAGTTTTTAATGCTAGAAAAGCCGCTTCGATAAGGTCTTTCTGGGTTTCTGCTATTGCGGTAACATCGCTGATATCCCAATTTTTTAATGCATTAGGATCTTTACGTACCGTACCTTCACCACCACAGGGGGCATCTAACAATATGGCATCAAACGTGTCATACAGGTATTCGCCAAATACCCGACCATCAAAATGGGTTATGGCGACATTACTCGCGCCCATGCGCAATACATTGGCGTGTAACACTTTTACTCGGCTGGCAGAGTATTCGTTAGCGACTAATAAACCCCCATTTTGCATTAATGCCGCTATTTGGGTTGTTTTTGAACCCGGAGCAGAGGCCACATCTAAAATAAGTTCAGGCGCTGAAATACCGTCAAATAACGCGGTTGGCGGAAGCATTGAGCTGGCTTCTTGAATGTAAAACAATCCTTGAATATGCTCAACTAAATTACCCAGTTGTTGCTCGTCATCCACATTAATCCAAAAACCATCATCACACCAAGGTATGGGCTCAAATTGCCAGCCTTTATTTTGCATTAACATTACAAACTCAGCGCGACTGATTTTTAATGTATTGACTCGAATTGATTTTCGCAGCGGCTTGTCACAGATAGCAATAAACTCATCTAATGAAAGATGTTTGGGTAATTCATCGCTGATGTGTTTGATAAAATTTGGATTTAATTGAACCATAATGCAGACATTGTTTACTCACGTGGCATAATTACCGAGATAATATCATGGAATGTATCCGCTTGGTTATTCAGCGATATAAACTCACCGCGACAAATACGTTAAACGTTTCAAAGTAAATTTGCCAAGCAAAGGGAGGCTATGTGCTAAATCGAGTGTGGTTAGGTTTTTTCGTTGTTGCAGCCATTGCTATCGTATTGCAGTTATTATCTGGCAATGTGGCGGTATTGAGTGATTCTGTGAGCGCACTTTTTTCTAGTGCTAAACTCGCCGCTGAAATATCCATAGGATTAATTGGTGTATTAGCCCTGTGGATGGGGTTAATGCAGGTGGGGGAAAAAGCCAGGGTAGTAGGGTTATTTGCTAAATTGTTTGAGCCATTATTGTGCAAGCTAATGCCTGAGGTTCCGCGTGGCCATCCAGCGTATGGTAGCATTAGCATGAATTTAACCGCCAATATGCTTGGATTAGACAATGCTGCGACGCCACTTGGCTTGAAAGCGATGCAAGATTTACAAAGCTTAAATCCTAACAAAACTGTGGCGACCAATGCTCAAATTCTTTTTTTAGTACTGAATACCTCTTCGGTAACATTAGTGCCTGTCACGGTATTTCTATATCGAGCACAACAGGGCGCAGCATCGCCTGCGGAGATTTTTTTACCCATTTTATTAGCCACTTGTGCCTCAACCATTGTCGGCTTATTGGTGGTGGCCATAGTGCAACGCATTTCATTATTTAACAGCGTTATTTTAGCTTATGCTGCTTTGTTATTGTCGCTGATTATGGCGTCGATGTTTTATTTATTAAGCTTAAGCGCTGAGGCCATTGGTCAAGTGTCGAGTGTATTAGGTAATGGCATTTTATTATTACTGGTCATGAGTTTTGTAATAGTGGCGGGTATTAAAAAAGTCGAAATATATGATGAGTTTATTGAAGGTGCAAAAGGCGGGTTTAACCAAGCGGTGCAGTTAATTCCTTACTTATTAGCAATGTTATTGGCGATTGGATTATTACGGGCATCGGGCGCATTAGATTATGTATTACAAGGGCTGGCAAGTGTGGTGTCTATGCTGGGATACGACACACGATTTATTGATGCTATGCCCACCGCTATTATGAAGCCATTTAGCGGCTCAGGTGCCAGAGCTATGATGTTAGAAACCATGGAGCATCATGGAGTTGACTCTTTTGCTGGGCGTTTAGCGGCGATTTTTCAAGGCAGTACAGAAACGACCTTTTATGTATTAGCGGTTTATTTTGGTTCGGTGGGCATTCGAAACGGCCGTCATGCATTAGGCTGTGGACTCGCGGCAGACTTGGGCGGCATAATTGCCGCCATTAGCGTGTGTTACTGGTTTTATGGTTAATGTTAGTGGCGTGGATCAATTACTGATAAAAGTTAATCAGTAATTGATTTACTTCATCCGCTTTTTCTTGCATAGCTAAATGGCCTGCAAGCTGCACATGGTGGAGTTTTGCACCGCTGATATCATCACTCATCAGATAACTTTCTAATACAGTACGTAGATGGTTTTCTACGCCAACTATTACCAATGTCGGTAGGGTAAATTGTTCTACTAATTCCATGGTATCGCGCTTAAATATTGCCATGTGGGCAAAGCGACTTAATACCGGCACTTGCTGACTATCAATATTTTGCAGTTGTTGGCTAAATAGTTCAACTGCAGCACTATCTTGGTTTGTTTTAGCAAACATTAACCGGCTAATAGTGTCAGCTAATTCGCGGGTGATTGTTTTAGTATCATTCATGATATTCAACCATTGCTGATATTTAACACAATTCACTTCTGGCTCGAAGCCTATAAATGCGTTGATCATTACCAGCGACTGTACTTTTGCTGGAGCGCTTAACACCATTTCTGCTGCAATCGCACCGCCACAACCGTGGCCAATAATATGGTACTGCTCGATATTTAATTCTGCTAAAGCAAATTCAATATGCTGTGCGACATCAAGTAAGTTTTTGGTAGTGGCAGGAATGCTTTTACTGTCGCCATGGCCCCATAAATCAATGGCGATACAACGGTAGTATTGGCTTAAACTTTGTAGTTGAGCCTGCCAGATTTGTCGATTAGCAAATAAGCCATGTAATAGTACGATGACTTTACCTTGGCCAACGTCAGTGTAATGCAGTGGCTGTTGGTCAATTAAACAATGCTTTGAACTGGATAACATAATAGGACTCAGTAAATTAAATTGGGTGATTTTTGCTGTAGTGTTTGTATTTGTATTTGTATTTGTATTGGGTCAGTTAGGGCTAGCCAGTAGTGTAAGTGCAATGGCTCGCCACATGCTTACAGTTTACGATTAAAGCCTAAAGCCTAAAGTTCTCTAGATTGGTACACTGGCGACAAATTTAACGTAATGGTTAACAAGTTCATCTAGTCTGGCCATTACGGGTGATTTTAATTCAAAGTTCGCGTATTCGAAAACCTTAAATAAATCCGCGCATAAAAATGCCTCGGTGTAATGGCTGGCCACAGGAAAATAACTTAAATGCCATTCTTCGGTGCTCACTCCGCTTTTGCCTTGTTGAAAAGGAAAGTAAAATCCAAATTGATGAGCATGTTGTAGTAGCCATTGATATAAAGCATGACAAGGGCCATTGGCTTGATATTCAGCGGCAACTAACTGTAATCCATCACGGTTAATCTTACTGGGGTCATATACATCAATATCAGTACCCCAGTGGTGCCTAGATGCACCAGGTAGTGCTGACCAAATCAAAATTGAATCGATAATTTGTTGTGCTGATAAGGATTCAAAATGAAGCGGTTGATGTTGTTTATCAAGCAGTGGCCGATTACCCGTTGCCTTGGCATTCCAAATTGATAACTGTTTATCAAAGCTGCGATAAGCTGAACAAATCGCTATATCAATACCTTGGCGTTGTGCCGCCTCTCGCATTTTTGCAAACGCATTGGCGGCATTTTGATGTAATAAAACAGATTCAAACTTAACTAAATGCGCGTCGTCCAAACCATAAAGATGGGGATTGAGGATCGCCAGTGAAGCTTGTTCAAGATTTGAATCTGCTATCGGTTCTAGTTGCACAACAGTTTTTCCAGTATGCGCTCATAACATAACGTCAGTAACTCAAGATCGGCAATATTAACAGACTCGTTCACTTTATGAATGGTGGCGTTAACAGGGCCTAACTCGATAACTTGTGCGCCAGTTGGCGCGATAAAGCGACCATCAGAGGTACCACCGCTGGTTTGTGGATCGGTGTTATAACCGGTAATTTCAAAAATACTTTGCTTGGTGGCTTCTAATAGCGGACCGTCACCGGTTAAAAAAGGTAGCCCATTGTATACCCAGTTTATATCGTAATCTAAACTATGGGCATCAAGAATACTTAACACGCGTTGTATCAATATTTCGGCGGTCACTTCGGTTGAGTAACGGAAGTTAAACATGACCTGAAGATCGCCAGGGATCACATTAGATGCCCCAGTACCGCCATTAATATTGGCTATTTGAAAACTGGTTGGCGGGAAAAACTCATTACCACTATCCCAATGCATTTGCGCAAGTTCAGTTAATGCTGGTGTGGCTTTATGAATAGGGTTATCAGCAAGATGAGGGTAGGCAACATGGCCTTGAATTCCCTTAACGGTTAAATTGCCTGTTAAGCTTCCACGGCGGCCATTTTTTACTACGTCACCGAGTTTATGTGTCGATGAGGGCTCGCCAACCAATGCCCAGGTGATTTTTTCGTTACGCGCTTCTAGGGTTTCAATGACTTTTGGGGTGCCATTAATGAAAGGGCCTTCTTCATCACTGGTAATAAGGTAAGCAATTGAGCCTTTATGGTTGGGATGTTTTGCAACAAAGCGTTCAGTGGCAACTATCATAGCCGCCAATGATCCTTTCATGTCAGCGGCGCCGCGGCCGTGTAAGTAACCGTCAATTACGGTTGGCTCAAAGGGCGGGGTATGCCAGCGATTCAAATCGCCAGTTGGTACTACATCTGTGTGTCCCGCAAAACAAAAAACCGGTGACTCAGTCCCGCGACGTGCCCACAAATTAGTGGTGTCGTGAAATACCATAGATTCAATATTAAACCCGACCTTGCTAAGACGCTCAGCCATAACAGGCTGGCAGCCTTCATCTAGTGGTGTAACAGATTTGCGTGACAGTAAATCTTTGGCTAAATCGATAACTTGACTCATTTTGTAAACCACGCTTGATAGTCAGCTTCTTTAAAGCCAACCATAATAGTTGAATCATTATCTAATACCGGACGTTTGATCAGGGTAGGGTGTTGCAGCATTAAGGCAATGGCTTTTGGCTCGGTTAGGTCTGCTTTTTGCGCCTCATCTAAGCTTCTAAAGCTAGTGCTGCGTTTATTGAATACGGTTTCCCATCCCAATGTTTGACACCATTTGGCGACAGTTTCTTGGTCTAATCCTTGCTCACGAAAGTCATGGAATTGATGTTCTATCTTGTTTGTCTCTAACCATTTTCGCGCTTTACGAACTGTGTCGCAATTCTTGATACCATATAATTTCAACCTGAATACTCCCTCAGCTAAATTGTTTATTATTCGCTACGCTGCTAATCCTGTGAATGAAAGCGTTTGAATGAATGCCTGTTAACTCATGTTTTGAAATTAATCGATAAAACGACTCTTTGTCAGTATTGTGGCATTGTGATTACGCTTGAACAAGATAAAGGCGTGCATTTGAATAAAATTCAATCATGCAAATATTTGTTATTAACTTAGCCAATCATAAAAGAAAAGAATGCAGATACTCATTCTGCATTTAACACTCATAGGTCACGCTTTATGGCGTTTGTATTAAGATAGCTGCACGGTAAAAATCACATCTTTACCTGCGGTTACATAACCTTGTACAGATTTGTCTAGGCCTTTAATGTCTTCCATATTGGCCAGTACCACAGGTGTTAATAAGCTTTCGACTTGACCTTGTAAAAAGGCTAAGTCGAAAGATAATATGGGGTCGCCGGCTTTAACTTGTTGCCCTTCTTCAGCAAGGCGTTTAAAGCCGTTACCACGAAGTTCAACTGTGCCTACACCAAAATGGACAAACAATTCTAACCCTTGGGCTGACTCAATGCTAAATGCGTGGTTAGTTTCAAAGATTTTACCAATCGTGCCGTCAATTGGCGCAACAATAAACTCACCCTCAGGATTAATGGCAATACCATCACCTACAATTTTTTCAGCAAATACCACGTCGGGTACTTTCTCTATTGGTACAATTTGACCTGATACTGGCGCTAAAATAGCAATGCCGCCAGTGAGTTCAGTTTGACCTGATATTAGTCGTCGAATACGGCTTAAAAATCCCATTAGAACAAGCCTCTTATTATGTCGTTATCTTTATGGTTATAGTACACAGCGAACTGCATATCACTTTATACCTGTTAAGTGCCAAGGGTTAAGCTTTGCTCTAATACATAAGCTTTGCTCTAACACATAAGCGTTGGCGAATGTATATTATTTACTGTTTTTAGTGTTGGGCTTTATATTATTTCACTACTGTTTCTTATCCAGCACAGTATCAATCTTTGGTCCATAGCGCATTCAACTAGGGCACTTATTAAACCAATTTAATATTAATTATCTAAGTTAAACTTTTTTATCGCTTCGTCAATGGCTGCATTAGTTTTTAATTGTTTAACCAGTTGTGCATGTTGAAAAAATGCTTGGTAATTACCATTAATCACTCGCGATTTTACCGCTAATAGATTACTGGGATTAATACTTAACTCATTTAATCCCATGCCCATCAATAAAGGTAAGACGTGCTCATTTCCTGCAAGTTCCCCACATAAACAGACCTTAACCTTAGCATTTTGACAGTCACTGATTGCCATGGTGATAAGCCTGAGTACTGCAGGTGATAAAGTGGGGTAACGGCTAACAAGTTTCAGGTTTGTTCGGTCAGCGGCAAGGGTGTATTGGGTTAAGTCGTTACTGCCAATACTGACAAAATCTAAATACGGTAACATACTTGCTAAGGCTAATACGGCTGCGGGTGTTTCAACCACTATGCCATACTCAACCGAGCCAAAGCGGATATCTTGTTGGCGCAGCTGTTGTTTAGCTTGCTCAATGAGTTCAAGTGCTTGTTGCAGTTCTTCCAGCTGGCTTATCATCGGAAACATTAACCGAATTTGACCGTGACTGGCCGCCCGCAAAATAGCCTTAATTTGCACCATAAACATGTCTGGGTGCTGCAAACTATAGCGAATGCCTCTTACACCCAAAGCGGGGTTGTCTTCAGTGAGCTGATGTAAACAAGGGATCTCTTTATCTGCACCAACATCAAATGTTCTAATCGATAACATTTGCCCACTGAGTGCATGCATAGCCTCGCAATATAACTTGTACTGCTGATTTTCATCAGGCAAAGCTTTAGCGTTCATCAATAAAAATTCGGTTCTAAACAGGCCAATACCTTCAGCGCCTACCTGCATTAATGAACTTATATCATTTAGGTTACCTACATTAGCGCGCAATATAAGTGAGTGGCCATCACGGGTTTGACTTGGCATGTCTTTGTAAGCCATTAGCGCTTGTTGTTGTTCAAGGTAATGAGCGTGTTTTAGCTGTAAAGAGGTTAATTCAGCTGGCGTGGGGTGGACACATAAAACGCCATTAATGCCATCTAAAATCAGTGGCGATCCATCTTGAATATGGCCATCCTGACTAGACCAGGGACAATTAAGCAAGGCAGGAATACCGGCGGACCGAGCAAGAATGGCGGTGTGGCTTGTTAAACCGCCAGACTCTAACACTATACCTTTAATAAACTCGAGTGGCAGCATGGCAAAATCTGCCAGGGTAAGATCATCTGCGAGCAAGATGGTGTCTTGGCTCAGTTTGGATAAGTCGTGTTGGTTAGCACCTTGTAATGTAGCGATTAGGCGCTGACTGAGTAATAAAATATCTTGGCTGCGATTAGCAAGATAAGGGTCAGACATTTCTGCGATGACTCGCGCCTGATCATTAAAGGTCCTATCAATGGCGACAGCTGCACTGACGCGATATTGCACAATGTGCTGTAGCATGTCAGTTAATAACTCATCATCTTCAAGTAGCAAGATGTCGGCATCGATAAGTTGAAAATTATCGCAACTTGGGCAAACACGTTGTTGGCAGTCTTGTAAGTATTTTATCAGTTTGCTAATTGCGCTTCTTAGCGACTTTTTTTCAGTTTCTATACTCGAAAGAGGTAATAAGCGAAGATCAAGTGGTTGTGGTTGGGTGGTAATATTAAGCGCTTGCCCAAAGGCAATACCTGTTGATACCACAATGCCATTAACCTGCATGATAACCTCTTAACTTAAGGTGATAAGTAGCTCTGAAACTCTCTCAACAGCTTGTTGAGCTTGCTCGCCCTGGGCGATGACCGTGACTTCAACGCCTTGATATAACCCGAGAGTCTGTAATTTAAATAAACTTTTAGCACTAGCTTGCTTACCATTGCATTCTACGATGACATCGCAATCGAAACTCTTTGCCTCTTTTACCAATAATGCTGCCAGGCGGGTGTGGATCCCGTGTGGCGCTATAATGGTCACCGTTTTTTGATACATACTGCTTGAACTCTTATTAATGACGAAAACGAAAAACGAGTCACTATACCTTAATGCGACAGGGCATCAAAGTAAGCAATTCGATATTATAAATTTATGGGTTAAATCTTAAATTGTTTGAGAGTGTTATCCATTTTTTGGCTTATCTTTTCTAACTCATTAGCTTCATGTTCATTAGATTCATTTGCCGCAACTACTTGATGAGTTAGGCTTGAAATGGCATTGATATTAATATTAACTTCTTCAGTGACCATAGCTTGTTGCTCGGTTGCACTGGCAAGCTGACTGGTCATGTCGTTAATATTGTCAACTAACGTCAGAATGCTTGCCATCGAATCACTTGATTGACGTGCTTTTAATTGTAAGTCGTCTGACTGTTTAAGTGTTTGGCTATTACTTTGGCGTAATGATTCAATACCTTGATGAATTTTTGACACGATTTGATTAATTTCATTGGTCGAGTGTTGGGTTCGATTAGCTAGCGCCCTCACTTCATCTGCCACAACTGCAAATCCACGCCCATGACTGCCTGCGCGTGCGGCTTCAATGGCGGCATTTAAAGCCAGTAAGTTAGTTTGGTCTGCAATCGCTTTAATCACATCTAAAATAGAGCTTATTTCATTAGATGCCTGGGATAAACTTTCGCTGACTTGCACATTATGTTGTAACTCACTGCCCAGCGCCTCGCTTTGAACCACTGTCGATAACATTAATTGCTGACCATGCTTGGCCTCTATAGTGACTTTATGAGCATTTTCAGCTGCCTGCTGAGTATTACGCGCCATATCTTGGGTTGTTGTTAACATCTCATGAATTGCAGCAGCAACACTTTGAGTTTCTTGATTAACATTTTGACTGCTCTGTTGTGAGGTGTTAACCGCTGTTAATAACTCATTGGCATTAATAGTTAACTGATTGCCTATTGGATTTAATTCGCCAACCACATTCGCAATTTTGATCACAAATAAGTTAAAGGCTTTAGCTAATTCAGACACTTCATCTTTACCATTTTCATCAAGCCGTTGACGTAAATCACCTTCACCTGCGGCAATGCCATGCATGGCTTTAATCGCTGTATTGATAGGTTGGGTGATTGAATGATTAAGTAATAAAAAGAATAGAAAAATAGGCAAAGAAATCATAATCATAATGATTAAATAATCAATCATGATATCTTTGAGTGCTGTATTGATATTGTGGTTATCAGCATAAGAAAGCACATAATGTTGCTGTTGGTTATCATATTTTACTGACAAAAAATGTGTTTGAGCATTGCCATTGATATTGAATTCAATCGACCCGTTTGATAATCCCTGACTTTTAGCTAAATCAAGCAACACATTTAGACTGCGCTGGCCGTTAATATCGGTTAACGTGCTGATGTCCGCATTAGCAAAAATAGCACTAGTAGACGGTGATAATAGTTGTTTGTTGTCATCTAACAGGTAAATAGGATTCTGAGCTTGCTGATTAATGCCATCAAGTATGGTGGTAATGGTTAAACTAGCGGTATTTTGAGCGGTTAATTCATTGACTGTGGCATTGAACAGGACAATATTACTGGCTAATTGATGATATTTCTCATTAACCAGATTGTTGTATTGTTCTTTAACAGAAAAACTGCCAAAACACACAGTACCAATTGCCGCAAGAATTAGCATGATAAATAGGCGTTTTAATATGGTTAACTGGCGTAATGAAGCAATCATTTTTATCCTTAGAATTATCAAGCCGAGAAGTGAGAGATTATAAGGATTAATCGACTTTACAGGAGATTATTGTCGCAAAAATGTGAGGTACCATACATTTACTACTAAAAATTAAAATAACAACTATCATTTATTAATTTATTGTAAATCAATAGTTTAAATTGTTAAATGTTATGTTGGGTCACATATTGCGCTAAAGAGTTGTTTTAATTTTGATTTTTTATCATTTTACCCGCAAGATTAGCTTAATTATAAAAATAAGGTGTCCGCGATGAACGCTTCTCAAACCGTTAATAATGACGATATTCTGTTAAAACTATGCCATTCAGTTTCTCATGTATTATCCAATACCACAGCAAGCAGTGTTACCCATGCCGGAATGGTGCAATCTATTTCTCGTACCCGTTTAAAGCCTGACTTAGGCTGCTTTTCTATTTTTGACGGTGGCTTTTCTGGTTTAGTGGTTATCAATTTTTCAGCTGATGCAGCGATTGAGATTTATCGTCGTTATATGATCAGCATGGGGATGCCTGAAAATGAATTGGCTTTTTCTCATACCTCGGATGACGTTGCCAATGTGATGGGGGAGTTGATGAACCAAATGCTGGGGGATTTTATTAGCAAAGTGTCGAAAGAGTTACAAACCTCTATTAGCCAAAGCCAGCCTAAAATGCTGACGCTTAATAAAGAACTTACTATTTCTGTTGATACTAATTTAGATAATGCTGTCGCCCGTCGTGTATCGTTTAAAACACAGAACAACCATATATTTTATCTTGAATTTGCAATGGATAAAACAGAGTTTATTCGTTCACATGATTTTGAAATGGATGAAGAGTTTGATCCTGATGCATTAATTGAAACCCATAGAAAACAACACGATGAAACTGCCAGTAAATCAGCCAATTCACATGCAGTTAAAGACTTAGTGACAGATGAAGCTGATAGTTTACTTGATGAGTTAGGGATATAAGTAAAGATCATTTATCACTCATTTAATTAACAAGGTAGAACAGTAAAAATGGCATCTAAAGCAACCTCAATTGACATTGCCTATCGCGCAGGGGTATCCCAGTCAACGGTTTCTCGCGCGTTACGAAATAGTCCTTTAGTTAATTTAGACACCTGGCAGCGCATACAAGCGATTGCTAAAGAATTAAATTATAAAGTGGATAAAAACGCCAGCAATCTTCGCACTCAAAATAGTCATACATTGGCATTACTGATTTGTGAAGACCCCACTAATGATGATTCATTGATAAATCCTTTCTTTTTGTCAATGTTGGGCTCTATTACCCGTGCTACAGCACGTCAGGGTTATGACTTACTGGTATCATTTCAACAGCTTTCTAGTGACTGGCATGCGGACTATGAAGACAGTAATAAGGCCGATGGTATTATCTTACTGGGTTATGGCGATTATATGGACTACGCCCATAAGCTTGAGAAACTGCTACAACAAAACACCCACTTTGTAATATGGGGAGCTGAGCATAATAATAAGTCGGTGTTATCTATTGGCTGTGACAATCATCAAGGTGGAGTGATAGCCACTGAACATATACTGCAACAAGGTCGTAAACATATTGCATTCTTAGGAGACTCATCTAGCCGTAGCCCAGAATTTAGAGACCGTTACTTAGGCCACTGCGAAACCTTAAAAGCCCAGCATATTACCCTAGATAAGCAATTGCAGTTTGATGCCATTAGCACTGAAAGCTCAGGTTTTGATGCCGCGAACGCTTTGTTGGATAAGGGCGTTAAATTTGATGCTATTTTTGCCGCCAGTGATTTAATTGCTATTGGCGCACTGAGAGCCTTAAAAAAACGAGGGGTTAATGTTCCCGAGGATGTCGCAATTATTGGTTACGATGATATTCCAGTGGCAAGCTTTGCCAATCCGCCACTGACAACCATTAAGCAAAATACCCAATTGGCTGGGGAAATTTTAGTGGAAAGTGTGCTTAAGCTTATTCGTGGGCAAGAAGTATCACCTATGTTAATTCCGACTAATCTAGTGGTACGTCACTCATGTGGCGCAACAACAGATTAATCGAGAAGTTGAATTAAGGTTGGAGTGGCTTCGACCTTTATGACCTCAGGATGATTTTCTCGCTGATTTTTTAATGCCCTCGCATCCGATATCGTTTAAGGATAAATAGATTCAATGCAAATGCAGTCATATCGTCTAACGTTTAGATCTACCGTTTGGTTTTTTTCCGTGCTAGCAAGTGTGATGAGTTTTCAAAACATAGCGCAGGATTTAGAGCCCCGCAGTTATACTAATATTCCTATTAATATGCACTTCTTAGTGGCGGGTTATGGTCGCTCACAAGGGGGATTATCTCCTGCACCTGAAGTGCCTATTGAACAATCACAAATTGAAATGAATGCCGGTATAATTGGTTATGCCACTACATTTGATTTAGGTGGCAGTTCATCTAAATTTGATGTAGTGGCAAGTCGTGTTTGCATGAGCGGTTCAGCGGTGTTCCAAGATGAATATGTTGAAGCTGAGCGCTGTGGTTACTCAGATCCTGTCTTTAAATTAACTTGGAACTTTCATGGCGCACCGGCGTTAACTCGACAAGATTTTGGTCAATACCAAGAAGGGTTTGTCATGGGGGCGAGCTTGCAAGTGACCGCACCTATTGGGCAATATGATGCCAGTAAACTCGTGAATATTGGCGCAAATCAGTGGGTGTTTAGGCCGGTTTTGGTGTGTCTTATCGAGTGGGGCGTTGGTATTACAGTGCCAATACCACAGTGCGTTTATACAGTGACAATGATGAGTTCTATAATGGCGTATATTTAGAGAAAGCGCCGCAATATTCATTGCAAGGACATTTGATTTATAGTTTGGCAAAAGGTCAGTGGCTATCACTGAGTAGCAATTATTTTATTGGTGGTGAAACCCATAAAAATGGTATTGAAGCGCATGATGACCAAGAAAACTCACGTTTGGGGCTAACGTATTCATTAGCGTTAAATCAACATCACAGTGTAAAATTTTATGCCAATACTGGCGTTATCACTCGTATAGGCACCGACTTTGACTCATTTGGTGTGCTTTGGCAGTACGCATTATAACTTTACTTTTCAAGGACATTAACTCGCTATGGCTGGTGCAAGCTTACTGACATTACTGGATGATATTGCGACAATTTTAGATGACGTAGCCGCAATGAGCAAAATTGCTGCGCGTAAAACCGCAGGCGTGCTGGGTGATGATTTAGCGTTAAATGCGCAGCAGGTTTCAGGGGTTAGCTCAGAACGTGAGCTGCCTGTGGTTTGGGCTGTGGCATTAGGCTCTTTTCGCAATAAACTTATTTTAGTGCCCGCAGCGCTATTAATTAGTGCGTTTATTCCGTGGGCAATTACACCATTGCTAATGTTTGGTGGATTATTCTTATGTTACGAAGGTTTTGAAAAATTACATCATTCGTATCAGCACAAACCGTCACAACATAAGCAATCTCAACAATCAGCTGAAGTAGAAGTAGAAGTAGAAGTAGAAGTAGAAGCAGAAGTAGAACAAAAGTTAGCCAGAGATGTTGCTGATTTAAAAGCATTTGAAACAGAGAAAGTGAAAGGGGCTATTCGCACCGACTTTGTGCTGTCAGCAGAAATTATTGCTATTAGTTTAGGTGTGGTTGCTGAGTCAGATCTAATGAGCCAATTTTTAACTTTATCGGTAATTGCTATTGTGATGACCGTTGGCGTGTATGGGTTAGTGGCCGGCATTGTCAAAATTGACGATCTTGGTTTTTACTTGAACAAACGTCAAGGCGAAGGATTTTTACCTCGCCTAGCGCGATATATTGGGCTTAAATTAATCACGCTAGCACCTTATTTAATGAAAACATTAACCGTGGTGGGTACTGTTGCAATGTTTATGGTGGGGGGCGGAATTCTAACCCACGGTATTCATGTTGTAGGTATATCTATTGAACATGCCGCAGCTTGGGTTGGGCAATTAGAATATGCTGGTGGCCTATTGCAAATACTCACTCCAAGTATTCTAAATGCATTGTTTGGTATTGCTGCGGGCGCGATGGCCTTAGCGGTAATGACGTTGGTGCAGAAGGTGAGGGCGTAATGCATGTAGCTAAATTGAGTTGTTTTAGTTATATGGTATTGATTTAGTTAACGCTAAAAACATAGCGTGAGTACAATAAAGTCCCACGCTATGTCTATGTATTGTTAACTCACTTTTCAATCAATTTAAAATTAATCTTATTGAGTCAATCTACTTTTTAGGCTTCGACGGTAGCATTGTTGTTACTGTCATTTAACGCTTTTGGGTTTGGACCATATTCATTGTCTTCTTTGCTGTCGAAACAGAATACAACCAGCAAGAACAATGCACCTAGTAGTGGAATTAATGCAATGAGTAACCACCAGCCAGAATGATTGGTGTCATGTAGTCGTCTAACAGAGACGGCAATACTTGGGATCAGCACCAGCAAAGTGTAAATGCCGCTGAGTGTTCCAAATCCCATCACTTCATTGTAACTACCAATACCCATGTCAACCAGTGATAATACAAAGCTAACGATGAAGTTGAATAAAGCAAACATCCAGTATTCTTTACGGCGGGCACGGCCACTAAAGACAAAATATTTTTTTAAAACTGTTAAATACCATTCCATTGTTTTTTCCTAATCCCAATTTTTATAATGCAAACTCTGCAGGGCTATTTGTAACAATTTTACAGTCAGTTAACAAGTAAAAAGCCTAAAAAAATACCGTGTTATCTTTCGATACCACGGTATGAAGCTATAAAATTCAATAGCGGTTAACAGGCATCTTACTCGCTTAGTTTACGGTTATTGGCTCAACTTATCAGTGACAATAGGGTAGTGATCCCATACGCTTTCATCTGTTATTGAGCGAACCAATTTAACGTATTCAGCATGTGTCCACGCAAGTGGGGTGGCTGAGTTTGTGCCTTGGCCCATTTTGTAGTTATAACGAGTGGCATTGCCGACACCATCCCAAGCTTGTTCTGGCAACATTAACCCTTCATTGGCAAACGTTTCCATGCCTTGTACATAAGTTAGGATAAGCTGTAATTTAGTTTTTGAATTAAACGTGCCTGATGCCTTAGCCAGAGCTAATTCATAGTGGCCTCGCTCACCAGTAAAGAATGGCCATACGCGTCCACGTTGCTGCTCGGTGTTGCCTTTTTCCGCATAACTTAATCCGGTGGCAATATCTTCACCATAGCCGTCGTTACCGTAACGGCGATAACCTGGCACTGTGCTGCCGTCTTTGGCGGTAAATTCATATTTCACTCTAAGGTTATCTTCAAGCTTAGTGTTATCTATTAGCACCACGGTGTTTTTAATAATGGGGTCCTGGGCATTTTTAACCCCATAACGGACCAGTTCTAAAAAACCACCGTCTAAAATGGTGCGTTGATCAACACCAGATTTACCATTGTTATCCAGTAATTTATCCGCAGTATTTGGGGTACCATTAGGACTAATACGCACATAGTAAGGGGCAACTTCGGCGTGTTGATTAGTCGCAAAATCGCCGGTGTTGGCCACCATAGTGGTTTCTAATTCTGCGGCTAATTGACGTGCTGCCAATAAATACTTAGCGCTATTTTCATCTTCAGCTAACACGGCTAATTCGCTTGCGGCTACTAAGCCTGCAATCACAGCTGCAGTGGTAGATGGAGAGTAACCTGCTTGTTCTTCCCAGCGCTCTTGCTGAGTGCTTGGCGGAGTAATTTGAGTCTCATTCCAATCTAGTTTAACTTTGCCGCCTGTGATCAAGAAGTCCGCTGCGGGTTTAAGCATATCACGATACCACTTAACCGTTTCAGCATCGGTCAACACACCCGCTTGCCAGAGTTTCCAGCCGAGCATAATAGGCATAGCGGTTTGATCAAGCTGCACACCCACCCATTCAATTTCGCCATCAACATGGGTTTTTTGTAAAAACCAGCCTGGTGTACCTTCATAACCTGGTGTTTGATCTGTTACCTGCACTTTTTGCAAATATTCAAACGCGACTTTAGGCGTTTGCGTATCGCCCATGGCTAAAAATGCCATGGCACATTGATAAAAATCACGCGGCCATACCGCTTTATAACCCGTACTGCCCACTTTAGCTGAAACTGTGTCACCCCAAGGGTTAGACAGTGACGCAATTAAGGCGCCTGCATGGGTTTTATCTTCCTGAGCTTTTAACACTAATGCGCTGGTGTAAAGTAACTTGCCATTATCAGCTGTGTTACTCGACATATTGTTAAGTGGCGTTAGCGAGGCTAAATAGTCTTTCCAACCAATATGTTTATCATCCCCAAGATAGGCGCTTAACACCGCGTCATAACCGGTTTCAAGAGTGGTGTTAGCATTGCTTAGGCTTGATTCTTTGCTGTGACCAAAACCAATGGCAAAATTGACCGTATAGCTGTTGCTATTGAGGGTAGGGTATTGCGCGGTTAATGCGACGTTACCGACGGTTGAATTGTCTTTACTGGTGCTTTGATACAGCTTATCGAGCTGGCCATTATCGGCTAAGTCGACTAAACCGTCAGATGTACCGACAAACCCCACACTGGCATTAACGTAATCAATATCTGACTTAATGGTTAATACAGATGAATTATCTGCATTGGTATAAGCCACCAACGCACCGTTTTCAATGCTGGCGATGTCATTAGCGCCGCTATTGTCTACATGTGGATTGGCATATAGGTAAGGGGTAATGCCATCTTCAAACGCAGTAAAGACCACTTTCATCATTAAGCTGTCGCGGTTTGGATCGGTAAAAATATGTTTCTCTATTTTGTATTTGCCCTCTTTGTCTGTGTTAACAATTTTATAGGCTAAAGATAATGGACGACCTTGCTTGTCGGTATGCAGATACTCAATGGTACTATTGGTATGATCTTTTTCAGTGTCAACAAAACCATTACCCACAACCACAAACTGTAATTCTTTTAACTGCGCATTGTGGATCATGCCGTACATGGTTTCAGTTAAAATACCCTGGGCAACCGAGAACCATACTTTACTCACTGGATTGGCTTCGTTACCCACATATTGGCCATTGGAGTAAGGCTCATAGGATGTGCCAATACCAGTTTTACCTGAAAAGGCCCAAACAGGGTCAAGCCCAGGTGCACCAGGGGCAATATGAATGACTTCGCTAGCAGATGAAGAGGCTGTTGCTGATGCAACTGTGTTATCTGAACAGGCGCTTAACGTTAATAAAGCAAGGCTAATAGCGCTGGCTATTGCTGACTGTTTGATAAGTGATTCAATTTTTGACATTGAGTTCCCCAATTTTTATTGTTAATTATGTATCGAATCTATTATTAGAATTGAATTTAGGTGTTAGTTTTTACTCTTCCACTTGGGATCAGCTGATGCTTTATGCTTATTGAGTGTGTTTGTTTTGATCAACAAATAACACTGCTATGCCTGAAATCATCATAAACACTCCGCCTAGCACTACCGCATATATTGGCTGACCATCAAAGAACACTTTCAGTAATAGCCCCAAAATACTCGCTGCTAATAGCTGTGGGATCACGATGAAGAAGTTGAAAATCCCCATATATACGCCCATTTTTTTCGGTGGAATAACACCCGATAACATGGCGTAAGGCACAGATAAAATAGACGCCCAAGCAAAGCCAACACCTATCATAGGGATCCACAGTTGGCTTGGGTCTGTAATAAAGTAAAAACTGATTAAACCCATGCCACCTAAAAACATGTTGATGGTGTGGGTGAACTTAATCCCAACCGCTTTGGCTAAAAATGGAATAATGATTGCTGCGATAGCGGCAAAACCATTGTATGAGGCAAATAACATACCGACCCAGTCAGCGCCATCATTGTAGGCCTGGGAGACAACATCGGTAGAACCGTAGTGGTGTGAGGTAACTGCGGCTGTGGTGTAAATCCACATGGCAAATAGGGCAAACCAGGCAAAAAACTGTACAACAGCCAATTGGCGCATCGCCTTTGGCATATGAAATAAATCATCTACTACGTTAAATATCAACCCCAGTGAACTGCGTGCTTGCTGGTTTTTGTTTGCCAGCTTTATTGAACATATTAGCTGTAAAGGGCCAAAGGCAAAAATGCCCAAGCTTAAGATATAAAGCTGTTTATCGAGATCTTGCGCCACAATTATCGCGGTAAATATTGCCCCTATAGCCATCCAAACCATTGCACCATTACGATACTGGCTTACACTGCGTTGGTTTTCTATTTGTGGTTGTTGGTCAGCTTCTTGCTGATGAAAACTGGCTAATTCTTCCGGAGAGTATTCTTTACTGGATACCACAGTCCAGCCGACTGCAAGAAAAAGTACCGCGCCGCCAAAATAGAAGGCGTAACGTACTGAATCTGCAATTTCACCTGCAGGGGCAGTATTAGCCACATCAAAGTAGTTGGTTAAAATATAAGGCAGTGCTGATGCGATTACCGCGCCGACACCAATAAAGAAGCTTTGCATTGCATAGCCTTGGGTGCGTTGCTTTTGTGGCAAGTTATCACCGACAAAAGCACGAAATGGCTCCATGGCAATGTTTATTGATGCGTCCATAATCCATAACATACCCGCGGCGACCCATAAAGTAGGCGAATGGGGCATGATGAATAATGACAGAGTGGTAAAAATAGCACCGATTAAAAAATAAGGGCGGCGACGGCCTAAGAAATTCCAAGTGTTATCACTTAGGTAACCAATAATGGGCTGAACGATTAATCCGGTGAGCGGGGCTGCAATCCATAAAATAGGAATTTCATCTATGTCTGCACCTAGGGTTTGAAATATTCGGCTAACGTTAGCATTTTGCAACGCAAAGCCAAATTGAATGCCTAGGAATCCAAAGCACATGTTAAATATTTGCCAAAAATTGAGTTGAGGCTGAATCTGTTGGTTATTTGCCGACATTTTTTATCCTTATTATAGGTAGGCGGTTGTTCAGTCGATAGATAAAAAAAAGCGAATACACATCTCACTAAGACAGGTATTCGCCAATGACCTAATATCTTTATTCAGCAAACAAAACGCTAAATAAAGTTAATCGAGGTACTCTAAAGCCGATATTGTCCATAATATGGTCAGTATCAGAAACGACCTAGCCTTCTTCATCTCCACAAGCGAGAGCGAATTTAGCAGGTTTTATAGTAGCCTCGCTGTCTGGATTTACACAACTGAATACATACGTATTCATCAATTATAGGCAACTTAAGCTGCACATTTTTGCTACATTTTTGAGCTTGATATTTTACCGAGTACTTTTTAGTAAGTACATGTTACTTAATTAATTTAAACCTAATGGCGGTACCGCCACTGGCGGCCATTGTTAACGTCAGTTTGTCTTTAGCTGACACTACTTTTTGCTCAATAACATAATCATACGGATTAGTTAACCAGTTAGCTTTAGCACCATCGCGGTAAATTTGTGCCTGATATGTTGTATTTGGGGTTAAAAAGTCTAAAGCAATATCGACAGTGCGTGGGTTTTCATCGGTGAGCCCACCGATAAACCAATCGTCATTTTTACGTGATTTACGCGCAAACACTACAAAATCGCCCACTTCACCCGCAAGTGCTTTTGATTCGCTCCAATCGGTTGGCACATCCAGAATAAATTGAAATGCATCTAAGCGCTCAACATAATTACGCGGTAAGTCGGCCGCCATTTGAATAGGGCTATAAAGTACTACATAAAGTGCAAGCTGCTTCATTAATGTGGTTTGTACCCGATTAACAGCATCTAAGCCTTCAGGCGCAAGATTGAATATGCCTGGGGTAAAATCCATCGGGCCAGACAACATGCGAGTGTAAGGTAAAATGGCTGTATGTTCAGGGTTATTAGGCGGTGATCCCCAGGCGTTGAACTCTTGGCCCCTAGCGCCTTCTCGGGCTATCCAGTTAGGATAAGTACGGCGAAGACCCGTGTCTTTAATCGGTTCATGGGTATTAATGCTAATGCCACGCTTAGCCGCTTCAGTTACGCTGTGAAGGTACTCATTAACCATAAACTGGCCGTCGTGCCACTCATGACGAGTGATACCTTGTTCATCGACCCGTTTTATATCACCACCATCGGCCACATAGCCGGTCTTAATTTGAGTCACGCCATGTTTTTTATATAAGTCATAAGCATCACTCATTTGTTTACGGTAATTAGTGACTGAACCAGAGGTTTCATGGTGACCAATTAAGCGCACATTTTTACTTTTGCCATATTGGCTAATTGCATCGATGTCAAAATCAGGGTAAGGCTGTGTAAAACTGAACACATCACCGTTATCAAACCAACTGCCGTCCCAGCCTTCATTCCAACCTTCAACTAACACACCATCAAAGCCATACTTTGCAGCAAAGTCCATATAACGTTTGGTTTCGCTGGTGGTCGCGCCATGTTTAGGCCCGCTTCCCCAGGTGTTTTCATTTAAGTGCATTCCCCACCAAATACCAACGTATTTACCTGGTTGCACCCACGACACATCGCCGAGTTTATTTGGCTCGTTAAGATTAAGGATAATATCTGAGTTAAGCAGCCCTGGGGCATCTTTAGCGATTTGAATGGTGCGCCAAGGTGTTGAGAATCCAGGCTGAGTTTTAACCCGAATCCCGTCTGACCATGGGGTTAAATCTGCGCGTAGAATACCATCTCGACCTTGATTAAGTACCATAGAAGCGTAGTCGGTGAGGGCCGCTTCATGAATGCTTAAATGCACTCCATCAGCCGTTCTAAACGTCATTGGCGTATGAGCTCTATCTATTTTATCAAGCGAGGTAGTGCGGTATAAATACTCGTAACGGTTCCAACCGCGCCCAGGGATCCACCATGCGGTAGCTGTGTGCGGATTGGGTATAGCAAACTCGGTTAACTCGTCGGTAATATCCAGTTTTGGCGTGTTTGCTAGCCCAGCTTGTTTTGGCACTAGGTAGCGAAAACCAATACCGTCGTTAAACGCTTTAAATTCAATATCAAAATCGACTTTGCCATTACTGAGTGTAGCGACAATGCGGTTGTAATGATCGCGCACATTTTCACGCTCACCCCAAGGCAGCTGCCAGGTTTGATCGACATTACTGTTTTTAACATCTTTAATACTAAAATCGACGCCAAATTCCCCTAGCTGCTGGAATACCAAGCCAAGTTTACTTGGATTAACCACGGTTTTGCCGTTAAATTGCACCTGATATTCAGGGCGGCCATTATCATCCGTTAAACTGATTGAAATATGTTTGTCTGGGGAGGCGACATTGACCGTTTTAGCCTGTGCTATGTTTGGTATGGCCAAGCTGGTTAGTACTAATGCACAGGACAAGCTAATAATATTAGGCGTAAAGCGTGAATACGCCGTTGAGATCGCTGAATGAATGACGCCAGTTGAGGCGTTAACGCGAGTGAAATTGGTGGTTTGAGTTGGTTTTGTAGAGTCAGATGAGTAAGCGTGCGCCATACAAAGTCCTTGTTGTTTATTATTTTATTTATTCAACATGCAATATATGACGCTTTGGGTTTTGACCGCAAAGATCTGCATACGTATTCAACACGAATACGTATGCTTACTCGCTTTTCACACTATGAAAGACAAGCCGTTACGACGAGCAGCTCAAATGTGACAAGCCGCCAACCGCAAAAAATTCAGCTGCCTTAAGACGATAAAATTTATCTTCGACTTCTTGTGACTGTTCTAAGTAAGGTTGTGTCATCACAGTCTGCAACGCTTTAACCAACGAGTAATCACCTTCACTTGCTTTGCTGTACGCAGGCACTAGTAACCATTCACGTAAAGTGTATTTGGGATTAACGAGCTTCATCTGCTTAGATATTTCCTCACGAGTGCGCGGCTTACCCTTTGCTGCCTGGTTTTTGGCATCAACACTTGCCGCACCATCTGAATCCGCAGTGTCGCCAAGCAATGATTGCCATTGGGTTAACCAAGCTGACCAGCGCGCCTCAAACCCTGAGGGAGCAGACTGTAATTCCTGATAAAAGCTTTTTTTCAATGGAGTGATATCAACGGGTAGTGCTGAGAGTTCGCGGAAGAATAGAGTGTAATCCACAGGCGTTTGTATCATTAGCGATTCAAGCTCAGTAAATAGCGCCGCATTAAATGTGTTAAGCCCTAGTTTGGCTGCCCACATTTGCTCCATTTTTGTTTGCATCTCAGTCGAAAAGTCATTAACCAACTGCTGGAGTTGCGTTAAGTCATCGGGTGAACTTGTTAATAATGGACTTAATGCAGTGCAAAACATTAGAAAATTATGCTCAGCAGCCACACCTTGGTTCAAAAATGCAAAGTGCTGCCCGCCACCAGTCCAGGGTTGATATTGTGGAGTAAATACATCGCAAAATCCGAAGGGGCCGTAGTCGAGGGTAAAACCACCGGCAGCACAGTTGTCGCTATTAAAGTTACCCTGACAATAACCCACGCGGATCCAGTTGGCCACTAATGACGTTAGGCGCTGACGGAACTCGCGAGCCAGCAATAGTACTTTATCGTTAATGCTCAGTTGTGGGTCAATAACATTCGCATATTCACGATCGATTAAGTGCAATACCAGTTGTGCAAGCTCTGCCATCGCATGTGGATGTTCCGCTTTGCGAGCGCGGCGACCGAAAAGTTCGAGTTGTCCGACCCGAATAAAAGAAGAGGCCACACGCGTAGAAATAGCAACCGGCTCAGTAATCATTCTGTCGGGATCTTGCGAGCGAGAACCCTCGGAATACCACGGCCGCTTGACTGTTTCGGTTTTCGACACATATAAACTCAGCGAACGAGACGTTGGCACGCCAAGCGCGTGCATGTGCTCTTGCGCTAAAAACTCACGGACACTGGAGCGCAGAACTGCACGACCGTCTGCACCGCGGCAATATGGCGTGCGACCGCCACCTTTTAACTGCATTTCCCAACGTTGATCTTTAATGACAGCTTCAAGTACTGACATAGCACGGCCGTCACCGTAGCCGTTACCGGTTTTAAATGGACACTGTTGGATGTATTCAGTACCAAAGATGGACAGCGCATAGCCACATGCCCAACCGACTTTACTCATAGGTGCAGGCAGGTTGGACATATCACCGGAAAACATGCTCATGAAATCGGCTGACTGCGCCATGCTGTCAGCAAAACCCAATTCGTGAAACAAACTGTTGCTATGTACTACGTACTCAGGGGCTTCGATAGGTGTTGGTTTTACGGTGACGTAGTGGCCTGAGAATACTTGTCGCGGCGCATAGTCGATGCCATGTTCTGTCGCGTCAGGATCGCAATTAAGCGTGTTCATAAATGAATAGTTAACGAACTTAGCAAGGTCGTCGATAGTCTTGATAGTGTCGACAGCAGTAGAAGTATTCTGGGACAGTTTATTTATCATAGGGGGACCTTAATAATGAAGAGGAAGGGTTGTTTCCCCCTGGGGTATTATTCGCATTGACGATTACACTTAATGCCCATAACAGCAAACTGTTAAGTTTAATCAAAGCAAGTTGTAAATTTTACCTTTATGTGGGACAAGATCCAGTAGCATGCTAGAACATTAGGTATTTTCAAAAATGAGACGGTTAGTTAATCAAAGCAACCTAGGATTATAAACTATCAATGGTGTATTAATTTAGATTACGAGATCAGTCGTTATATATATGTGACTAAATCTGGAAGTGACTTAAGTCTAGTGTCAAAACCCAAATGATACTATTTGTGGGAAAGGCAATTCCATCCCACAAATCACTTTGTATATTTACTTGATCATACTCAATGCATTTCCTGCAACCAGAGCGACTTTCTCAAGTGTCACTGATAAAACCCAACGAATAAACTTATAAGGCATCTCAGTTATTACGACACCTGTTTTACCCGCAAATACTAGCATATGGCCTAACATACCTTTTTGTTGTTCGGCAAACTTACCAGGCATGTTAGCAATTTTTGTGAGTAACATAGCTACTTTATCGTAAAAGGTTAAACCAGTAGTGATCATGTGTTGAATTTCATACAAGTGGCCGGTATCTTTCAATAGGGTGATTAAAGCCGCCCCTAACCTATGAGCCCATTTTGAGGTGAAGCTTGCTTGATGGCGTTTTTCATAATCGAGTCTTACTTGCTCTTTATGCCAATGAGCACTTCGCTTATTTACCGCAGCAAAACTTTTAAAAGCACTCGCAGTGTTAATATATCCAGGACTATTACCAGCCATTTTGTGTGCACCTGCACTAATGGTAGGGGCGGCATTAAGTGTATATTCACCTTCGGTATGAACAAAAGGCCAAAAAGGTAGTAATGGCACTGGATCAGCTGAATGCAAGCAACGAAAAACTCTATGTAAGCTATTGCTAGTTTTGTCGGCAAATCCCGCATAACCTACACGAGGTGCGCCAAAGGTATATAAGCTAATAGGTCTACCATTTTGTTTTTCATGTAACCAATTTGCTGTTAAATGTGCCAGTGCTCCGCCTAGGCTATGTCCAACACAATGTACTGGACCTGTATTATTTTTTGTAAAATAAGTATTTAATGCAGGCTGAATAGAGTTAAAGGTTTTGTTGAAGCCTGCATGGGCTGGTAAGTTATTTGCACTGGTACTTAACCCGCAATGCATGTCGGTTATTGCGTCGCGTTTATTTGCAGTACCACGCAGCGCAATTACAGTATGACCATCATAACTACCGCTTTTTTTACCCGTGCCAATAACAGCAAAACCAGTTTTATGTTTAAAAATATGCTCAATAAAAGAGCCACTAGTGCCCTGAAGCACATTTTTTGAGAGGTTAAAGTTGAAGTCATTGGATAAAAATTGAAGTGCAGGTGTCTCATACCCTCCACCTAGAGTTGTCTCTTTTATTTGATATGCACCCTCGGCAAGTTTTACCGCTATTGCAGGCGTTAAATCACGCATATTATATTCCCTTATGTTAATTTAATCTTCAATGATCTGTTGTATTTCAAAATCCGTATCCCAACGGCAAATACTAGAGGCACCATATGGAACATGAGATACCTCTTTATTTTCAAATGTAAAGAAAACGTTAGGATTTACTATATCTGCATTTAATTGAGATAACTTTTCATCATATGCAGCGATTGACTCTGTGCCAGATAAAAATGTACCCCATAGTTTATAAAATTCACTTTTATAAAAGAAACCAATTGTTTGCCCTGTCATTTGTTCGCAAAATAACCACCCTGGTGCTTTTGAACGAATATTAACAACAGGCATGGTAAAACAGCCATTTTTATCAGTTAAGGTGCTATCGATTCTTTTTTTATTATCAATGTATCTGAGTTCCCGTTCAATTTTAACACCTACTAATGGCTTACCGTTATCCAGTATTCTTCCTGATACAGCTGAGCATAAGTGAGCATCATATTTTTTAAAAAAGCCAAACATAGCGATATAACCTGTATTAAAAGTACAAAGAAGTATATAAAAGAAATGTAATTGAGAAGGGGCTAATTAGCTTATGATTAACGCTTGACTGGCGTTCTATTGTAATGCGCATACGGCGAAAGACCATTTGATTCCCTTCAACAACATTATCATCCCTAACAATTAATTTTACTTTACTGTTTCAATTTAGAATAGTCTATCGTTTATAAACAAAGTCATAAAATATTTGTCTTGTTCACGTGAAGTTTAGGTCTGTGTACTTAGAGATAATTTTTACATCTAGTATTCTTTCATACTGAATTGGGCTGTGAAATATATTTGATGATTAGTAGGCTTCATCTTCACCATAAACATTAACAGTAAGCTCGCCATTTTCACGTTCAGAAATCAAGAAATTGATTGGCTTACAACATACTTGGCAATCTTCAATATACTCTTGTCCCATGTCGGATGAATCAATGAGAATGTCAATCGCTTCACCACAGTAGGGGCAGTCTATAAGTTGCTCTGTTAATTGGTTCAATTTGATGTGCTCCTAAATGGCCTAAATATGAGACAGGGCAGTTATTATCAAGCTTTTAATCAAATAACTCTGGCTAAGACACAGACTGCAATTATGCTTGACTCTAATTGTTTTTAATCTAATAGATTTTTAATCTAATTAATTTGAATCTGCTTGTTTCTTAATCTCAGGGTCATATTAATATAATAATTGATAATTTTAGCGCTGCTTTAGCCAAATCCATACTCCGCTGCAGGCAACTAGTAACAAGGCGAGGGCGAATATGTCCCACAACCAGATTGCTAAGGGGCCAAATACACGACCGCTGTGTAAGTCCAGTATGACTCGTTCCCAGCTTAAGTGGTTACTGCGGGCATTTAATTCGATAGCTTGCCACTGTGATGGCGTTAATTCATTTTTAGTCATTGGAGTTAACCAGTTAATAGTGGTCTTTTCCGGTTGTGATGACCATTCCAGTAAATCTGTATCACTTAAAAATATCCCATTGGCAGTGTTGAGCCACACACCTTGATCATTATTAGCTAAGGCCAATATGTCCTGGGGAGCCCGTACTTGGCCCTTGGGTTTCATAGAGTTCGCCTGCTGCAGAAAACAAATACACATGCCTAGTATCAATGGCGACTAGTGAGTCTCCAACCCTTGTTACCGCAAGTATAGGTAACTGACTCTCAAGAATAAGTTTGTCTTTCAGCCACAATTGACTGTCTGTTGCTGCCACCTGTGTTTTACATTGGGAAGGCGACTCTGCATTGAGGCCAGTAGTGGAGGCTATGCAAAATACCGTTATTTTTTGCGGTGCATTGATGCCGTAATAGTCTAGCAACCAAGCTTGTTTTACCTGAGCAATATCTAAATTGAAGTCTTGGCTATGATTTATGGCCACACCAGTAACTGCTAATAAAAGAATAAAAAAGCTACTTAATATACCCAGACGTCGATGCCAAGGACGCAGTGCTCTGAGGATTTTATATTTAACCCCTTGGCGTCTCAGTTGTTGATTTGGGCGTCTACTTTTTGTCATTGTTGTTGCTCATCATACCTGTCATAGCCGTTGACTGATTTTCAGCTTTATTAACATGGGCATCGAGCCACAGTGCAATTCGAGATAATTTAGTTAATGCGCGCACAGATAAGGTCGCCCCAGTGATACCGTCAATGTGTTTATTCAGTTTGTTATCAGCATTTAATTTTGCTGCTTTAAATTGGTCGGTGAAAAAGT
Organism: Shewanella sp. OMA3-2; assembly: GCF_021513195.1. Taxonomy (NCBI): domain Bacteria; kingdom Pseudomonadati; phylum Pseudomonadota; class Gammaproteobacteria; order Alteromonadales; family Shewanellaceae; genus Shewanella; species Shewanella sp. OMA3-2. The sequence goes on along the minus strand of NZ_CP090974.1, from coordinate 2,835,322 downwards.
CATGGCGTACTTCATCGCCGCGGCTTTCACGGTATACTAGCACTTTTGTTTGTACGATCTCCGCAGCCTTAACATGAATGCCTACTGTTATCAGGGCTTCTTTACCAATTTCATCTAAAATCCACACACTGGCGTCATCTTTTTGCCAATAACGCACCCGCATTTTATTAAAGCTATGGGATAAAATATCTTCAATGGCCGCCTTGGCTTCATCATCAAGCCAAAACACTTTAGCTTTAGGTAAGTCGCCAGCAAAAGCCTGTTTGATAAAATCCTGAGAAGATAAATATTGAGTGGTTTCGGCCTGAGCCTGAGGTATTAATAAACTGATACCAAGTATGATGCAGCAAAGTAATCTCATAAATCAGGGGAGCTCTTAGTTAGGGTCGACTAATTAGAAATGGCTTAATTAGGCACTATTGAAAAAGGCACATAAAACAAAGGTGCCTATCATACTGAAAAAATGATAGCCACCCCAAGTGTTTTATGTGATTAAGCCCAAAGACTTATATCCACAGACTCAATTACTTAGAATTGATAGCCAACGCCTAAGTTAAAGCCGTCTGAATCAGCGGCGCCGCCGATGTTTTCATAGTCAGCTTTAAAGACTACGTTTTCGTGCAACCAGTAGTTAACACCTACGTTGGTTTGCTTTTTCTTAGTGTCTGCATTATCGCCCGCATTGTTGTCCCACTCGTTGTAACGAGCGAATACGCCAAACTGGTCGTTGATGCGATAAGAAGGCTCAATATAGAAACCGTTTTGCTTATCACGGCCTAACGTTTCAGCCTCTTTACCATCGATATTCCACTGAGCGTAAAGCGCTTTAACAGAGAAGTTTTCGATGTTGTAGATAGCGTGAGCTGTCATTAATGTTGCTGATGCGGTATCAACACCTGCTTCACCCTGAGTTAAATCTGACTGGTATTGTACCGTCGCAGCAAGCTCAAGACCTGGAACTGCTGTGTACTTAACACGGCCGGTATAGGCTAAATCTTCGCCTTTGGCTTCCGATACTTTCTGACGACCGTTACGGATTTTATAACCTGAATCTTGGCTTAGATAAAGACCAGATGTCACCGCGGTATCAAACGCAACGCCAGGGGCTGCTTTAATATTTAGGTTTAAACCACCTTCCCACCATGTTGCTGGGATGATGTCTTTTTCAACAGGATTACGCTCAACGCCATAAAATGTGGTTGGTTCGTGAGTTTCGTTGATAATACCCACTGGCATCAGGAATAGACCCGCTTTACCGGTGAACATGTTATTAAAGTCATGCTCGATATAAGCTTGCTCTAATTCCACTTCGCCTTTTTTGCCTTCACCAGCAATTGAGTGCTCAACTTCTAATTCAGAGAAGAAGCGTGTTGTGCTGTTAAATTCATGACCTACAAATAATACAAAACGGTGGAAATCGAATTCTTTCTTATCTGTGTTATTCAGATTATTAGAAATATTGTTATAGTGAAGTTCACCGTAACCACCAATAGTTGTAGCAGACTTGCTTGATGCTGTAGATTCAACAACGTCAGCCGTTTTTTCTACACGTTGCTCTGTCTGTTCAAGGCGTTTTTCTAAATCTTTTAATACTTTCTGCTGCTGTTCAATAATTTTACGTAGTTCTTGAGTCTCTTCTGACGCAACGGCAGAGTAGCTTGCAAATACGCTTAACAATGCTGTAGCAAGTAATGTTTTCTTGATCATGTTTATCTCAATTAATAGTAAAGGTGGAAATTACACGGATTCTATCAATTGATATGAATAATGCAAACTATTCGTATTTAGAATTTGTATTAAAGATCACATAACTTTAAAGAGTTTAATATTAACATTCTGAAAAATGTAGGTTTTGGATGGCAATTTAACTGTAATTTGCTTTACAGAAAAACATTAACTTAATTCGATAAAATGTGGCCAACCAGGATTGGCCACATTTTATCCGAAATAGGGTGGGGCACTATTTTGAATACGCAACAGTGTGCGAATCGAAGATGTGCGACCCATTGCGATAAATTGTTTAGTTAAACTGTATCGTTATGATTTTGCTTTTAATAAATCACGTATTTCAGTAAGCAAAACTTCTTGAGAAGAGGGCGCTGGTGGTGCCTTTGGTGCCGCCTGTTCTTTTTTCTTTAATTTGTTAATACCTTTTACCACCATAAATATTGCGAATGCAATGATAGTAAAATCAATAACAGTTTGAATAAAAGCGCCATAACTTATCACTACTGCAGGTGTATCACCAACGGCTTCTTGTACCACAATGGCTAAATCAGAAAAATTCACACCTCCCAATAATACGCCTATTGGAGGCATAATAACCCCTGCTACTAATGCGCTGACAATTTTGCCAAATGCCGCGCCTATGACGATACCGACAGCCATATCGACTACATTGCCTTTTACGGCAAAATCTTTAAATTCTTTCATCATGCTCATAGTCTTATTCCTTTTTATCTGAAAATAGATGGTGTGCTTAATTATGTTTAGTATTGTGGGTAACATACAGATTGCTAATTGAGCTTCGTCAATTTCATGCCCACTTAACTTGTAGTGTAGGGACCATTTAAAAGATTATAGGAATTTGATTTTTTACGGTAGTTGTTTTTTTAGTAATCATACTTAAGCAGCTGTTCTTGCGGCCTTAAAGGCAGTTTATGAGGTGTTTTATCTTACTTTATATTCTGCGGGAGTATTTCAATACTACTTGTCTGTGTGATGGTTTAGCATATTTTTTGGTTAATTTAGCATTAATACAAGATGCCGATCATCATGCATATCGATCACTTTTATACATTTATTCTAACAGCATCAACGACGTGTTAAGTTCGGCTATTCTAATCACGAATTATTTGATAGGCAGTAATCAGCCCTTTTAATATTTCGAATAAAAAAATCAATGCCTAAAAGGCACTGTGACTTTTTCCTTTCAGAAGGTTTTGGTTGTTAGTGGCGTGCGAGTTTGAGAGCGTTCTAAGCTGAAACGCCGCATCTTGTATCTACAATCTCATGTCTAACTCATTGTGAATTAACAGCACGCATTGTGATGCAAACAGCATTTTAGGGCCTAAGTTTATGTGCTGGGTACCAAGACGTTTCAGGCTGTTAAAACTCTTTTTTGGCATAGGAATATGGTCGGTTAACAAAAAGCACGCATTGTGAGCAAACTCGACTTCACGTACTGGAGTGCCTTTTTTCTCTAACATGTATAACTGATAATCCTCTGCTAACTCTTGGATTAATTTTTCAAAACTGACTGTGCGCACGGTAATGCCAGATTCAACCTCACGGGTTTGTTCTTTGCTCATCCCTTTGGATACATCTAACGCTTTGGCTATTTTTGCGGTGAGATTTTGTTCGTGAAATCCGCCAATATTACGTAGCTCATTAGACGTGAAGCTAATGGTGCGGGAGAAGTCATTGGTACTTTCAAGTACCAAATGCACAATTACATCGTCACGATATGATTGCGCTACAAAAATAGTGTTCATTAGCACATGGGCTAAAATTTCGGTATGGGCTTCTTGGCCAATACCTGCTAGAAAAAGTTTACTGTCGACGGGTGCTGCTCTGGCTCGTAATACAAAGGCGCGCATGAAAAGTCCTGTTGAAATAAAAACGTAACCCTGTTTAATTTAAGATAACGTCACTAAAAATGACTTTAGTTAAGCAACAGCCGGATACGTGGTAAATGTGTGCCACTGAAAGATAATCAATCAACGAATGCGTGTTTAACTATTATCTCAGCTTTACATGAAGCTGTAACGCTAATAATCAACATAACCCAATGTCATTAACCGATTTATTTGAGCTGTGTAACCAACGGCTGGTTTGGTTTACGGGTGCCAAGTGTTTACATTAAAGCGAGACGAAAAAAAACATCATTGCTTTTTAGGGGAGATTACCGATCATTTTTCAACTCGTTTTTGGAAAAACGGGTTGAAAGGTTTCATTTTATAAAAACTTTACCTGAGCCTATTTAAATTTTCATGGGTTTAAAAGGGTGACTCCATGTGTAAATGAGCCAGTAAGACACCGGCTCTTGGTTTTAAAATCAGCGTCCATGCGGGCTTAACCAAAACATCCATGTTTTGGATGCTCGCTGGCTCATCTGCACCGGAAATGTTGTCTCTTCGATTTAGCTTCATTGATGGCAGTGGCAAAAGCTAAATCAGAACAAGAGTTAACTGATTTTTGGAGAATATTTGGTAGAAAGGTGATCTTCAAGTGCAAATGATCCCGCGAGACGCCGACTCTTGGTTTTAAAATCAGCGTCCATGTGGGCTTAACCAAAACATCCATGTTTTGGATACTCGCTGGCTCATCTGCACCTGAATTTTTGTTTCTTCGATTTAGGTTTATTGATGACTGTGGCAACACTAGATAAACACAATAGTTAACTCACTTTTGGACATAAATGCGTTAGAGCAAGGAGTCTAAAGTTAGGTCGTGGGATTAGAAAAAATATGGTAATAAAATAAAGTTTACCCTGACCCCACATACCTCCACATACCTCAATTACCATTTTGGAAGGGTAATAAAGCCTAGTTCAGTGTTGATATTTAGCCAATTAGAGTGGGTGATGAGATGGACGCTCCCTAATACGGCGTCAATGCGCCAAACTGATGTTGAACCATACAGTTACTTAAGGAGCGTCCACTATGAAAGTTAGCACTATTGCGATTGATTTGGCAAAGAATGTATTTCAAGTCCTGGGGATGAATAGTCAGGCAAAGCAAATGTTCAATAAGCGTTTAAATCGCGCTCAGCTGACTGAGTTTATGTCCCAGCAATCTGTTTGCAATGTGGTCTTTGAAGCCTGTTATTCATCCCATTACTGGGGACGTAAGTTTCTCGCTATGGGGCATAACGTTAAGCTCATTCCGGCCCAACATGTCACCCCGTTTGTGCGTGGTAGCAAGAATGATAAGAATGATGCCATGGCGATTTATGAAGCCAGTTTTAGGCCTAACATTCGCTTTGTACCGATTAAAACCGAAGCGCAGCAAGAAATTCTGATGTTACACCGCGTTAGAGAGCGCTTAGTAAAACAAAGAACTGCCTGTACCAATCAAATTCGTGGCGTGTTAGTCGATTTTGGTATTTGTTTTCCGCAAGGTCACAGTGCGTTTGAGCGAGCGATGTGGGGCATCATCTGTGATGAAGCGCAACGACCACTTATCAAATTAATGGCCAATGATTTTTGGGAAGAATATCAAGCACTCACTAAACGTCTTGAACGAATTAATTCACTATTAAAGCAGCTGGTCGAGCAAGACCCTAATGGTAAAATCCTATTGAGTATTCCAGGTGTTGGCCCGATTATCGCTTCAGCATTCGCCGCTTCCATTGGCGCAGGACAAGCTGACGTGGTTTAATTGATACGACTAACCCAGTTAAGACATAATTGATTTAACTGGAGATTCAAATGAAAACACGTAAATCCTATTCAAAAGAATTCAAGCTTGATGCCATTACACTGGTAAGAGAGCAAAATTACAGTATTGCTGAAGCCGCTAGAAATTTAGAGGTGACTCCTCAACTGCTCGGCCGCTGGATAAAAGAAGCAGAAAATGATGATGGTCATGCATTTAGAGGCAACGGCAAGCTGACACCTGAGCAGGAAGAGATCCGCAAGCTAAAGGCACAAGTAAAGCGCTTAGAAATAGAGCGTGAAATATTAAAAAAAGCGACGGTCTTCTTTGCCAAAGAAACGAAGTGAAATACGCGTTTATTACCCAAAATAAGAAGATCTGGCCTGTGATATTAATGTGTCACGTGTTGGGTGTGAAAAACAATAATTACTACAGCTATCAAAAGCGGAAGTCTCAGTCACCTGTTGATACAGAGCATCAAGAGATGTTGCAGTGGGTTAAGGATATTGCCGAGTTTAGCGATAACACCTACGGACAAAGACGCATTCAAAAGGCATTGAATTCCCTTGATTACCCTGTTGGGCGTAGGAAAACATCGCAACTGATGAAAGAAGCAAACGTTTGGGTGCGCTATAAAAAGAAGTACAAAGCAACAACCAACAGCGGCCACAAGAAGCCTATATATGAAAATGAGCTTGAACAGGATTTTGATGTTCAATGCGCCAATCAAGCGTGGGTTCAAGATATTACGTACATATGGACTGCCGAAGGATGGCTGTATTTAGCCGTCGTAATCGATCTCTATTCCCGTAAAGTTGTTGGTTGGAGTATGGGCAGCAGAATGAAGGCACTACTCGTTTGTGATGCGCTCACAATGGCTATATGGCAACGAAAACCTAAAGCTGGATTGATAATACACTCAGATCAAGGTGTTCAATATGCGAGCCATCAATATAGACGAATACTGAGGCTGCATAAGTTTGTCGGCAGTATGAGTAAAAAAGGATGTTGTTGGGATAATGCAGTAGCTGAAAGCTTTTTCGGAAGCTTGAAGCAGGAACGAGTTCATTGGCGCAATTATCGAACACGCTACGCAGCTCAACAAGATGTCTTGAATTACATCACTATGTGGTACAACAGCCAACGGATGCATTCATACCTTAATTACCAAAGTCCCAATGAATTTGAGCGTACGGATAAGCCGTTAACAGAAGTGGCGTAACGAACTTAACTAGGGTGACCGAATTCAGTTGACCAGGTCAGTACTTGCTGACTACAAAAAACTAGCACGATAACCATCACATCAAACAGCGCGTTTTCTCGAGCTGATATTTACATAATAAAGAGTCGCATCCCACGTGTCGGGCTTGTTCAACACTTGGGATAAGGACGCGGCTTCGCGCGGCCTATCCTTATTAGTTAGGGCTATGGTTTACACAGTATATGAGCTTGAACTCCAAAATCTTTGCATGAACTTATAAACGTATTTATAAGCCAGATTAACTGCACATAGTGTGGCTTACATTTTTGACCCAAAGCCAATTTGTTTAATTCTCTTATCAATTTAGCCTTACTTAGAAAAGGGGTTGCAAGTACAATTTTCTTTATAGAGTTAGGGTTTTGATTTACAGCGTCGAGAGCTACTTCTAAATCTTGCCAATTCTGGGCACCTGTAACCCTACTAATATTGGTGCTTTCATAATTCTTGTGCCACTCATTATCATATTTATTCTTAAATAGTTGTTTTTCTGCTTGAGTTCGGCCAATGTTTTTTAGTGCTTGAGCTACTACATCATGAAAAGCACTAGCACCATATGTATCTTTCTTAGTAAATTTAGAATGGATAAAAGAGATAGATGGAATAGCGCTATTACTATCTATAGCAATATGATCAGACCATTCGTCATTCATATCATCACAGATAACAATATTATGAGGTACACAATATTGATCTTCTACTTTCCTAAATAGAGAGTTAGCAGGAAACCTAGTTAAATTGGCTGCATGCGGTTTTTCTTTCTCACTACCGATGCCATTAAAGTTATAACTATCATCAAAAATATTGAGTATTGACTGAATGTTATTTACTAAGTGTTTATCTTCAAAGCATGACTTTGAATAATATGAATAATTTGGTGAGTCGAATACAGCAGAAAATGGCTTTTCTTTATTTATATACCCACCTATAGAATAGCTATCAGAGCCATTCTCAGTCACTGAAATACTATCAAGAAGTTTATTTCTAATTGTAATTAAGTTTTTTGAGTATGATACTTTGCCCGCTAAAGTGGAACCTTTCACCTTCATTAAATTACCATCAACTAAAATCGGAGATTTTAATTGATTAAAAAGCCTATTAATTTCCAGGCTATTCAATTGAATACCATCAGCTTTACTTAAAACAGCTACACCATTTAAAACCTTAGTTTCTATTTCAGTCAAATCTATGAGAATAGCCACGACTTGATGACCTAAATCTATAATATCCTTCAAACAAATAGGGGAAGCAAAATTACTAAGAAACTCACTTTGATTAGTGGTTATTTTTATTTCCTCTTTAATTTCAATAACCCAGTCGATTAGTCCATCAAATGCTGATTTTTTATCCCTATGACTAACTCTAGAAGTACTTGGTGTTAGAGTGTATGAGTCTTCTCCGACTTTCATTCTGAAGTTGCTTGGGATTGATCGGCTAGACGAATTAGATGAGATAATACCATTCAAGCTTTTAGCTTCTAATGAACGGGATCTAATGACAGCATTTGATATACTCATGTTTTTCATGGTAACTCTTTCATACTCTGGTTTTTTATCACCATGAAAATGACAGAATTTTTCATAATCAAACTCGTCTATAAAAGAAGAAAAGTGTTTATCAGGTGAATCAACATATTTTTTCAAAATAGCTAAAGCATCATCACATTCTATTAATAGCAGATAGGCGTACTTTTGTTCTTTAACCGAAGTACCGGCTAAAAATGAAGGCTCTGCTTCTATTTTATATGAAACAATAGAGTATATGACTTGATTACCCGAGGCCGTTGTATGGTTTATTTTAGGCTCGTTTAAAAGGTAATTTCCTACACGCTCTTTAGAGATCTCTTTGAATGTATCTTCAATAGATTTTTTGGTGAGTGCTTTATTTAGTTCATAAAACTGAACATTCTTACTTAGACTTAAGTCACTAATCATTTTTCTAAAATCCTTTTATGTACGACTAAACTAGCAAAATAGCCCTAACGCCCAAATAATGGGCAAATATCAGTTGGTTAAAATAAGCGACGCAGGAGCAAAAACCAACTGTTATTTGTCCTGATTAATTTGCTTGTTAGTTTACAATTACACCAATACTAGTGAAAAAGCACTTAGCCAAATTAGCTGAAAACCATATGAAATACGCTGATGGATGCCAGGATTGCTTTGGGATTTTACGGCTTTAGCCATAGCAAAAAGATAATAAACAGCAGCCATAACAGAAACCAGTGAAAAAATACGGAAATATAATGGGATAATCTCAGTTGTTGGACTTATAGCAATTAATATTGGTGCAACAACTAACGAAAGCAACATGATAAAACCAGCCCAAGAATGTACCTTACAATTAAAAGTTGGATTCTTAGTAAATGGATCGGCGTCCATAGGGAAATAGCCTGCGACCCAAGTACCAACACCATGAGCTATAACTAACCAACCCGCAACATTCACTAAAGCTGAAACATTTGAGAGTTGTGCCAAATACCAACCGAAGAAGCAAAATAGAAAACCAAGTGGATAATTATTAATTAAAGGAGACAATTTTTCAGTTGGGCTACCAGTTGCACCTAACTCACTACAAAATTGCTTAGAATGGCTGTAACCAGCATAAAACCTACTTGCTACATAAACACCGATGAAGATCCAGATTGTTGCAATTAACCCTGAATAGATCGCAATACTTTCAAACACTACCAAAATCCTTTTTGTAAACTAACGCCCCTGTTAAGAGGCTAAAAATTGTGTACGCCCAGCATGGGCATGAACTAATGAGGTGAAAGTCCTCTGTAGGAAGGTCACCGTTTAAATAACATACTGTTATTAAACGTTAACTACTAGCGAATGGCAAGGGCTTAATCGCGAGGTTAGGTCCGGAGGAAGCCGCTAGCAAATTTGCGAGCTGATGAACAAGAACATCATATGAGGCGTAGGCTAGAGGTGAGTTGGCACAAGACGACGAAACCACGTGATCTAATGGCCACCGTAAATGATGCAGCAGTGCAAAGAAAGTTCATGTTCTTATCTGGGGAGATCTGCTTAACACGCGATTGGTCATTAACCAGTAAGGCTCTGGTTTATTAAGTGCCTTGGCTTTTCAATTTCATCGACTGAAAAGAGCGAATCAGATGGAAACCGATAGCGCATGACGAGGTAACTTGACATGTGATTAAGCAGAAGTCAGCAGACGGCATAGTAGCCCAACGCCCATCGTAATGGTTGGGACATGGTGAAGGCCTGAACATTTAGAAGAAGGAGGAGTCTTGTCAAACTTGTCGATACCCACTACGTCGCCAGACGATTACTATCGGCAGCGTATTGATATGCAACCGGCCTTCAACCGCGATCTATTTCAACAACTGCTCGAACCTGAAAATCTACACCGAGCTTGGCGTCAAGTTAAAGCCAATAAAGGTGCAGCGGGCATCGATGGCATGACCATCGAAGCCTTCCCGCTCTGGATGCAACAAGGCGGCTGGCAACAGTGTAAATCTCAATTAGAGCGAGGTGAATACCAACCCTCAGCGGTCAGGCGCGTAGAGATCGACAAACCCGATGGCGGTAAACGCAAATTGGGGATCCCTAACGTCATTGACCGTGTGATACAGCAAGCTATTGCACAAATACTCACGCCACTGTTTGACCCATTCTTCTCGACTAATAGCTTTGGCTTTAGGCCGAACAGAAATGCTAAACAAGCGGTACTGCAAGTCAGGGATATCATCAAACAGAAACGCAAATTTGCCGTTGATGTTGATCTGTCTAAGTTCTTTGACCGAGTTAATCATGATCTCTTGATGACTCAGCTGAGGAGCAAGGTACAGGATAAGCGTCTGTTGGCGCTTATCGGTAAGTACCTACGAGCAGGGGTGATGGTCAATGACCAATTTGAAGCAAGCTTTGAAGGTGTGCCTCAAGGCGGTCCACTCTCGCCATTACTCTCTAACATTATGTTGGATAGTCTGGATAAAGAGCTGGAAAGCCGAGAGCACAAATTCGCCCGCTACGCGGACGATTTTATCATATTGGTAAAATCTCAACGCGCTGGCGAACGGGTACTCAAGAGTATTACTCAATACCTTGCCACTAAGTTAAAACTGGTTGTAAATGAACAGAAAAGCCAAGTGGTTAAGGTCGCTCAAAGCAAGTTTCTTGGGTTTACATTTAACCGAGGCAAGATCCAGTGGCATGCTAAAACATTACACATTTTCAAACAAAAGATGAGACGACTAACGAACCGAAATTGGGGCGTGAGTATGAGTTATCAGCTATTTAAAGTGCGTCAATACATGCAAGGCTGGATCAATTATTTTGGCATCGCTAACGCTTATCAAGGGTGTGTCGATTTAGACCATTGGATCCGACGTCGTGTTCGTATGTGTTACTGGCGTCAGTGGCGAAAACCACGGACTAAGGTACAAAACTTACTTAAGCGTGGCGTCAGGATCCAAGTGGCTGTTGGTTGTGGGATCACAAGCAAAGGTCCATGGCGAAGTTCGAAAACACCAGGGATACAGCAAGCGCTGAGTAATGAGTACCTGAAGAAAGCAGGATTATATTCACTAAGAGATGGATGGATCGCAGTTCATTATCCTAACCCAAAAGTGAGTTAGGAGTTCTAAATGAACCGCCCTGTGCGGAGCCGCATGCAGGGTGGTGTGGGGGCTGGAGGCTAGATACCTCCGGCTACCCGATTGGCTAAAATCAGCGAGGCACGAGCAGTGGCCAACTGTTTTTAGTCCTTTTGAACGCCTTGTGTACGCCCAGCATGGGCATGAACTAATGAGGTGAAAGTCCTCTGTAGGAAGGTCACCGTTTAAATAACATACTGTTATTAAACGTTAACTACTAGCGAATGGCAAGGGCTTAATCGCGAGGTTAGGTCCGGAGGAAGCCGCTAGCAAATTTGCGAGCTGATGAACAAGAACATCATATGAGGCGTAGGCTAGAGGTGAGTTGGCACAAGACGACGAAACCACGTGATCTAATGGCCACCGTAAATGATGCAGCAGTGCAAAGAAAGTTCATGTTCTTATCTGGGGAGATCTGCTTAACACGCGATTGGTCATTAACCAGTAAGGCTCTGGTTTATTAAGTGCCTTGGCTTTTCAATTTCATCGACTGAAAAGAGCGAATCAGATGGAAACCGATAGCGCATGACGAGGTAACTTGACATGTGATTAAGCAGAAGTCAGCAGACGGCATAGTAGCCCAACGCCCATCGTAATGGTTGGGACATGGTGAAGGCCTGAACATTTAGAAGAAGGAGGAGTCTTGTCAAACTTGTCGATACCCACTACGTCGCCAGACGATTACTATCGGCAGCGTATTGATATGCAACCGGCCTTCAACCGCGATCTATTTCAACAACTGCTCGAACCTGAAAATCTACACCGAGCTTGGCGTCAAGTTAAAGCCAATAAAGGTGCAGCGGGCATCGATGGCATGACCATCGAAGCCTTCCCGCTCTGGATGCAACAAGGCGGCTGGCAACAGTGTAAATCTCAATTAGAGCGAGGTGAATACCAACCCTCAGCGGTCAGGCGCGTAGAGATCGACAAACCCGATGGCGGTAAACGCAAATTGGGGATCCCTAACGTCATTGACCGTGTGATACAGCAAGCTATTGCACAAATACTCACGCCACTGTTTGACCCATTCTTCTCGACTAATAGCTTTGGCTTTAGGCCGAACAGAAATGCTAAACAAGCGGTACTGCAAGTCAGGGATATCATCAAACAGAAACGCAAATTTGCCGTTGATGTTGATCTGTCTAAGTTCTTTGACCGAGTTAATCATGATCTCTTGATGACTCAGCTGAGGAGCAAGGTACAGGATAAGCGTCTGTTGGCGCTTATCGGTAAGTACCTACGAGCAGGGGTGATGGTCAATGACCAATTTGAAGCAAGCTTTGAAGGTGTGCCTCAAGGCGGTCCACTCTCGCCATTACTCTCTAACATTATGTTGGATAGTCTGGATAAAGAGCTGGAAAGCCGAGAGCACAAATTCGCCCGCTACGCGGACGATTTTATCATATTGGTAAAATCTCAACGCGCTGGCGAACGGGTACTCAAGAGTATTACTCAATACCTTGCCACTAAGTTAAAACTGGTTGTAAATGAACAGAAAAGCCAAGTGGTTAAGGTCGCTCAAAGCAAGTTTCTTGGGTTTACATTTAACCGAGGCAAGATCCAGTGGCATGCTAAAACATTACACATTTTCAAACAAAAGATGAGACGACTAACGAACCGAAATTGGGGCGTGAGTATGAGTTATCAGCTATTTAAAGTGCGTCAATACATGCAAGGCTGGATCAATTATTTTGGCATCGCTAACGCTTATCAAGGGTGTGTCGATTTAGACCATTGGATCCGACGTCGTGTTCGTATGTGTTACTGGCGTCAGTGGCGAAAACCACGGACTAAGGTACAAAACTTACTTAAGCGTGGCGTCAGGATCCAAGTGGCTGTTGGTTGTGGGATCACAAGCAAAGGTCCATGGCGAAGTTCGAAAACACCAGGGATACAGCAAGCGCTGAGTAATGAGTACCTGAAGAAAGCAGGATTATATTCACTAAGAGATGGATGGATCGCAGTTCATTATCCTAACCCAAAAGTGAGTTAGGAGTTCTAAATGAACCGCCCTGTGCGGAGCCGCATGCAGGGTGGTGTGGGGGCTGGAGGCTAGATACCTCCGGCTACCCGATTATATGCTCTATTTACAGTACATATTAACTTGAGTTTCACGCGTGAAACATGCTTATGTAATGACCAACTAAAACTGAATAACTATTAACCTACCCATTAGATAACAATAATCTAACGAGGTACACATGAACTTAAACCAAAATAAATATCACAGAATAATATCGCTACTTATACCAATATCGATTTACAGCACCTTAATTTACTTTGCCATTTGGGGCAGTACAGAGAATATTACCGTAGGTCTAAACTTACTCTTTATTATCCAATTAAATATTTCGATAACGATGAAGTCAAAGAGCATATAACAGCTTATTGAACGGCCAATTAAATTTAAAGTCGGTCGTTTAAGTTATTGATTAATATCATCCTACATTTAGTATCTTATTGATGTAAAGCGGTTTTATTTAACTCCACTGACAAATAGAAGCGAGCTTGCGCGTTAAAAGTGGACTAAACATTCGACAAAAAATAAAAAAATGCATCAATTTCAATTGATTACAGAAGTATCTACTTATTACAAGTACTACTTTAGTTTACTTATTAGCCGATTCAACTTAAAACATGCCAACAACCATTATAACTGTTTTTATATACAGTGTATGCTACATAAAGGTGGGAGATATAGCTGACACTAGATATTTAGCAGCAATTTGTAAGCCGGTTATAAATGAGGTTTAAAGCTGGATCGAACCACATCGAAAATTATGCGCTTTTCAGCATTTTTCGTCTGGAGCACTGAGTGTTTCTAAAGGGCTTCTTTTGTAAAAAAAAGCGTGCGTTTTGCCCCTTTGGTCTGGTGTGGGCGAAGCACCATGACGCTGATTTTGTTAAAAATGGCAAACAAATAACGAGGCAAAAATGTGTTACTCCTAACCCGTTTCTGCCTGTAAGCAATGCCAAAAATTATCAAACCATAATATAAATGGTCAAACTTTATAAATACCACGTTACATGTAACTAACTATATGCAATTGTTTTATATGGATTTGTTTGTTGTTGCGATTTTATTGAAATTAAACCATCAAGTAATCTCAGTAAATCTATTGATTTTAGCTTTTAATACAATTACTTACTACAATATAACTGTGTAACATTGCTGTTTTTAGCACTAACACCACTTAACACCATATTTTTCCGTATTAACGTAGCGTTTTGCGATTGAACCTTAGATAACATGGCTTTTAACTCCTCGACCTCAGTTCGAAGTTCTCGATTGCGCTCTTTGTATTCATTCAGCTCAATTTGCTTGGCATCACGCTGCTGTCGAATAGCTTTATTCACACCACCTTTAATACGCTCTAACAGGTCAGGGCAATCGCGATGAATCAACGCTCGGCTTACGCCAGCTTCTTCGGCAACGGCAGCAACACTCATTTTACGCTTATCAGAGACAACATTAGGCCGAGCTTTTTCTATGCGAATAATGGCAAGTCTTACCGCTTTATGTGTCGACTTTTCTTTCTGGTTAGACATTCTCTACCTCGATTAGATCTCTTTGGCTAAACTTCTGCTTCATGGCTTCAACATCGATACCTAAAGCACTCAATACCTTTTCACAGCGTTCCATACCTTTCCTAGCTGCATCTCTACCTGCTTCCCCTATATCATCCAACTGCATAAGTTTTATTTGCTGAACAAGCATCCCCTCCCAGTAGGGAAGATGCCGTTTATCTACAATTCCGCTCTCGCAGCTATCGGGCTTACCGCACTTACATTCATCATCATTGGTACACCATCCAATACCTGTTGAACGGATAGGAATAGAGCTAGAGTAGGCTTTAGCCATATCACTGAGAGAGCCGAAAGTTTTAATTAGCTCTCCATCTGCACGGACTTTCTTGATGTTTTTAGCCATATCGCCACCCGTAATCGGTGTGTCTAGTTCAAACCAGTCTTGCTTGATTTCTTCTTCGATCAAATACTTTTCTCGGAGCAGTTCTTCGAATAATTCTGCGTCTAAATCTTCGTTAAAGGCATACAGAGCCGTCATGGTGATTGACCAGTGTTTAAAATGGTCTTTTAGTGCCCTTAAATCACCCAATTCAGAATGCACTGCATAGTTGGCAAAGGTGCGGCGAAACTGGTGCGCTGACAAATTCCAGTTGCAATCTATCTGTTGACATAAATTAGGCAACCTATGAACAGTAATTGTACATCCAGACAACAGGCTAATAGCGTTACTTTTTTTAGATACCGACAAACAAATATGGTCTGAGATTTCTTCTAGCCTATGAACTTCCACATGGTCTTGACTATCCCTTGCTTTTGATAAGTCATTTTCAAGCTGCTTTTGCAATGGCGCACTATAACGACCAAGAATGTCGATAGCTTGAGTTGCAATCTCTGGCGCAATCCATTCAGCTAATCCCGTATGGGTCTTCTCTGACGCGGTTTCAATGTAGTAATACGTCACCTCATCTCTTGTCTCACTGCGATACGCTCCGCGTTTAATACCTAAAACCTCATGGATACGCATACCTGTTGTGAGTAGCAACCAGAAGATGCAACTGTCTCGCAGCAGTAATGATTCACGCTTACCTTTTGATGCCAAAATTTCATCAGCCCTGTCTAAACATGACTTTGTAAACTTACAGAGTGGAATTAGCACTTCGTTAGGGATGATAGGGGTTTTGGGTTTGGTTTTCGCTTTTTGAGCGGCCTCTCCAATCAGTCCTGCCTGCATATTGGCACCAGAACCAGGCCAAGGATGCTCTTTAACAAAATAAAATGCTTTGCAACACTGATAAAGGTTTTCCACTGCGAGGAACTTAAGCGTTTTTGTTGTTAACGAAAGAGGCTTTATTTCGCCATTCCGCTTTGCGCTTAGTCTATTCACATACTTAACATAAGCACTAGAGGTAAAAGCAGTCAAGCCATGCGTTGCAGTTGTGTCTGAACTCAAGGCCCATTTAAAGTAGCCTTTAAGAGAACTTAAAGAATGTAGTAAAGAGTTGACCGCTAATCCTTCTTTTAATTTATTCCATATGACCCATTTTGCCATTTGTTTCATTTCAGGGTTATTTATTGTGCCAAAATTAAGTGTAAGGTTACTTTTGGTGGTGCCTTTAGTCCCTTTAGCAGCAGGAAATTTCCATAGTTCTTCTTCATATCGAGAGTAAACTTGATAGTGACCGTTGGCTAACTTTACATAGGTTACAATGCCCGTCAGGGTGCCATCAATCGCTCGCTCTAGTGTGCTTTGATTAGGCTTTGAACATTGCTGCTCCGCAAACTCAACGTCCGTTAGTATCAACTCAATCAAACTCATTGTGTCACCTTTAACATATCGAGATTTTGCCAGTATGGATGTGGATTGGTTCTTGCTCGTTCCTTTTCAGCATTGACATGCTGCAATTGACCAAGCTTGGCAAACTCAGGCACAACCTCTTCATCCACAATTCTGAGCACGTTCTTTAGGTGCCGCTTCCAGTCTTTACGACCAAATTCATCACGGTTACGAATTATTGCCCAATAGAAGCTAAAGAGCTTATACAAATCATTGCCTGTAATAACGAAGCTCTTACAACGGAAACACCCTAAGAAGTCATTACAGAACGTTCCATCTTTCGGTGCTTTATCCCCATTTTTCGGGTCTTTACAATGGCCGACAGGAACGCTTGGAGCATCGCAAGTTAGCTCTTTGACTCGTATTTCACCCATCAAACCTAGGTTACGTTTTGATTGCTCAGGGGCTTGCAAATAGTAGTCAAGTGAACTTGTTCCACTATGTTTAGCTTGCTGTGCTGCAATCAACAAACTTTCACCACTCAGTTCGTACATGCTATTGATGAAAGTTTTGCGAATACGACTGATATTAAGCTTAATTGTGCGTCCATCTTCATCCTTTAGGTCGTTTTCTTTGATGAATTTTTTTATGTTGAAGTGCAGCGATAAGTCTGACAGAGAGGTAATAGCGCTTTTACTGTTGCTAGCGACATATAAGAATACTAAATTGCTACCACTCACTTGCCTCAATGACGAGCTTAACTGAATAATGGTATCGATCAGGTAAGCCACATCTAGTTTTACCCCTTGTACTACCTCAACGTTTTCTGATTTGCGCAAGTTATGTAATTGTTTTGCATTACCCCGCTTTTTAAACACAGTTAAAAGCTTTCGATTATCTTTAAGTGGATGATCAGTTAAAGCATCCGTTGTCATGTTAAGCAGTGGTGAAGTATTGATACCCGTTTGAATTGCCACAGCAAGTAGGCACAACGTTAATTCGTAACCCGACAATGACTCTCTCTTTTGATAAATAGGTTTAACCGCTTGCTTTAACGCAACAACAACCTGTCTTTTCTCATAGGGAGAGAGTGATCTTTCACTTTTTGCATGTTTACCGGAGTTTGGAAAAGGATTCTTGGGGAAAAAATCACTATTAAGGTTGATGTCATCGACAAGTGGCCAGTAGCCTTTTTCTTTCATACGGACTAACAATGACTTGAGGTGCGTGTAGAGAGCTTTTTGAAAGCTAGGTTTAAACTCACTACCTTTGAGGTGCAGCAAATATTGTTCAATCAGTCTAGGCGTAATGTCATCTTGCGTTAAATCTCCCCTGACTGAGTGCCTGAATAACTCAAGATATTGTGCAAAATAGCGAAAGCCATTCTTTAAATACGTGTGCTGAGTTTCTTCAGTAAAAGCATTAGTGTTTCTCAGTAACGCCTTTGCAGTGTAGTAAACTCGATTCGTGATGTCGTCGTAGCCTTTGCCGTAATAAGAGGTAAAGTCGAAGTTTACGCCATTGCCACCTTTAGAACCCAGATTTGGGTAGGTAACAACTGGGTGTATTGCTCGCA
Source organism: Shewanella sp. OMA3-2 (assembly GCF_021513195.1). NCBI lineage: Bacteria > Pseudomonadati > Pseudomonadota > Gammaproteobacteria > Alteromonadales > Shewanellaceae > Shewanella > Shewanella sp. OMA3-2. The sequence continues at coordinate 2,817,184 of NZ_CP090974.1, read as the reverse complement.
CTAAGCCTTGGCTTTGGAGGGCGTCAACGGTTAGCTCTACTGCCGAAGTTTTCCTGATCTTATCTTTGTTGATGGTGAGGTATTTTCGTTGTCTTGCCATGCTACTGCCTACACAATTGCATCAATTTGTTGTTGATACTCAATCGACAGGTCGTCCACCAAATCATTAACCAGATGTAAATATTTCATTGTGGTGGTAATACTGGAATGTCCAAGACGGCTTTGTAGATACATCAATGGCTCAAACTTACTGCTTTTGCGCTCTAAGAGCCCTTTGAGCATGTGAGTTGCATAGGAGTGTCTTAACATGTGCGGAGCCACATGAAAGGGCAGATTCAGAGATTTGAGCGCCTTTCCAAAGGCAGAGCCTTGCGAAGCCCATTCTTGACCATCAGAGGTTAAGAAAAGGCAATCTGAGTTCACTCCTGATTCTTGTTGCTTCTGAAAACGAGCTTCATTTACATAACGCCACAAATCTTCCATTAGCCTTGATGGAATGTGTATTTTGCGCTCTTTCTCACCCTTAGTCCGTGAGATATTTACTTCGTAGTAAGTTTGGTTTCCAGAAGGTTTTCGTATTACGTGTAGGGGGAAAAGCAGTAGCTCCTTACGCCTAATTCCTGTCTGTAGACATAAACGAACCATCAGTTTGAGCGTTGGGTTTTCAATCGAAGATAACAATTCTTGAACTTCATAGGCAGATAAAAACTCTGCTTTCTTTTCAAAAGTTTTCATCATCAAGTCCGAGCTGTATTTTTTGCCACCATTTCTCTCGGTATGAGCCAAAAACTGCTGACCCTTTCGCACCGAAACCGACTCTAGTGAGTAAGGCAATGAGTCAAACCACTTGCCAACACCATAACTGTAAAACCGCACGATCGTTCTTAGGTGTTGGTTGGTTGAATTGACCGACATGCCAAACTCACCAACGCAAAGGTCACGATAGGCGCTGACTAACATTTCATCTTCACTACTTTCAGAAATATTTCGCCAATCTAAACCGTTATATTCACAGAATGTCAGGAATTGATTTAAGTGGCGGGCATAAGTCCACCAAGTATTTTCACTGTCTACTCGCCCACGTTTCAAGCACTCATAAATAAGGAATTGCATTGCTTCAACACAAAGCATTCCAGATTCAATCCCTAGCTTTGTATTATCAACTTCCCACGTTAAGAGGGGAAAGTTAGGGTACTTTACACTTTCAATTTCAAAGTCAGATGTAGATTTGATGCAAAGCATAATTACCCCAAAGAACTGTATGTAAACACAGCATAAGCATTTAGACTATGCTTTGCTATAACATAGAGTAATTTTTATGCGCACATGGGCATGTAACACATTTCTGGACAAAAGCTTGTTAGAGTTCCAAGTCTATTGAGCTGAGTTCGGATTAATTGATGTATGGAAAAAATTTCGGTAGTGTTCAACATCCATAAAATCCCACCCCGCCGGTATCAATAATCAATTATATTTATTGTACCTACACGCATGTCAGGGACTGCCACCTTATATTTAACACTTTCCCCGTAAGTATCGATAATATATTGCCGAACTTTATCATCCATTCTATGCCCAAAAATTATTGCCTTTACCCACTCCTGGTTACTTCTATATATAGTAAATTTAGTATTATCTTGAAGCTGATGGAGCTCATGCATTTTGTGACTAGCTGTAATTCGGTACTCTTCTTCATAGCGCCACTTTTCTAGCTTGGTTAGCATAGCCTCTTTGATTAGATGACTTAAATTTTCTGTGGTGATCAAGCCGTATTCATTTTTGAAGATATCAAGAAGTTTGAATTTGGCTAATTCAGACTTATAGCTAACTTTTTCAGCATCTAACTTACTTGCATCCAATTCAATACAAAAACCCTTATGATTGTTCGTGTAATGTGACCACATGAGATCATTGTTGTCTTTGATGGTCACGCAGAACATTTTATAACTGTCAAAAAGCTTGTTTATTTCATCTCGATACTTTCTAAAGTTGGTCTGACCATTTTTTTGCCCAATAACGGCTTTGCG